>CALUIE010000015.1 GCA_944320605.1 uncultured Phocaeicola sp. | reverse complement strand
TCTCTGGTTGAAGATGAATTCAACAGCAAGTTCGAGTTTGATAAATACCGTGGTCTCACCCCTATTTATCTCACACCACTGGTTGACGTATATTTTCAGGAAGAGAAGTCGGACGGACGTGTGTTCCGGAGCGGAAGTCTCACACAATACAATGTACTGACCATTATCTCATTCCTCATAATCATTGTAGGCCTACTGAATTTTACAAATTTCTATACCTCGCTCATTCCGTCAAGACTGAAATCCATCAACACCAGGATAATACTTGGCGAGGACACCCGTACGATACGTATGGAGATAATTCAGGAAACTGTCCTGCTGTCGCTCATAGCATTTGCCGGAGCTGTGATTGCAGTCGTTTTCCTATCTCCTTCTGTCACGGAAATGGGAATCATAAACACAGTGTTCAGCCTTGAGAAGAATTCTTCCATCGTAATCATAACACTGCTTCTGGCTCTGTCCGGAGGAATACTTTCTGGAATATATCCTGCATTCTTCGCCACATCATATACCGGAGAACTTGCAATGAGAGGCAACTTCAACTTAAGTTCTTCTGGTATGAAAATCAAGAAGGCTCTCCTGTGCGTGCAGTATGCCATCTCGTGCTCATTGATTCTGTTCATAGCGGCAATCTATCTGCAGAACAGGATGATGCTTCAGTTCGACCCGAAGTTTGACAAGGATCGCATAGCCATTGTAGGACTGACAAGCGATATAGTGAAGAACAAAGGTGCATGGATAAAGGAAGAACTTCAGAAATATCCTGAAATAGAGAATGTGGCATTCACGTCCGAAAAATTTGGAGCACAGGACACTTATTGCACTGAGGGAATAGAATATAACGGCACAGAAATTCCAAGCTTCCTGATATATGTCACTCCTGATTTTCCTGAGGTTATGGGAATAAAGATGACAGAAGGGAAAACATTCACGAAATCGAGCAAAGGAGACATTATAGTAAACCGGTATATGAAGGATAATTACGGTGTGGAACTCGGGAATATCCCTTCCATGGAAGCAGAAGCAATAGGTATATGCGACAATATAAACTTTACGTCCATGCGCAAAAGCCAGAGTGCTGTATGCTTTGTCTCGCTTCCGGCTGAAAGCGGATATCTGTCGGATATGTTTGTGAGACTTGCTTCCGGATACGACAGAACTGCGGCAGTATCACACATAAAGGAGATTATCAGTAAAATAGAACCAGAATATCCTACAGAGGTATTGTTCTACGATAACGTGGCTGCCGCACAATATCAGCGCGAAAATTCTTTTGCCAACACTATGCTGTGTTTTTCAATAATAGCAATAGTATTGTCACTCGTCGGTGTCTTCTCTATGGTGATATTTGACATTCAACATAAGAGAAAGGAAATAGCCCTGCGCAAAGTGTTTGGAGCAAACTACACTGATGTACTATGGCTGGGAAACAAGCCGTACTTCTTTATAGTCCTAATAGGGTTCATCATCTCAATACCCGTATCAATGATAGCAATAAACGAATATCTCCGTGGATTTGCCATGAAAATCGATGTATCATGGTGGATATTCCTGCTGGTGTTCCTGTTCATCCAGATGCTTACGGCAGTACTCGTAGTTATGAGATATAATTCACTTGCACTTGAATCTCCAAACATATCATTGGAGACCGAATAAATAAAAATCTCTCTCTAATTAAGCCGCAGGCTACAACTGTTCGTGATGAATGGATGTGTCTGCGGATAATTTTTCAATCAACTGGACAAAATAAACTCCAAAACTTATATTTTTGCACATCAAAGTATAAAAGTGAACATGAACAAAGCCAAAATATTAGTAGTAGATGATAATAGCGGAATAAGGGCAGCACTCCAACTGCTATTGCCTAAATACTTTAAGGAAGTAAAGGCTGTGGCATCACCAAACGTCATAAATTCACAGTTAAGAGAGTTTATACCTGATGTAATACTTCTCGATATGAACTTCCAGTCGTCTGCCAATACCGGGAATGAGGGACTGTATTGGCTTTCGGAAATCAAAAAGACAAGCCCTACTACCGAAGTTGTACTCTTCACTGCGTATGCCGACATATCACTGGCGGTAGAAGGAATGAAACGTGGAGCGTTCGACTTCATAGTAAAACCCTGGGAAAACGAGAAACTGATTTCTGTGCTTGATGCCGCATACAAACACAAGGATACAGGAACAAAAAAGAAAAGTATGAAGCCTGCTGTAAGCCAGTCTGCAACAATGCACTGGGGCAGCAGTCCTGCAATGAAAAACATATTCCGTACCGTAAACAAAATAGCCTCAACAGACGCAAGCATTCTTATTACGGGAGAAAACGGTACGGGAAAAGATGTACTTGCAGCAGAAATCCACCGTCTCTCGGACAGAGGAATGAAACCGATGGTTTGTGTTGATGCAGGAGCAATAACGGAAACACTTTTTGAAAGCGAACTGTTCGGACATGTAAAAGGAGCCTTTACGGACGCTCATACAGACCGTGTGGGAAAAATAGAACAGGCAAACGGCAGTACCCTGTTTCTTGACGAGATAGGAAATATTCCTCTGAATCTGCAGGCCAAGTTGCTCAGAGTTCTTCAAAACAGAACAGTAAGCAAAGTGGGTAGTTCACAATCAACTCCTGTAGATATCCGCCTCATTTGTGCCACCAACCGAAATATTGAGGAAATGATACGGAACGGCGAATTTCGCGAAGACCTTTATTATCGTATAAACACCATGCACATCCAGCTTCCTCCACTTAGAGAAAGAACAGATGAAATTATACCTCTGGCAAAAATATTCATAAAAAGATATGCTGAGAAATATCACCGTGAAGTATCTGGAATATCTGATGAAGCTGCAAAAGCTCTTATTTCATGTAGATGGAACGGAAATATACGTGAATTGCAAAACACTATAGAGAAGGCTGTTATTCTGACTGACGGAACAGAACTACAACTGTCAGATTTCTGTCTGCGCCATCAACAGTACGCAGATACACAAAACCAATCTTCTCCATCAGGAGAGGAAACACTGGAAGAAGTAGAGGAAAGAACTATACGTGTCGCAATGGAAAGATATAACGGCAATCTGACACACGTTGCAAAATCACTCAACATCAGCCGCCCTACCCTATATACGAAACTGAAAAAGTATAATATATGATTTCGTATGAAAATGTCTTATTAATCATTATTGCAACAGCTTCAATCTCTGCAATAATTTCCGGTATGTACTATGCGAGAAAGACACACCGCAAAGTTTCGTACATTCTTGATGCACTGGAAGATAAGGAAACAAATTTCCGTTTTGACGAAAAGAAATTCCTGTACCGTAAATTTCACAAGACCCTGAACAGAATACGACTGATATTCGAAAAAGAAAAACAGGAGATAAACGAGCAGGAGCGTTATTACGGACAGATGCTTGACAGGGTAAAGACCGGAATAATTGTAATAGAACAAAACAACAAATTCAGCGGAAGAGTTTTATTCAGCAATGCCTCGGCACTGAACATTCTTGGAGTTGCCACACTCGGCAACGTAAGACAGCTCGCAAACATCAGTACGGAACTCCAGGCATGTTTTGAAAACATTTCGGAGGCCAACAACGAGATGCGTGTCTCTTTCTATAATGAGAAGGGACAGACTACACTCTCTGTCTCATCCTCGGAAACTTCCCTGCAGGGAAAGAATGTAAAGATTATCGTATTAAATGACATTAGTAACGAAATGTCACGAAACGAAGAAATGTCATGGAACAAACTTATCCGTGTTCTTACACATGAAATCATGAACACCGTAACCCCCATAGCTTCGCTGAGCCATACCCTTTATATGGAATTGGACTCCGCAACTGACACAAAAGCACTCAATCGTAAAGAACTTAAAATTGGCTTGGAGACGATCTCTGAATCAGCCAAAGGATTGATAAAATTTGTTGACACATATCGTTCTCTAACCAGAATATCAACACCTGTAAAGAAAGCATTCTACCTGAAGGAACTGATAGACAGAGTAACCCAACTGACAAAAGAACAGGTACACAATTCCGGAACAAAAATAACATATACCGAAAAATCGGAGGATATTTTACTTTATGCCGATATAGACCAGATTTCGCAAGTATTCATAAATCTTATAAGGAACGCTATTCAGGCAAAAGCAACAATAATAGAAATATCCGCCGAAATAGATTTAAATGAAACTGTAGTGATATGTGTTTCAAACAATGGTAACCCTATCAGTAAGGAAAACTATGAAGATATATTTGTTCCGTTCTACACCACTAAACAAGAAGGGACAGGAGTAGGATTAAGTCTTTCACGCCAGATAATGCGTCTTCACAACGGAAGTATCTCACTGGTATGCAGCAATGAAAATAATACGATTTTCAAATTACAATTCAAATAAAAAACAGGCCAGGTGAGTTTGATTGTTTCACCTGACCTGCTTTGTTATTATGTAATTTCTTATTACAAATCCCCTTTCTTCAATACTGTACAGCCTTTTGCTTCTAATACTGCCAGACATGCCTTGAGATCGTTAGGTTTAATTACCACGTGTGCCTTGTCGTTTTGGGCAAAAGCATACATATATTCTATAAAGATTTTTTCTTCTGCAAGATACTCAAGAATCACGGCAAGAGAGCCTGGAGTATTGTCGCAACTGAGGCAGATAACTTCGGTTGACATTACGGCAAAGTTCTGTGCGCGCAATACTTCCACAGCCTTGTCCACATCGGATACTATAAGACGTAGTATTCCGAAATCTGTCGTTTCTGCCATACTGAAAGCGTGCATGTTTATGCCGTTCTGTCCCAATGTACGTACTACATCGTTTATTCTTCCTGTTTTGTTTTCAAGGAATACTGATAATTGTTTTATGGTCATGTTACTTTAATTAAAAATGAAAAATTAAAAATTAAGAGTGAAGAACAATACTATAAATCAAATCGTCAATTATTAATTAGCTTCGCTGACTTGCAGTTCTTAATTGCCAATTATTAATTGCCTTACACCAACTTACGGTTATCTATCACTCTCTTTGATTTTCCCTGACTGCGGGCTATGCTGTTAGGTTCAACCAACTTGACATCGGCACTGATAGAAAGTACACTTTTCAGCTTGTCGGCAAGTGATTTCTTCAACGCAAGCATTGCTCCAATATCATCGCTGAAGAAGTCGCGGCGTACCTCAACCTGTATTTCCAGTGTATCAAGATTACCTTTACGGTCAACTATCAACAAATATTGAGGTTCGAATTCTTTCATTTCGAGGATAACGCTTTCCACCTGTGACGGGAATACGTTGATACCGCGGATAATGAGCATATCGTCGCTTCTTCCCATGATAGGAGTCATACGCACTGATGTACGTCCGCACGGACATGGAGTATCTATAAGAGATGTGAGGTCCTTAGTGCGGTAACGGAGCAATGGCATTCCTTCCTTAGTCAGTGTAGTAAAGACGAGTTCACCCTGATGTCCGTAAGGCAACGGCTGAAGTGTATTAGGGTCTATAATTTCAGGGAAGAAATGGTCTTCGTTAATGTGCGATCCATTCTGTTCCTGACATTCGTATGATACACCCGGACCCATTATTTCACTCAATCCATAGATGTTGTAACCTTTCAATCCGAGACGTTCTTCTATCTCTTTACGCATATTCTCAGTCCATGGTTCTGCACCGAAAGCACCGATACGGAGTCCGAGATCGTTTTTCGTAAGTCCCATCTTTTCCATCACTTCCGCAAGATACATGGCATACGACGGTGTACATGCTATACCTGTTATCTTCAGATCACGGATAAGACGGATATGTTTTTCTGTATTACCGGTTGATGCAGGTATCACTGTTGCTCCAAGATTTTCCACCCCGTAGTGTGCTCCCAAACCACCGGTGAAGAGTCCGTAGCCGTAACTAACCGAGAATGTATCATCACGCGTAACTCCGTATGCCGTGAGACAGCGTGACATAACTTCCGACCAAATAGCAAGGTCTTTACGTGTATATCCCACAATAGTAGGATTACCGGTTGTACCGGAAGATGCGTGTACACGTACTATCTCCGAAGCAGGTGCCGCCTGTAATCCGTACGGATAGTTGTCGCGCAAGTCCTGCTTGGTTGTAAAAGGGAGTTTCACAATGTCATCAATACTGCGGATATCGTCCGGAGACAAGTCCATTTCCTGCATTTTCTTTCTATAGAAAGGCACGTTGTGATAAACATACGTCACCAGTTTTTGAAGTCTTTTCCCCTGCAGCTCGCGCATCTGTTCGCGAGGCATACATTCTTTATTTTCATTCCAAAACATGGGTATTATCTTTAATCGTTAATGTTATATTTGCAAATGTAATTATATAGGATGGTCTGCCTTAAAGGCTTTCATTCGTTCTTCAAGAACAGGATAGAGTTCTTCCCTCATGCGCGATGTACATGCACGTACTCCCTGCTGATCGCTTCCTGTTGTGGATAGTGAGATACTGCTGACTCCATAATACATAAGTTCTTCGAGCAATTCTCCACCTGTCATTCCGGGATATCCCAAAGTGAAGAAGAAACCGTCGCCTACTTTCTGGTGAACATCATAATCGTAAACTATACTGAAGCCGTTATCGGTGAATATCTGTTTCATTCGGCGTGCACGGCGTTCATACTCACGTGTATCCTCTACGAAGTCTATCACTCCCTCAACTGATTTGTTCAGCATCTCTGCCATTGCATATTGTGTTGTGGCGGTACATCCGGAAGTTATCATATACATTATGGATGCAATGAATGTAGGCCCGAATATTCCTGAGTCCTCATATCTCTCTGCAAGTGCGGGATACTGTTTGTCGAAAAGCTTATCGGAAATACATGCCAGTGCGATACGCTGTCCCGCATAGCTGAATATTTTCGATGCGGAAAGCATAAGGATATAATTATCTGTATATCTCGCCACTGTAGGCACGTACGGTTCCTGATACGGACGGCCGAACGGACTGCGGAAGTCCATACAGAAATATGCTTGGTCCTCCATAACTATCGTATCATACTTGGTGGCAAGTTCGCCTACTATTTTCAATTCATCCTCATCCAAACAGAACCATGCCGGATTGTTAGGATTGGAATATACTATTGCGGCAACATCGCCGTCAGACATCATGCTTTCCAACTTGGCACGGAGAGCCTCACCACGGTAATTGTATATATCAAACAGTTTCCATTTGATACCAAGAATACGCAACTGTGATTTTTGAATCGGGAAACCCGGGTCTATAAACAGCACCTTGTCTTTTCCTGGAATACGCTGCGTACACGCTATGAATGCTCCGAACGATGCCGCCACGGAACCAGTAGTAGGCAGACATGCACGTGGAGAAATGTCGATATTAATGAATGCTTTCACGAAACGGGATGCAGCATCCTTAAGTTCCTGAACTCCGGCCGCAGCGGGATATTGCGCTCCCAATCCTTTGTCGAGAGCAGCCTTTTCGGCTTCAATACCTATCTTGTTGGCAGGCAGTCCCGGAGAGCCCTGGTCCATACGGATAAAAGGTATGCCTGTAAGCTGTTCCAGACGTGACGCCACAAGAAGTACATCACCTATGGTGGCATTACGAAGGTCGGCAACCTTCATTTCCTTTACAACCTGCTCTACTAATTCTTTACTGAAAACTTTACTCATAACAGTTTTTGTATTAAATTACTCATTTGGAAGCCGCAGCCTCATAACCTATATTGAAAGCACAATGGTTCATCTCTACTACGGCAGAACCTTTTGAGCCAAAAATACTGTCTATACTGTCATAAAGAGTTGCCTTGTCCAAAATCTTAAAATATGCGGCAGCAGCTCCAAGAAGAATCACGTTTCCGCATTTAGGCATATTGTTTTCCTTTGCTATAGCATCTATATCGAGCGAAACCACGTTTGGCAATGAATTTAGCTCCGCCATTACAGCCTCAACCTCCGGATAGTTCGGAATATTCTTGAACGGAGTGGAAGACGTGATAATCCATCCGTCCTTGGCGAGATAAGGCAAATAGCGAAGTGCTTCCATTGGTTCAAGCGAAATTATCATATCTGCTCCTCCGAGAGGAATAAGATCGGAAGCAATAGGTTTATCCGACAGACGTAGATTTGACTGCACGTCACCACCTCGCTGACTCATACCGTGTACTTCAGCCTGCTTCAAATTCAGTCCGCTGCGAGTGGCTGCCTCGCCAATTATGGTCGCGATGGAGAGGATACCTTGTCCTCCCACACCTGAAAGAATTATATCTGTTTTCATTGTTTTTCGGCTCTTTTCTGTTTCAACTTACGGTTCAGTGTCTGCATACATTCTCTGCGTGGGATAATCACCGACACACCGTTATACTCAATTTCTTCGCGAATGATACGGGTTATTTCGTCCATATTCTTTGGTAACGGCACTACCACACGTACATGTTCCGGTTCTACTCCAAGACCAAGACAGATAGCCTCGAACTTGTTTGTTCCGGCTGAATCCTGACCGCCTGTCATGGCTGTTGTAAGATTGTCGGATATTACCACTACGATGTTCGACTTATCATTCACTGCATCAAGAAGTCCTGTCATACCGGAATGAGTGAAAGTGGAATCACCGATAATGGCTATTGAAGGGAACTGACCTGCATCGGCGGCACCTTTAGCCATGGTGATGGAAGCCCCCATGTCAACACAGCTATGCAAAGCACGGAAAGGTGGTAATGCTCCAAGTGTGTAACAACCTATATCACCGAAAATTTTTGTATCCGCATACTCGGCAGCAACCTTATTCAGTGCGTCATACACATCACGGTGTCCGCATCCGTTACAAAGTGCAGGAGGACGTGGAACCAAATTCTGCGCCGGCGGATATACTTCAGCATCCTTCATACCTAATCCGGCTTTTACATTATCCGGATTGAGCTCACCGGTACGCGGCAATGCCCCGCTCAGGCGTCCTTTAACAACATACTGCGAAGGCAATACCCCATGAAGCTGTTCTTCCACGAAAGGCTGTCCGTCCTCAACTACCAATATTTCCTTACATGAGTTTGCCAAAGCAACAATTTTATCTGTAGGAAGTGGATATTGAGATACTTTTACAACAGGAAAAGGGCATCCGTCTGGATAATTTTCCATTACATAATTATATCCTATACCGCAAGCTACTATACCCAAATCAGCCTTATTTGAAGATATATTCTCTGCCTTATTGAAAGGTGACTCTTCTGAGAGTTGGCGCAACACCGGCTGAAGTCCGATTACTTCCTTATTGCGTCGGCGTGCGTTGGCAGGTAAAAGTACCCAATTGGCAGGAGAAGAAGCCTTGCCTGTGGAAGTCACTTCCAAAGCCTCGTCTTTCACCGCCACATTGGCACGAGAATGCGCCATGCGTGTGGTAATTCTCATAAGAACAGGTGTTCCATCACGTTCAGACATTTCGAATGCATACTGCATCATGTCGTAAGCCTCCTGCTGTGATGAAGGTTCGAGGATAGGAATCATGGCAAACTTGCCGTAAAACCTTGAATCCTGTTCATTTTGCGACGAATGCATGGAAGGGTCATCGGCAGCTACTACCACTATTCCACCGTTGGTACCTGTCATGCCGGAATTGACAAAAGCATCGGCACAGACATTCATACCGACATGCTTCATACATACCAAAGCACGCTTACCGACATAACTTACCCCGAGAGCAGCTTCCATTGCCGTCTTTTCATTAGTACACCAGCTGCTATGCAACTTGCGTTCTTTTGCTAGAGGATGTTCCTGTATATATTCTGTAATTTCTGTCGAAGGTGTACCCGGATAAGCATATACTCCGGAGATACCTGCATGTATGGCTCCCAAAGCTATAGCTTGGTCGCCCAAGAGTAATAATTTCTTACTGTTTTCCATATTTTGAGTTATACTATTTCAAAAGGATCGGCATCATTCAATACCGGGAATTTCTTACGGAACGCCTCAAGTTCCGACATATCTATATCTACAATAGCCTCACAAGCCTTACCGTCTTCACATGCCGCAATCACTTTACCGTATGGATCAATTACAGCACTGCCGCCCACGTAATCACAGTTAGGGTCCTTGCCTATCCGGTTCACTCCAACCACATAACACTGGTTTTCAACTGCCCTTGCCTTTAAAAGAAGTTTCCAGGCGTCAACACGAGGAGTCGGCCAGCTTGCTACATAAAAAGCTACATCATAATCGTTTCTGTTTCTACTCCAAACAGGGAATCGCAAGTCATAACAAACCTGCAACAGAATCCTCACATCTTTATAGTTGACTATCACACGTCGAGTACCGGCCGTGAAACGTTTATGCTCCCCACCGTAGGTAAAGAGATGTTTCTTGTCGTACCATTCCACAGTTCCCCCAGGGTGAACGAAATAAAATCTGTTATAATACTGACCTTTATCCTCCAAGGCTATACTGCCTGCTATGGCACATTTCTTACGCTGCGCTGTATGTTTCATCCAATCCAAAGTTCCTGAATCGATTTTTTCAGCGATACCTTCCGGATTGGTACAGAAACCTGTAGAAAACATTTCAGACAAAACAAAAATATCAACATCTTCGTATCTGTTGATAATTTCATCTG
Source organism: uncultured Phocaeicola sp. (assembly GCA_944320605.1). Classification (GTDB taxonomy): domain Bacteria; phylum Bacteroidota; class Bacteroidia; order Bacteroidales; family Bacteroidaceae; genus Phocaeicola. Next base: position 34,507 of record CALUIE010000015.1, on the reverse strand, counting down.
CTTTTTCAATATTGGCCGAAGGATTGGCCCAAACAATATCTGTTTGTAAAATCACTATTTTCATGCTTTTCACATTTAGAACAGCCCAAAGGTAACAATTTAATGATAACTCACAAAAAATTACGACATTTTATTTGACAAATGCGGACAATTGAATATTTTTGATAGCGAAAAGCAATATTATGCACTATAAAAAACATTTTCTATAAGGTGTATGTTCGGTTATTTAAGCAAAAAGTATCATACATATATTAATATATTCCGAAATGTTTCTTATTTTTGTACCAAAATATAGTTAATATATAAGAAATGAACGTATTAGAACTAAGTGAACAGGAAATTATCAGACGCAACAGTCTGAATGAGATGAGAGCTATGGGCATAGACCCGTATCCTGCAGCAGAGTATGTAACAAACGCATTTTCTACTGATATAAAAGATGAATTCAAAGATGATGAAGCAGAGCCTCGCATGGTTTCTGTAGCCGGACGTATAATGTCACGCCGCGTAATGGGTAAAGCGTCTTTTATCGAATTACAAGATTCAAAAGGTCGTATTCAGGTTTATATCACTCGCGATGACATCTGTCCTGATGAGAACAAGGATTTATACAATGTAGTTTTCAAACGTTTACTTGATTTGGGTGACTTTGTCGGCATTGAAGGTTTTGTATTCCGCACACAGATGGGTGAAATCTCAATCCACGCAAAGAAACTTACAGTTCTGTCTAAATCTATCAAACCGCTTCCTATCGTAAAATATAAAGATGGAGTGGCTTACGACAAGTTCGAAGATCCTGAACTCCGTTACCGCCAGCGTTATGTTGACCTCGTGGTAAACGACGGAGTGAAAGACATATTCCTTAAGCGCAATAAGGTTTACAATTCAATGCGCGAATATTTCAACTCTAAAGGTTATATTGAAGTTGAGACTCCTATACTTCAGGCTATTGCAGGTGGCGCGGCAGCACGTCCGTTCATCACTCACCACAATGCGCTTGACATTCCTTTGTACATGCGTATCGCCAGCGAACTATACTTGAAACGTCTTATAGTGGGTGGGTTCGAAGGTGTTTACGAAATCGGTAAAAACTTCCGTAACGAAGGTATGGACCGCACACATAATCCGGAGTTTACTTGTATGGAAATCTACGTGGCATACAAAGATTACAACTGGATGATGAAGTTCACAGAAAACATGATCGAAAAGATCTGTCTTGACGTAAACGGTACTACAGAAGTTAAAGTAGGTGACAATATCATCAACTTTAAGGCTCCTTTCAAGCGTGTTACTATGCTTGATTCTATAAAGGAATTCACTGGTTACGACCTTACAGGCATGAACGAAGACCAGATTCGTGAAGTTTGCAAGAAACTCAACATGGAAATTGATGACACAATGGGTAAAGGCAAGCTTATCGACGAAATCTTCGGCGAATTCTGCGAAGGCAACTACATACAGCCTACATTCATCACTGACTACCCTATCGAAATGTCTCCGCTTACTAAGCGTCACCGCAGCAATCCTGACTTGACAGAACGTTTCGAACTTATGGTAAACGGTAAGGAATTGTGTAACGCATATTCTGAGCTTAACGACCCAATAGACCAGCTTGAGCGTTTCGAAGAGCAGATGAGACTTAGCGAAAAGGGTGACGACGAAGCTATGATTATCGACAAGGACTTTGTACGCGCACTTGAATACGGTATGCCTCCTACATCAGGTATGGGTATAGGTATGGACCGTCTGGTTATGCTTATGACAGGTCAGAGTACAATCCAGGAAGTATTATTCTTCCCTCAAATGAGACCTGAAAAGGTGATACCAAAGGATGCTCCTGCTAAATTCATGGAAATAGGAGTTCCGGAAGAATGGGTAGCACTGATCCAGAAAGCCGGATACAACATGGTAGCAGACATGAAGGACGTAAATCCTCAGAAACTTCACATGGACATCTGCGGAGTAAACAAGAAGTATAAACTTGAACTGAAAAATCCTACAGTTGACGAAGTCAGCAATTGGATACAGAATATAAAATAAGTATTTAGCCTTTTAAGTTTGTAAGTTTTGAGACAAATCAAGAACTTACAAACTTAAAGACTTAAGAACTTAAAAACCAATAAAATAATTGCCAAAGTGAAATTCCCTGGTAAAATAGCTATTATGGGAGGAGGTAGCTGGGCAACAGCTATCGCAAAGATTATTCTTACCCAAGCCGAATCAATAAACTGGTATATGCGTAGGGACGACAGAATAGAAGATTTCAAACGTCTCGGGCACAATCCGGCTTATCTTACAAGTGTACGCTTCAATGTTAAGAATATCAACTTTTCATCTGATATTAATAAAGTGGTAAGAGAATCAGATACACTGATTTTCGTTACCCCATCGCCTTACCTTAAAAGTCATCTAAAGAAACTGAAAACAAAAATCAAGGATAAATTCATCGTTACAGCCATAAAAGGTATCGTACCTGACGAAAATCTGATTGTTTCGGACTATTTCAATAAGGTATATGATGTTCCTGAAGAAAACATTGCCGTATTAGCAGGTCCATGTCATGCTGAAGAAGTAGCACTTGAAAGGCTTTCATACCTGACAGTAGGATGTAAAGATATTGAAAAGGCTAAGATATTCGCACAACAATTGGCAGGACACTATATAAAAACTTCTGTAAACACAGATGTGGCAGGCATAGAATATGCTTCCGTATTGAAAAACGTATATGCTATCGCTGCAGGAATCTGTAGCGGACTGAAATATGGCGATAATTTCCAAGCAGTACTAATTTCCAATGCTATTCAAGAGATGAACCGTTTCCTGAATACAGTACATCCTGTAGATAGATGTACAAATGATTCTGCCTATCTTGGCGACTTACTGGTAACCAGTTATTCTAATTTCAGCCGTAACCGTGTTTTTGGTACGATGATAGGAAAAGGATATTCCGTAAAAAGTGCACAAATAGAAATGGAAATGATTGCCGAAGGATATTACGGGACGAAATGCATCAAGGAATTAAACAAACATCTGCACGTTAATATGCCTATAGTTGACGCTGTCTATAACATTTTGTACGAACGCATAACTCCTATGATAGAAATAAAGCTTTTAACAGACTCATTCAGATAAACTTATGAATATGGAAAATATTAAATTGAACATCGAAAACTCTGTCAGTTTCATGGCAGAAGGAAAATTGGCTTCTTACGAGCCATTGGTTAAGACTTACATGGAAACCCTTGAAAAAGGAACAGGACTTGGTAATGACTTCCTCGGATGGCTTCATCTTCCATCTTCTATAACTAAAGAACATATCGAAGATATTAAAGCTACAGCTAAAGTTCTTCGTGAGAACTGCGAAGTAGTGGTTGTTGCAGGTATCGGCGGTAGCTATCTTGGTGCACGCGCAGTAATAGAGGCAATGTCTGACAGCTTCCAGTGGCTAAAAGAAAAGAAAGCAGGAGAACCTACTATAATTTTCGCAGGACACAACATTGGCGAAGACTATCTATACGAATTGACAAGTTTCCTTAAGAATAAAAAATTTGGTGTAATCAACATATCAAAATCAGGAACAACTACCGAAACTGCACTTGCATTCCGTCTTCTTAAAAAGCAGTGCGAAGACCAGCGTGGCAAAGAAATGGCACGCAAGGTTATCGTAGCCGTTACTGATGCAAAGAAAGGTGCCGCACGTGTAACTGCTGACAACGAAGGTTACAAATCATTCATCATACCTGACAATGTAGGCGGACGTTTCTCTGTTCTTACCCCAGTAGGTTTACTTCCTATAGCAGTAGCAGGTATTGATATTGAGAAACTGGTTGAAGGTGCACGTAAAATGGAAGAAGTTTGTGCAAACGAAAATATGTATGAAAACCCAGCAGCTCTTTACGCAGCAACTCGTAACGAGCTTTACCGCAACGGAAAGAAGATTGAAATCTTAGTTAACTTCCAGCCAAAACTTCATTACTTCAACGAATGGTGGAAACAGCTTTACGGAGAATCAGAAGGTAAAGACGGAAAAGGTATCTACCCTAGCTCAGTTGACTTCTCTACAGACCTCCACTCAATGGGTCAGTGGATTCAAGAAGGTGAACGTACAATATATGAAACTGTTATCTCTATAGAAACTCCTAACCACGAATTGCGTGTTCCTACAGACGAACAGAACCTTGACGGTCTGAACTTCCTTGCAGGCAAGAGAGTGGACGAAGTAAACAAGATGGCTGAACTTGGAACTCAACTTGCACACGTTGACGGTGGCGTTCCAAACATGAGAGTATCTGTTCCTACATTGAACGAATACTACATCGGACAGTTGATCTACTTCTTCGAAAAGGCCTGTGGTATAAGTGGTTACATTCTTGCAGTAAACCCATTCAACCAGCCGGGAGTTGAGGCATATAAGAAGAACATGTTTGCTCTGCTCAACAAACCTGGTTACGAAAAAGAATCAGAAGCAATTCAAGCTCGTCTGAAAAAATAAAAACTCATAAACTAACAGAAATAACAAGGCACGTACTACGGCATCGCTGTAATACGTGCCTTTAAATGATATAAAATACCGCTAATGTTTGAACAAGCAATACAAAACTACTTAAAAGAAAAAGGATATAACAAGATAAATCTAAAAGCCGTTCTATTCGATATGGACGGTGTTTTGTTCGACTCGATGAAAAATCATGCAAAAGCATGGAACAAAGCCATGGCTATTTATGGCATGAATCTAAGTGAAGAAGAAGCATACATGCACGAAGGACGTACCGGAGCAAGTACTATAAATATAGTATGTATGCGCGAAAGGGGCTACAACGCAGATGAAGAAGAGATTAAAAAGATATATCAAACCAAAAGCGATATTTTCAACAGTCTTCCTAAAGCTGAGCCTATGAAGGGAGCATATACATTACTACGTAATATAAAAGAATCTGGTCTTCAGCCAGTACTCGTTACAGGGTCAGGTCAGTTATCACTTTTAGACAATCTTAATCATCATTTTCCAGGTATATTCCAGAAGGAATTTATGGTTACAGCATTCGACGTTAAATACGGCAAACCTAATCCCGAGCCATACCTTATGGGACTAAAAAAGGTAGGCATCGCTCCCAATGAAGCTGTAGTAGTAGAAAATGCTCCTCTCGGCGTAAAAGCAGGAGTTGCAGCAGGAATTTTTACGATAGCCGTAAATACAGGACCGCTACCAGACTCAGCCCTACTAAATGAAGGAGCAAATCTTCTGTTCCGTTCAATGCAGGAACTTTCCGAGAAATGGGACCTATTTAGAGAAATAATAAATAAATAAAAGAAAAGCTGTCAAGTTTTTTAACCTGACAGCTTTCATTTTAAATATCAAAGATAACAATATTATATTACAAAAAGATTACTTCTTGATAATAATGCAGCTCCAACTGCATTCGCTTTTTCTTTTAATTCAGACAATACGATATCCGAATCACGATACATCATGTTCAACGTATGTTTTCTTATAGCGGATATAATAGGATGGAGAAGATAATCTCCCACCTTAGACAAATCACCGCCAATGATGACCTGTTCCGGATTAAATATATTGATTAATCCACCTATATGACGTCCAAGTTTCTGTCCTATTTCTTCCACAAGTTCTATAGCCAAAACATCCTCTCTATCAACAGCATTGAAAATATCATCAAGTTTAATATCCTCTATAGATTTTTCCTTCAAAATGACTGAACTCTCCCCTTTTTTCAGTCGTTCAATGAATTTCCTGTATAAAGCAGAACATGAAACTTCTGTTTCTATACATCCTTTCTTACCGCAATGGCATATCTGCTGATTGTCATATCCATAATTATGTCCAAACTCACCGGCAAATCCTGACATTCCATTGTATAATTTCCCATCGATTATTATACCCATACCAAGCCCCCAGCTTATATTAATAAAAATAAGGTTCTTAGGACACTTCACAGAATGCAACATATACTCACCGTACGCAGTCGTTCTACTGTCATTATCCACACATGCACTAATCCCGATTCTGTCTGTTATCATTTCACTTATTGGTGTCTGTGCGAAATTAAAAGTACCATAGCTACATCCGGTAAAAGGATTTACACGTCCATGCAATGCGACACAAACATTAAGATATTTTTCCTTTTTATATGGCAATGAACTTATATACAACAATATTTCATCACACATTTTATCCAGACATTCCACAGTATTCTCACGTTTAAAAGGAACACCTGTCTTATAATCAACTATCTCCCCTCTAAAGTTAACCACACAGAAACTCAAATAATTCTGTTCCGCTTCCACGCCAAGGAAGTAACCAGCATCAGGATTTAAGCCATATAAATTAGGATGTCTTCCCCCGTTAGTTTCCAATTTACCATTATCATCTACATATCCATCCTCGCACATTTCATCTACCAACTTTGTAATGGTAGGAATACTTAAATCCATATCCTTAGAAAGGTCAGTTATTGTAGCATCACCATTATATATAAAGTGAGTGATAATACGACGTTTCATCGTAGCACTCTTTGTTCCTTTCTTAATTTCATCCAATAGCCTCTGTCCCATATTTATAGTTTTTATAGTATATGCTACAAAAATAATAGTTTTTTTTAATATCATACCTATAAAAAATCTTTTTTTTTATTTGCCTTTCTAATTTATGATAGGTATCTTTGCATAGTTATCAAAATATTTCATATACAAGAGTATAGTTAACTAAATTTATAAACTAATAAAACCAAAAAATCATGAGAGTAATTATCGAACCGGACTATCAGTCAATCTCTAATTGGGCAGCAAATTATGTTGCAAAAAAAATCAATGCAGCTAATCCTACTAAAGAAAAACCTTTCGTTTTGGGTCTTCCTACAGGTTCATCTCCACTTGGAATGTACAAAGCCTTGATTGAACTGAACAAGCAAGGTAAAGTCTCATTTAAAAATGTAGTTACATTCAACATGGACGAATATGTAGGTCTCCCGGAATCACATCCTGAAAGCTACCATTCTTTCATGTTCAACAATTTCTTCAATCATATAGACATTTGTAAAGAAAACATACACATTCTGAATGGTAATGCCGCTGACCTTGAAGCAGAGTGTGCCAATTACGAAAAAGAAATTGAAAAATTCGGAGGTATAGACTTGTTCCTCGGAGGTATAGGTCCTGACGGACATATTGCATTCAACGAACCGGGTTCTTCACTTACATCACGTACCCGTGTGAAAACTCTTACAACAGACACAATTATCGCTAACTCACGTTTCTTCGACAACGATGTTAACAAAGTTCCTAAAACAGCTCTTACAGTAGGTGTAGGTACTGTACTGTCTGCTAAAGAAGTTTTGATTATCTGTAACGGACACAACAAAGCACGCGCTTTACAACATGCAGTAGAAGGCGGTATCACACAGATGTGGACAATCAGTGCCCTTCAGATGCACCAACATGGTATTATCGTATGTGATGAGGCTGCTACAGATGAACTTAAAGTAGGCACATACAAATACTTCAAAGATATAGAAAGAAACAATATTTAATAACAACAAAACGAGAGTTTATGCGCACAAATCTAACATCGCAAATCTCATTGAACAATGTCTCTACACGTTACTACAAGCCTGAGAATGCTGTTGAACGTTCCGTTATCACAAGATTCGAAAAAATCACTACAAATATTTTCGAATCTATGGACGAAGGAACTCAAAACATTGCAGATGAAATAATCGCAAAGATACAGGATAGACAACGTGAGGGTAAATTCTGTACAATAGCCATTGGCACAGGTTCATCATTGCGACCATTGTTCACAGAATTGATAAGACGTCATAAAGACGAAGGCGTAAGTTTAAGAAACGTTATACTTTTCAATCTGTACGAATTCTATCCTGTAAACGAAGGTGCCGGAAGTACTTTCAGCCACCTGATGAAACAGTTTATATCACAGGTTGATATTGACAGACAGAATATATTCACAATGGAAGGTAGCATTCCGCAGGATGCAATCATCGACCATTGCAGATTATACGAGCAAAGAATACAAACATTCGGAGGTATTGACATAGCTGTTCTTGGCATTGGACGAAAAGGAATTATCGGTATGAACGAACCAGGTTCACAAGCAAGTTCATCTACACGCCTGATATTGCTTGACAGTACTTCACGCTCGGAAGCGGCTCACAACCTTGGTGTTGACAACCTTCCTCCTTGTTCCATTACAATGGGTATCAAAACCATTCTTGGCGCAAGAAAAGTATTCCTGCTTGCATGGGGCGAAGACAAAGCTGAAATCATACGCAAGACTGTAGAGGAAAAAATCACAGACACATTGCCTGCCTCATACCTTCAGATGCATACCAACGCTGTGGTATGTACAGATCTCGCAGCAGCCGCATATCTGACAAGGATACAACGTCCATGGCTTGTAACAAACTGCGAATGGAACAACAAACTTATCAGAAGTGCTATCGTATGGTTATGTCAGACATTGGGCAAACCTATTCTGAAACTCACCAACAAGGACTACAATGATAACGGTTTGAGTGAATTGCTTGCTCTTTACGGTTCCGCATACAATGTAAATATAAAAGTATTTAACGATCTCCAGCACACAATCACAGGATGGCCGGGTGGAAAACCTAATGCAGACGACACTTACCGTCCGGAAAGAGCAAAACCTTTCCCTAAAAGAGTTATCGTATTCTCTCCACACCCTGATGATGACGTTATATCAATGGGAGGTACATTGAGAAGACTTGTTCAGCAGGGACATGAAGTACACGTGGCATATCAAACATCAGGTAATATTGCTGTTGGTGATGAAGAAGTTGTAAGATTCATGCACTTCATCAATGGTTTCAACCAGTTGTTCGATGATAGCCAGAATCAGACAATCAGTGACAAATATGCTGAAATAAAGAAGTTCTTTGCCGAGAAAAAAGAAGGCGACATGGACTCAAGAGATATTCTTACTATCAAAGGTCTCATCCGCAGAGGTGAAGCACGTACAGCATGTACATACAACAACATTCCTTTGTCAAGATGCCACTTCCTTGATCTTCCTTTCTACGAAACAGGTAAGATAGAAAAGAATCCTATAAGTCTTCCTGACATTGAAATCGTTCTTAATCTTCTGAGAGAAGTAAAACCTCACCAGATTTACGTGGCAGGCGACCTGGCCGATCCACACGGCACTCACAGAGTATGTACTGATGCCGTTTTTGCGGCTATCGACGAAGAAAAGAATGCAGGTGCCGAATGGCTTAACGACTGTAGGATATGGATGTATCGTGGAGCATGGGCTGAATGGGAGATTGAGAACATCGAAATGGCTGTTCCTTTGAGCCCAGAAGAACTACGCGCTAAACGTAATTCTATTCTCAAACACCAGTCGCAGATGGAAAGTGCTCCATTCTTAGGCAATGACGAGCGTCTGTTCTGGCAAAGAAGCGAAGACCGTAACCGTGGAACTGCCGCTCTATATGACGGATTAGGATTGGCATGTTATGAAGCTATGGAAGCATTTGTAGAATACAAGCCACTATAATAAATTCCATCAATAATAAATAAAAACGCGCTTTGATGTTATCACAAATTCAAAGCGCGTTTTTATATTCTATATGAATCCGAAAAACAAATACTTTAAAGTATAGGCATAAAAAAAGGAGTACCGCTGTACTCCAACCTTTATTAACCTTAAATCTAATACTATGAAAAACATAGTACAAAGGTATTAACTTATTTCTTATTTACAAACAAAAGAATAAAAAAAGCATGATTTATAACACGATTTACGAACGATATGCTTTTGTTAACAAAAACATGTATATACAGGCCATATTGAGAATATAATTTGTTGTATCTTTGCGGAAACTTAACGACATAAGAAACAGACTGATATTATTTTTTAATCCATTTAATTTTTATACAATAACATAATATGTTCACAGTTATATTGCTCATGTTAGCAGGTGTAATATTGGGATTTTCAATAAGGAAATATCCTCTAAAATCAATAAACAAATTTATCACAACTCTCATTTGGTTGTTACTGTTCATTCTTGGAGTAGAAGTGGGAAGTAATCGGCAAATCATAAACGGACTTGCAACTTTAGGTTTGGAAGCCATCATTATTACAATTGCCGCAGTACTCGGCAGTTGCGTAGCTGCATGGGCATTATGGTATGCTCTATATAAAAGAAAGAAAGGAGAAAACGCATGAAAGGTAGTTTAATTATTGTAGCATTCTTTATTTTGGGATGTATCACAGGATTATACAATATCCTACCATTTAACATTGCGGAAACCGATATCAGTTTTTATGCACTATGCGCACTTATGTTTTCTGTAGGACTAAGCGTAGGCAATGACCCACAAACCATAAAAAACTTTCGGTCACTAAATCCAAGACTTGTATTCCTGCCTGTTATGACAATTCTCGGAACATTGGCAGGAGCAGCAATGGCAAGTTTCGTTCTCACACATAGAACTACAGCAGAATGTATGGCCGTTGGAAGCGGTTTCGGGTATTATTCGCTATCAAGCATATTCATTACAGAATACAAAGGAGCAGAATTAGGTACAATAGCATTGCTTTCAAACATTTCAAGAGAAATTATTACCCTGCTTGCAGCACCTTTACTTGTCAGATGGTTTGGAAATCTTGCTCCAATTTCTTCCGGAGGAGCCACAACTATGGACACAACACTTCCAATCATCACAAGATGTAGCGGACAAGAATTTGTGGTGGTATCCATTTTTCATGGTTTCGTGGTTGACTTCAGCGTACCGTTTCTGGTCACATTTTTCTGTTCCTTATAATAAACATACGTTAAGAACTTTCCTTTATCTAATTGATTTGGAAAGTTCTTTTTGTTTTTCATTAAATAAAAATCTACATTTGCTTACGGAAACCAACGTATAAAATCAAAATGAAAACTTCAGAATTTTTTAAAACATTCGTGTTATTAATCTGTGCATCAATTTTTTTAGCTGCCTGAAGGAAGAAGAAGGCAGAAAAATTACAGGTTACGATGAATACACTATAACTGTGGCATCGGAGAAAGTGCCTGGTCTGTTATTCTCATCAGGAGATAATCACGTGTCAGAAGTATATGCGATAATGAAAGAACATTCCGCAGAGTGGGAACAGCTTGGAGAAATTAAAGGATTTGAATATGAACCCGGATATGAATATACCATACGCATAAGCGAAACAAACTATCTGGATCATAGTATGGGTGAACCGGCATGGACTGAGTATGAGTTGATGGAAGTAATTTCAAAAGAAAAGAAAATATCAGATGATATACCGGACAATTTTATTCCCGACTGGTTCTACACAAAATACTGTACAAATATCGACACCGATTTCGGATATTATATTGATGCCGAAAATAAAACTGTAATAGAAGAGGATTTAAGCTCAAACCCAATGATTACATTCGGAGGTCTGCATTGCTATATGGATAAAAATTGGACAAACTGGTTCCTTGTAAACGACAAAAAAGAGATAGGTATGCTTGGTTTCATAAAGAAAGAAAACAAAGAGTCTGCCGACTTTCCGGAAGCATATAAAAATCTAAAACCTGACGGAACTATAATTGGGACTATGGAATGGACTTTCATAATAGGTTATGATCCTGAAAAAGAAGAGAATGCAATAAAATATGATGTATTTATATGCAATCCTTCAAAAAGCAAATCTGTAGGTTCTGAATCTGTTCCATATTTCTACAAAGATTTTACACAGTATTATCAGGAAAAATATCCAGAAGCCGGAGTTAAGACCGTTGCTGTAAGTCATAGCATAAAATAACAATTATAAATCCTACGTTCGACACGTGTCAAACGATTATTCCACAGCTGTAGAACGAACGTTCTACACGTGTGGAACGATCGTTCTACAGCTGTGGAACGATAAAGGCGAGTGCACATTTTACAAAAAATATCATATCAAAATATAATAATCGACCGGAAAGACATTGTTATGAAAACAAATAACTACCTTTATAACTGGTTACAATTAAAATATGATTATAGCAATGTCTGAATTCAACACATATATGACGGGAATTGATGTTGATTACTATAGGAATCTGTGTTTAGAGAAAGGAGAATCGCATCAATACAGAAAAAGTGAATACATACAGAAAGAAGGTGAGATATTTCCGTTTTGGGGATTACTCGAATCAGGAATAGTAAAATACATTTGCCGTAACATAACAGAAAAGAAGGATTACAATATAGGCTTTTCCTTTCCCGGTGAGTTTGTAGCAGACTATCCGTCATGTTTATACGGTATCAAGTCAGAAATAAGTATCCAGGCTGTAACAGACTGTAAGATATATCTTTGCCACTCTGACATTCTAAACCATGAATACGAATACAAACCAAACGGACAACGTTTAGCACGCATAGTAGCAGAACAACTGTTCAATCAAACATATCTGAGATATACCAATCTGTACCGTTACACACCAGAGGAAAGATACGAGCAGCTTCTCGAAAAGTATCGTGACATTATCCAACTCATTCCACTGAAAGAAATAGCTTCTTACCTAAAAATAACACCTATACATTTAAGCAGACTCAGAAGAAAACAAATACTCAACATGAAAAAATAAACTTAATCATAATACACGAAATCCATGAAACTACACTCGTTTATTATAACACTTTTATGTGCAGTCACCTTTGCGGCCTGCAATAAGGAAGATATTTATCCTACATTTGCCTTTGATGAAAACGGAGAATGTTACACACCTGATGCAGACTATATTTCAATGGAAGAATTCAATTCATCTGTAGTTGGATATGGTTGGAAACATGTTATCACACATGAAATAGATGGTAACGGAAAATGCTCGACAAAAGACTATTACGAAGACTTGATAGGAGGAGGCCCAAGCCAATATTATTTTGAGACATCATCATCACTCAAGGAATACATGTATGTAGATGCCTTCCCAGCTCATGGATATTTCACATATTCCTACAATTATGAGGAAGGTAACAGAGTCAGCCAAAATGGACATTTGGTTATGCGTATTGTATCTTTAAAAGAGGATATTATGAAAATAATCGAATATCTTGGAATTCGTGCAGATGGAATAAAAATTTACGGTTACTCCACCTACAAACGTATGAGCAGTGAAGAACTGACAAAAGTGCAGAATACTTATCCTACTGATTTATCGAATATAAAAAGCCTTACTACATCTATTAACGATGAAGTCAACATTATTTCCGGTAATGAATTTGAATTTGACATTCTTTCTTACAACGATTTATATTCCGTAAAAGCGACAAACGAGGAATCATGCGAAATAACATGCAATGGGGACCATGTCAAAATAAAATTGCTTACAAACGGAGCCTACATAACTGTATCCGACAGATTCAGACATTTTGAGTTCAGTCTTTTCTCAACAGACGAAGAAATGGAACCCAAAGGAACGGATATATACGATTTAAGCTACAGCGAAGTGGTATTCAACAAGAACATGGAATTCACGGAACCATCTGAAAACAGGTCACTAAGCTATGAAAACTCAAGCATAGAAACTACCACCCGTGATGGATATGCCGGAAGTATCATAAGTCATTATAACCGTTCGTACATGCTCGTTGTCGATACCGACAAGAAAGCAAGACTCATACATTTACAGAACGAAAGACTCTATCTGAAAGAACTTCTTCCAAAAGAAACATTGCAGACACTTATCGAAAAAGGAAACGGAAGTTCCATTTCATATAAACTCGAACTGACTACGGCCGACAGAAGAGTCTTCCAGGTTTTACCGTTCAAGATTACATACAAAGAATAATACACATTATTTTCTTTGAGAATTATTCCGAAAGATGAAAAGATATTATTAAGTTTGTAATCGTACATCAAAATTTATACGATTATTTTTTCTGTTACCATGAAACTTATCAAATATATACTTCTATTTGTCTTTTCCGCCATTTTCCTTTCATGCCAAAAGGAAAAGATTGAACATGAAATTACACACAGAACCATATTCATGTATCTTCCATGGTCAACAAACCTGACAAGTTATTTCTATGACAACATAACTGACCTGGAAAAAGCTATAACAGAAAAAGGGTTGGATAACGAAAAAGTAATAGTTTTCATGTCAACAAGTTCTTCTGAAGCCGAGATGTTTGAGATTGTATATAAAAACGGAACATGTAACCGTCAAATTCTGAAGGAGTACAACAATCCGGAATTTACAACAGAAACAGGACTTAGCGGAATAATCGGCGACATGAAATCTTTCGCCCCTGCAGAAAGTTATTCCATGATTATAGGATGTCATGGTATGGGATGGCTTCCTGTAGATTATTCATCAACACGCACGGCAGACTCTTTCAAATTTCACTGGGAATACACAGACAGACCAATAACCCGTTTTTTTGGAGGACTTTCCCCCGAGTTTCAGACAGACATAACCACATTGGCCAAAGGCATATCAAACAATGATATAAAAATGGAATACATAATGTTCGATGACTGTTATATGTCCTCCATAGAAGTAGCATACGATTTAAGATACGTAACCAACCATATAGTGGCATGTCCTACAGAGATAATGGCATACGGTATGCCATACGCCTCAATAGGTAAATATCTCTTGGATAAAAATCCAGATTACGAGGCTATATGCAATGAGTTCTATAATTTCTATTCCACATACAAACACCCATACGGTACTATAGCTGTAACCGACTGCAGAGAGCTTGATAAAATGGCCTCAATTATGAAAATCATAAATTCCATTTATTCATTTGACAAATCGAAGGAAAAACTTATTCAACGAATGGACGGATATACACCGGTTATATTCTACGATTTTGCAGATTATGTAAAAAAACTGTGCGAAGAAAACAATGATGTATATTCCGTTTTCACCGAAGTACTTGATAAAGTCGTTCCGTATAAGACTCATACAGAAAGGTTCTACTCCGCAAGCAGTGGAACTCTTCCGATAAATACATACTCCGGAATAACAACGTCCGAGCCAAGCGATAACAGTAAGACAAGCAGTTACATGAACACATCATGGTACAAAGCAACACACTGATCACTATGAGAGCAATACATATACTTATATCCATTATATGTGCAACACTGTTTACGTGCTGCAACTCTGAGATTTTTATATACGACTTCATCAAGGAAGTTCCTGACACATGTTTTGTTGAAAACAAAATTCCATATAAATTAAAATTTGATTCTGACAACTGGGATATATTGAATGTATATAGCATGAGTGCCTTAAACTTTGACATATACGATCTTAACGGAAACCTAAAGAAGAATTATCTTCCTCTGGAAAACGGAGAGACAGCAATATTGTCATACGAAAGTACATATATAGCATTGCGTATCGAGAAGAAAGATAGCAAGACAATGGAAATAATTTGTACCAAGAATCTGAACAACTCTCCGGTAAATATAAAAATAGAAGTAGGAAATAAATATACCAGAAAGATTATCGAAGTATCAATAAAGCCTACAAACAAAATAATAATCGACAAGGTGGAATACGATTTCGAAAATGATTTCTACTATAGTAACGACGTTATAGAACAGGTAGATTGGATAAATGCAAACTTGGCTGATTCTAAAGAAGCGTTAACATTTAGTTTTTATCCGTATAGAAATTCACAGAGAAGAATCGAGTTCTATCCTGATGACTATAATGTATTTTTTAACATGGATAAATATCTCGGTAACCAACTTGCTGAAATAATAATACCTGATATAGAAAACGGAAAACCTGTAATGCGAAATACAAAAGTCATATTCGGATTGAGAGAACAGAGTTTCTGGACTGGCAGAGTTGACCGTAATCATATAATTCAAACCACAGTACAAGGCGGTGAAACAAAAAGAATTGAAATATACAACCGTATCGAAGAATTCAACGTGAACTACAAAGTACACGCCTCAAATCCATATACAGGTGAAAAATGTATTTTTACTGGCAGACTAAACAGCAAAGATCCGTTCGATTGCCTTATGATTTTCCCTAATTTAGACAATAAAGAATGATAAAATATATAACCGCCCTTATGTTACTATGCTTAGTAACAGTCAACCTCAACGCAGAAAGACAGGACAGCATTTCGAGAAAAATAATACACGTTATAGGTCTGGACTTCAAACCTGCATATACTTTCCCGACCAAAAGTTTCTTCAAGGGGGAAAATATGGCGGAGTCTCCAATACGCACAAACCTGTCGGGACATATTAAATATGGCTTTAAATTCGCTCCAGACGGTTATATGGGAAAAATGTATCCTAACACTATCCAAGGTATAGGTGTAGGTTACAACACATTTCATAACAGAAAAGAGATTGGAAATCCATTGGCTGTATATGTATTCCAGACCTCCAGAATAGCATCACTGACACACAATCTTTCATTGGACTACGAGTGGAATTTCGGAGCTTCATTCGGTTGGAAGATATATGACGCAGAAAGAAATCCATTCAATACAATTGTAGGTTCAAAAGTTAACGCATATATTAATTTAGGTTTCCTGCTGAACTGGCAAATAACAAAAGAAATGGCGTTAAGGGCAGGAATAGAACTGTCACACTATTCAAACGGCAACACAAGTTATCCAAACTATGGCGTAAACACACTTGACGGACGAATTGGCCTGATGTGGTGTCCGCAAGATGACCCGAGTTCAAGATTTAACAATAAAAAAATGCCGGCAGTAACACCTAAATATGGATTCAAGCAATACATTAACTATGATGTTATAGTGTATGGTGCCACCAAAAAGAAAGGTATTGTATGGCATGACGGTTCAGGAACACTGATACCGGGTTCTTTTGCCGTAGCGGGAATCAACTTCAATCCCATGTATAACTTCAATAAATATTTTCGTGCCGGACTATCTCTTGACGCTCAATATGATGAAAGCGCAAACATCACAGATCATTTGGCAAATACCGATACTCCTACAGATGATGTAAAGTTTTTCCGACCTCCTTTCATTGAACAATTTTCCCTCGGGTTATCGGCAAGGGCAGAAGTAGTTATGCCTATATTCTCCATTAATTTAGGTATAGGTAAAAATTTTGTATGCCGTGGAGATGATACAAAACACTTTTACCAGACTTTCGTTCTGAAAACAGACATAACAAGAAACGTATTTTTGCACGTAGGCTATCAACTGTATAATTTCAAGAACCCAAACAACTTAATGTTAGGTATAGGTTACAGATTTAATGCAGACAAGAACAGATACTGATAAAATCTTCTCAACTAACAGATTGTCCTAATGAAAATAATTATCACATATTATCATCTGTAATATTTTTTTCTTAACTTTGCGAGCGTCTAAGAAATAAAGAAAAAACTCTTTAATTAAAATATTACGATTATGATGACAATTGACAAATTCAACTTTGCTGGTAAAAAGGCAATTGTTCGCGTTGACTTCAACGTGCCTTTGAATGAAGAAGGTAAAATCACAGACGACACTCGTATCCGCGGTGCCCTTCCTACATTGAAAAAAATCCTTGCTGACGGTGGTGCTTTGATCATCATGTCACACATGGGTAAACCAAAAGGCAAAGTAAACGCTAAATATTCTTTGAGCCAGATTGTTGACGCTGTTTCTGCAGCTCTTGGTGTTGAAGTAAAATTCGCTCCAGACTGTGCAAAAGCTTCTGAAGCTGCTGCAGCTCTTAAACCAGGTGAAGTTCTTTTGCTTGAAAACCTCCGTTTCTATCCTGAAGAAGAAGGTAAACCAGTAGGTATCGAAAAAGAAGATCCTGCTTACGAAGACGCTAAGAAAGAAATGAAAGCTCGTCAGAAAGAATTCGCTAAGACTCTTGCTTCATACGCTGACTGCTACGTTATGGACGCATTCGGTACAGCTCACCGTAAACACGCTTCTACAGCTGTTATCGCTGACTACTTCGATGCAGACCACAAGATGTTGGGTTACCTGATGGAAAAAGAAGTTAAGGCTGTTGACAACGTATTGAAAGACATCAAACGTCCTTTCACTGCTATCATGGGTGGTTCTAAGGTTTCTACAAAAATCGGTATCATCGAAAACTTGATGGATAAAGTTGATAACCTGATCCTTTGCGGTGGTATGGCATTTACTTTCGCTAAAGCTCAGGGTGGTAAGATCGGTAACTCATTGGTAGAGGACGACAAGCTTCAGTTGGCTCTTGACATCATCGAAAAAGCTAAAGCTAAAGGTGTAAACCTTGTATTAGGTTGCGACTGTATCGCAGCTGACGCTTTCGCTAACGACGCTAATACTCAGGTTTGCGACGACAGCAATATTCCTGACGGATGGATGGGTCTTGATGCAGGTCCTAAGACTCGCGAAGAATTCAAGGCTGCCATCAAGGGTGCAAAAACTATCTTGTGGAACGGTCCTGCAGGTGTATTCGAAATGGACAACTTCGCAGGTGGTTCTAAAGTAATCGCTGAAGCTATCGCTGAAGCTACTAAAGAAGGTGCATTCTCACTCATCGGTGGTGGTGACTCAGTAGCTTGTATCAACAAGTTCGGTATGGCTGACCAGGTATCATACATCTCAACAGGTGGTGGTGCTTTGCTTGAAGCTATCGAAGGTAAGATCCTTCCGGGTATCGCAGCTATCCGTGGTGACAAATAATTTGAAAATTATTTTATACCATAATAAGAAAGGAGACCATTAGGTCTCCTTTTCTTTTTGTATTCCCTATGAACGCTTAATGAACATTCAGTGAACACAATACGAACATCAAAAAGAACCAGCTATTATAAGCAAAAGACTGTTCATTATCCGTTCATTACCCGTTCACCAGGCATTCACTGAACGTTATTTACATTATTCAATTAGTTATTTAAATAACAGTATATAATTATTCATATCCTTGCATTCACTCATCAGCGAATAGAACAGCCTGTAGTTTTCCTTTGTAATAAGCTGTTCGTCAATCTTATAGGTACAAGTAACTTTTAATTCATCACCGGCAGGCTCGTATTCCACAGCCACCTCTCCCACTTCATTCGAAACTTTCACATTTCGTTTTTCAATCCATGTCTTACCCTTCGGGAGCTTAACGTTATATTGCATTATGCGATTCAATTTATGCGGAAGCAACATACTCTCAGATATTGACGTATTAGCCGAATACGGATAGAGAGTTGCGGCAATATGAGTATCAGGAATAGTTACAACAACATATCCTCCTGGCAATGTTCTTGAATTAGTCTCATTCAGTTCAATAGTCTTGATATTCTTTGTAGGCTTTTCTGGTTTGTCGCTTATCAATGATGACTTTATTCCATTTAAATCTGTCACCGACATGTAATCCTGAACATCTGCATACCAACCGTTTGCGTATGTGTTCATCTCGCTGTCTGAAAGAACGGCTACTACACCGCTCAGTCCTACACTGTTCATATCTTTTGCCTCAACAAAAGCAATCTTTATCTCCGCATCAAGACCGGCAGCCTTATGCAGCACATTATCAAGATTTGCCAATTCAGCACGTGTTCCGTACATTGAAAGCAAAACTTCCGAAGCCGGACGTACCCTGTAACCAGCCTGACTTAACGACACTCCGCATTGTCCTTTCACACTATATAAATATGTCATGAACTTGTTGATAGTCATCCGGAGTTTATTTTTATCATCACCTGTTTCTTTCTTTATTTCAAGAATTTTGTTTTCGATAATCTTACTGTCTCCTACCGCAAGCTGTTTTCTTAAAACTTCAAGTGCTTCTGCATTACTCTTATACGTAGAAGCTGTAAAAGCAGGCATCATCCCACTTGCCACCTGCTGAACTATACCGACAGAAGCACTGTAAACCGGATACGAATAAGGGCGCGGGGCTATATTCTTCATTTTATATGATATAGTCCTTAGCCCGTTGTTTACTTTAATCTCAGGTTTTGCAGAGGAATTAAGAAGTTCATAATTTAGCATTTTAGATTCAGGCACATTTACAGTCAGCCTGAAATCTTCTATAGGAGAGAGTTCCTTAATCATGGTGAACACATCCAGTTCGCCACACATCGCAGCTTTGGTCTTGATAGAATAATCAAGTACTATGGTAGCTCCGAGTTCAAGTCCGGTATGAACCACCACCATCTCTTTAAGATGATTATATGCAGGAGCATCAGCAGCAAAAGAAGGCAGTACTTCCACAAAAGCGTTGGAAGGAGTAACCACCTTATTGCCATCTTTCTGTATTGTATAGGATTCGTTAATCTTCAACTCCTGGAATTCAGGATTATACACTATGAAAGTTTCTCCATACTTGCTGTTCATTGCAGCATGAGTGAAAATCTTCAGTTCCTTATATACCCTTTCCTCCATACTTCCGTCCTGATTCAGAGTATATGTCTTATATAGTTTTCTGAAACTTGCCTCCGAAGCGGAATAAACCGGAACTACTATCAGAAACAAGCATACCAGACATAAATATTGTTTTATGGTTTTCATAATCTCCTACTTTATTACTTTCTAACTACGATATACTCACCAAACGATTTATAGGCATTTACAGAATTGCGGAAATCATCCCAGTCTTCTGCCGAATAGACTCTCTTATATAAAGAAAGTCTGGTATCCAAAAGAATTTTGTTGCCATTCTGCTTGAGCATTCCATCAAAATCTGCGGCCTGACCATCAATACTAAGCTGCTTTCCGTCTCCAAGCATCTTATATCCGGAAGGCAAAGAAAGCTTTTCTTCCACCTCTACAAGGCGCGAACATGAATCCTTGAATCCATACTTACGGTCCTTCAAGTCTGTATTTACACGCAGAAAAGTCAATACCTGTGTATAGAGGTTATTCATCACGAATGGTTTGAAAATCAGTTCACCATCTCCTGTCATCGCATATTCAGGTATCTCGTAGGTAAACGTTATGCTTATAGGAGCCTTCTGGTAATCCTTAGGAGAACGTCCGTAGTCAACACTCTTCATCACAGCTTTAGGAGATACACTAAGCAACTGCTTTTCCATCGTATTTCGCCATTCACTCTGGAATCCTGTTGTAAATATACGGCGTATATTGCTGTCACTCTGTCCTTCGGCGGAAATTGTGAATTTACCCTCCAAAGCACCGTCGGGCTTCAGGCGGTTCTCAGCTTTGATGCGTACATAGTGATTTTCCGGGGCAGAAACTGGGGTGACACAAAGCTCCGAACCTTCAGGTATGCCCGGCAGATAATTCTGCTGTTGTTCGGCACTGCTCCACAATTCACGACAGAAAGGAACCCATGTAGGATCAAGAGGCATGAGAGTTCCGTTGCTGAGTTTCACCACAGCTACACAATGATTGAAATGATCGGCAGGTATGCTTTCCACTCTGCTTCCCGCCATAGTCATTGCAGGATATGCCTCGAAACCTGCCATACGAAGGAAAGCAACCAATGTTCCTGCTATATCCTTACATACTCCACAACGGTCTGTATAATTCATTTTCAGATTATGAAGGGTAAAACCTTCACCCTTCCCCATTGTTATTCCCGCATAACGGATATTGTCGGCCACCCAATGTGTTAGAACCGCAATTTTTTCCATCTCAGTCTTCTTGCCTTTTATCAGCTCGTCAACTTTCTTTTGGGCTTCCGGTATGGCATTAAAACTGCCGTAATCCTCATTTACCTTATTAAACCATTTGGACTTTTCTATCCAGTCAGGAGTAGTTGACATCATAAGTTTTGGAGCCGCATCGAAAAGGTCAACCATATTCGGTTCCTTATCGAAAGGCATAACATCATTCATTGAAAATTTATATACCTTTTTACCGTCCTCAAAACGCATAGATGAAGAACACTCTCCCTGATAAAACTGGAACTGCAGCTCTTTTTCCATAGGCATTCCCACTCTATAGACTTTTCGTATAGTAGGTTCGGAAACCCAGAAAGGAACAATATCATAGAACTGTCCGCGCATAGGAGGAATGAAACGAGAGTCATCATCATCTGCTCCAAGAAGCGCGTAAGTAAAACCTTTCTTGTCTATTTCATAATAAATAATATCTCCGGGGGTGAGATTGTCAAGCTGAATCATAATCTGACGCGCCCCCCAGTAAATCATTCTTGCCGGTGCCGCATAATCACAAGTCTTATTTACATCGACTTCCGTATATGTACCGTCTTCGTGATAGATTCTGACAACCTTGAACCTGGCAGCGGCAGTAAGCGGATCATAATCATATTTCAGAACACGGTTTGTCATTACCCCTTTCAGATTCTGAATCTTAATGGCCTTTACAACAGAGAAAGCTCCCTGCCCTGTAGGCTTTACAGACACATTTGTACTGTCAAGTAATGTAACTGAAGCGTAATTTGAATATTTGTCCGACTTCAGCATGTCCTTATAATTAGCAAACGGACTTGCCTGAGAACCTGCTGAAGATATGAACAAAGACGCAAACAAAAGAAAAACTTTTGTCTTCATAATATCATTATTAATAGGTTTAAAAAACGAGATATTATCAGAACTGGAACATAGCGGTAAACACTATACGGTTGTTCTTTACAAGATGTGCATCAACTACCTTTCCTTTGGAATCATTGTCTCCATACCATGCTCCGGTCCAGGAATATTCTGCGCCGAATTTCCAGTTAGGGATATTATATGTAAACTCGGCTGACGCACTTGACAATTGATCAAGGTTTGTACCGGTACCTATCAGGCTCGCCACATCTTTCTTTGCTCCAAGATTTTTAAGATAGCCGGCAAAAACTCCGAAACGCAACTTGCTTCCATATACCATGTTTATCCATGAATGCGAAACACGCAATGGCGCATATTCCTGTTCGCCTGTACGCGCATCAACAGATGTCACTCCATAACCTCCTACTGTACTTGTCATTGTAAGATTGGAGCTCAACAAAGTCTTTGCCGCGAGAGAGAATTTATCCTTCACATATTTCACATGGGCTTCACCGGAAATTCCTGTTACACGTTCGTTCACTTTATACATTATGGTAGTCTTATCATCTATTTTAATATCCGACTGTGTACGTGGAGTCATAGAAGACACATGCACTCCGGCACCAAGAATCATTCCCAGTGTCCTGTAGTCCGCGCCGAAATAGAATTCAGGAACACAACTGTTCTTTATAAAATTCTGGCTTTTCATAGTTGACGTAGTTCCCGGAGTATTATCTTTCGGACCTACAGCAAGGTATTGCGACTGCCATATAGCCGAGGCTGTAAGCACCATACCTTGAGTAGTAAACCTATATCTCAACTGTGGAGCACGGCTGAAAGGCTGGAACGGTGCACCCATATTCAGGTTCAGAATGTCAGGAGCCACATCGCCATACAGAGGATGCCATGTCTGACCTACAAGCAATGCAGACTTACCCCAATCCAGATTAAAATACACATGACGCATTCTAAACAATGAGAAAGTAGTACCAGAGCCACGGAAATCTACTTCAAGTTTTGCTGAAGTCTTGATTTTTCCCATCAGTTCAGGACCTTTCACGTCAATTCCAAGACGTGAATAAAGGGTATAAAAACCACCGTTGGCAAAACTGTTAAGGTCTTTGCCATCAGCATCAGGAGATATATCCTTCGGATACATATAAAACAATCCGTCAACTGTTTCCGAATTAGCTCTTGAATTATAAAACAGGTCAGTACGTACCTGTCCATAGAATTTATAATCAAAATTTTTCTTTTGGGCCATTATCAACCCCGGTAATGCCATAAATGCTACTACAACTAAACTTTTCTTCATTTCTACCCTAAAAATATTATTCCAAATAAACCGCAGTTCCAGAAGCTGTAACCATAAGCATACTTCCGCTTCCACCTACAGTCTCAAAATCAAGATCAATCCCTATGACCGCATTGGCTCCAAGTCGCATAGCCTCATCACACATTTCCTTCATAGCACTGTCTTTTGCCTTACGCAAAACCTCTTCGTAAGCTCCGGCACGTCCGCCTACTATATCACGAATACTTGCAAACAAGTCTCTAAACATATTTGCGCCTATTATAGTCTCACCTGAAACTATCCCATAATAATGCAGAATGCGTTTACCTTCCACATTATTCGTTGTTGTCATTAACATATTATCCCTTTTTAGTGTTTAACTGATTTTCTATACCATGCCACAAACCATATTGCTGCTATCATAACACATACAGCACCACCCCAATATGATATAACCGGCGAAAGACTGAAACCTTCAGGAGCTATCAATATATATGTAGAACATACACATGTCATAAACAATGCAGGAACAAGAGTTACCCAATAATTTTTCCTGTTTTTCACCAGATAGACTGTGATAGCCCAAAGTGTAAATACTGAAAGTGTCTGATTACACCACGCAAAATATCTCCAGATAATCTTGAATCCTTCCGCATTACTGAAACTGAATATTAAAAGTCCCACTGTCAGAAGGAAGATCGGAATACATATCAACAGACGTTTGACAATGCTGCGTTGCTCTATGCCAAGGAAATCGGCTACTATAAGTCGTGCTGAACGGAGCGCGGTATCACCACTGGTAATAGGAGCAGCGACAATACCCAAAATGGCAAGTATTCCACCGAAAGTACCGAGCCATTGATTCGAAATATCTGTAGCCACTTTTGCACCAGAATAAGCTATTCCTGTTGTTTCGTCCACAATTCCGTTTTCATGGAAGAAATATGTAGCAGCTGCAGCCCATATTAAAGCTACTATACCTTCAGTCACCATTGCGCCATAGAAAATAGGACGACAATGTTTTTCGTTGACCATACATCTTGCCATCAATGGAGATTGTGTGGCATGGAAACCGCTGATTGCTCCACAGGCTATAGAGATAAACATCATTGGGAAGATAGGATTTTTCTCATATTTTGTTCCGAACCCGTTCCACATTTCAGGAAGTTCAGGAGACTTGACATAAAGCATCACAAGAATTCCGACAGCCATAAACAGCAGGGCAAAAGCAAACAACGGATATATACGACCTATGATTTTATCGATTGGAAGCATTGTGGCAAGGATGTAATATACGAATATCACTATCATCCAGAAATACATATCCATATAATCCGGAGTCATACCTGCCAGCAACTCAGCCGGACCGGACACGAACACCGCACCTACAAGTATCATAAGCAGCACAGTAAATATACATGCAACTTTCTTGGTTGTAAGTCCCAAATATCGTCCTATAATTTCAGGAAGACTCTCTCCTGAATTACGTATGGAAAGCGCACCGGAAAAGAAATCGTGTACGGCTCCGGCAAATATAGTACCGAAAACTATCCAAAGATAAGATGCCGTACCGAACTGCGCTCCCATTATAGCCCCGAATATAGGACCAAGTCCGGCAATGTTGAGAAACTGAATCATGAAAATCTTCCATGTAGGAAGAGGAATAAAATCCACCCCATCTGTCATAGTTACGGCTGGAGTCTTACGTGAAGCATCGGGCTGAAAAAGTCTGTCAACGTACTTTCCGTAAACCAGATAGCCCACAATAAGTAATACTAAAGCTAAACTAAATGTTATCATAATATTTTTTGTTTGATTTTCTTTATTTTCAGTTACAAAAGTAATGTTATTTAATAAGAAACAAAACAAAAAACTACAGATTACTCATTTTATAAAGATTTTTCAGTAAAGTCTTAGTATCTTTGCCCACAAAATTCAATGATATGCAAAGAATCATAATTATACTATCCATACTAACTGTATTCTCATCCAATATAAAAGCATCATCCAAATATGAAATAAGAGCGGCATGGATAACAACCATAGGTGGACTTGACTGGCCAAACACCAAGGCGACATCTGAATACGGAATAAAACGACAGAAAGAAGAATTGTGCAGGCAATTAGACCTGCTTAAGGAAGCCAACTTCAACACAGTATTGTTTCAGACACGCCTAAGAGGTGATGTAATTTACCCTTCAATATATGAGACTTTCACGGAGTCACTGACAGGTAAAACCGGTCGCAATCCCGGATACGACCCACTGAAATTTGCAATTGAAGAATGCCATAAACGCGGAATGGAAATTCACGCGTGGATGGTATGCATACCTGCCGGAAATGACAGACAGGTCAGACTGCTCGGGAAACAATCCGTCGTAAAGAAAAAGCCAACGATGTGCATACATTTCAAGAGAGCCTGGTATCTTGACCCGGGAAATCCCGAGACAGCAAAATATCTGGCAGCAATAGCAAAAGAAATTACCATGAATTACGACATCGACGGAATTCATTTGGACTATATAAGATACCCTGAAAACGGAGAAAACTTTCCTGACGGAAAGACATTCCGCAAATATGGAAAAGGTAAAAACCTTACACAATGGCGTAGGGACAACATCACATCAATAGTAAGAGAAATATATAACGATGTTAAAATCATAAAGCCTTGGGTTAAAGTGAGCAGCGCACCTGTAGGTAAATATAACGATACACGCCGCTACAGTTCGAAAGGCTGGAACGCATACAATGCCGTATATCAGGATACGAAACTATGGATGGAAACAGGGATACACGATGCCATATTCCCTATGATGTATTTCCGTGACAACCAGTTCTACCCTTTTGCACTCGACTGGGAAGAAAACAAACACGGAAGATGGGTTATCCCAGGATTGGGAATATATTTCCTGAAAATTAAAGCGCATGAATGGGACATAAATGAGATATTGAGACAAATATATTTCACCAGACGTAACGGATTGGACGGACAGGCTTTCTTCAGAAACGAATTTCTGATGAAAAACACGTGTGGTCTAACTGATAGTTTGAAATGCAGATTCTATACATATCCCGCAGCCGTACCTCCCATGACTTGGCAGGACAGTATCGCACCTTTACCTCCACAAAAAGGAGAAATATCATTAAGCAACAATTGTGTTTCAATATGCTGGGAAGAATCAGAATCATTCAAGATCGAGGAAATAGCCTATCGAATTTATGCATCAGACACTTATCCGGTGGACACTAATGATGGAAGAAAGATTATATGCTTAAAACAAAACACAAACAGTTTTGTCGCAAAAGACTCCAATATAAAACGTTTTTGGGCAATTACGTCCATTGACCGTTACGGCAACGAAAGCAAACCGCTTGCCATCAATCACCCGGATAAGGCCAAAAGGATAATTTGCATAAACAAACTGCCGGATTTTCCTAAAGCCAGTACAATAGTGGTGAACGACATCACCGGCATGGAGCTTTTCAGAACAAAATGCGACTCCGAAGAATTAGTAAAAAAGCTCAATAAAGGTATATACTCCATTCAAATATTTTTGTCAAACGGAAAACAGGAAAACATAACCTTGTTCATTAAATAGACATAACAAACAACATTAAATTCCCTTAATTAATCGCATCAATTTTTATCATTATAAACCTTTACGAGAAAACTTTCATATTTCATTACATACTTACCGTTGACAAAATAGACCTCCCAAGGATAGACAGACTTCAACGTTTCCCTAATGGCTACAGCCAAAGGATGATTTTCATCATTTATACTTTTACGTAAACGTGGAAAATAAATAGAACGCACACTACAGTCCAACATGCGGCCATCGTCTGTCATTTTAGGATTATAAATACTGAAGTGAATATGTTCATCACCATATTCAGGAAATTTATCCCATGGAAACAGACGTATAACCTCATCGTATGCGCCTTGCAAATCAAAACCTTTCCTGCTGTAATTATGATACGTTACAGCTTTCATAATCCGTCCTTCCTTTACTTCCAAGACCTGTTCCGTTTCCATATTACTGTTGAATCCAGAATTCACATCTCTTACAAAATCCCCCTGCCCGGCACGGAACTCACCACTAAGCCATTCGGCACTAACTTCTCCATCTTTGTAATAATGAGCAAAAACAGACTGTAAATCTCTTGAACGATATACTAAAACAGAATCTTTCTTACCGATTCTATCATAAACACATATTTCCATTTTCTTAAAATAGATACAACTGTCACAAACCTCCCAGAAAGCAGTATATCCGCTCCAATTACCGGTTGAAATAGCAATATTATCGGGCAGAAAGTCTCTCACACGGGAATAAAGTACAGAATCAAGGCTTATCGGCTTTACTCTTAAAGACCACTCCTCTCCATTTATTATTATAACATCTCCAGTCTGGTTTGTCGGTCTTATGGAAAGAGATAAAGACAGGAACATAACCGCAAAGAATATCCTTTTAAACCAGATTAAGCGTTCTTCTGATTTGAAAGGAGGTACATGATATAGATTTTCCATATAAAAAAGTTTTTTTCATAATGAAAACAGATACAGAATAAGGTTAAAAGTTCACCTTTCAATTCAAAGATAGCATAAAGTAAACAGAAAAACAAATTGATATTAACAGAAATAATTTTTTTATCAGATTGACAATATGTTATTTGCGATTTTCCAGAATAGGATAATCTATACCAATATAAATCAAAACAGGGAAAAATCAATTCTCAGAAAGCCTCATCAAATCATTATGCTACAAAGAAAAGCAATAGTCACACACAACAACACACAAATAGCTTATACAGCAATACTAATACAGCAAAAGAAATATTCATGTTTCTTTTTGCCAAAAGAAAAACAGAACTAAAAATCTTCTTTTTAGAATAAAAGAAGCATTTTATTACAAAAAATATTGACAACACGTCACTTTTTAGAGAAGAAAAATAAATTTTTCCTGAAAAGAAAAGGAGTTTCGGAGATGACAACAGGACGTTTCATATAAAACATCAGAGTGTTTTAATTAACATTATTAACCATCTATAATATTATACATACATTATTATCAATTATAAATATAAACATCATTAACATTACACATTTTTCTGAATAAAAAGTCAAAGGCCATAAATGGCAAAATAAGACTTTATTATTACATTATGCAAGAAATACAATAAATTTCCTTTCATTTTATCAGGACGTAAAACACTATAAGTCTGCCTTTTTACACGTTAGACTTGAAAAAGACATCCAAAACTAATGCATCTAAGAGTTATTTACAATGGTTTACAAAATACGTAAAAGCAATCAACTTTTTTATAAAAAAATAGGAAAATAAAAATATTTTACTAACTTTGTTGAAAAATATCTCTCCTTTAAGCATAGATGAGTCCTGATGCTTGCAGCGAGGGTTAACATTCCACAGGACTCACCTTAAAAAACATAGCCATGAAAAAGACATTCTCAGTCGTATGGCTAATAGCAGCCATACTTGTATTCCCAATCACTTCATGTGATGACGGAGACGGACCGGAAAACCTGCCACAATCAAAAGGTGAAGAAACGGTACAAGACATAGCCAAAGCTCTTGAAAGCAACGAAGAAATAAGTCTGTTCGTGGAAGAGCTGAAAAAGATTGAATTGCCAGACATCAATGAAGACAAACTTACCGTATTTGCCGTAAAGAACGACAGAACAGAGAGTGCAAGTCGTGCAGCGAACCTTGACTCCACATCCATCAAACGCCACATTGCAGTAGGAAGCTATCCCAAATCACAACTTACCGACGGACTTGTACTAAAAAGCGTAAACGGCGAGAATCTATACATTTCACGCAAAGGGAATGACGTAGAAGTAAACGGAGTGGAAATAGAAGGTGAAGAAATGGCAGTGGGAAACAGTTTTGTTTATGTAGTTCCAAAAGTATTCGAAAAACTTGAGGCTCCTATCATACGTGAAGATTCGCTGGTTGTTGTCAGGGATTTATGGAACTATGAAATGAAATCCTTTGCAGATCAATCATGGATTACAGAAGCATCACTTACTACCGGATATTCAGGTTTCTCTTTTAATGAGATAACCACTTTATCAGACATGTATTGGGATAAAGCACTGAAAGCTATAAAAAGCGGTGAGCTATACCTGAAAGAAATAGCCGATATGGAAAATGCAGCAGGACTATCAGATACAATAAAACTGGATCTGGCTGTAATAAAGACACAGATGTTTACATACTATGGTACATATATAAGCGACAACCGTGCGTGCCAATTGGAAGAATATAAACTATGGCTACACGATTTAAGCGCAGAACTTCCTTCAGCTCTTTCAAATGCCTCATTATTGCTTTGGGCAAAAGTTTCATTATGTACTGGAGAATACGAAATGGCAAAAGTTCTATGTCAACAACTGATTGCTACAAATCGTTTTAAACTATCAACAGACGCATATACATACGAACCTGAAAACGTATGGAGAGGATATGAAGGCATAATTCCATCCGGCGATGGAGGAAGAACACCTATGTATCCGCTGCTAACACGTGAAATATATCTTATCAGAGGGTTGGCTGAATATGCTTCAGGAGTCAAAGCAGGACTGCTTGATGTTACCAACACTATAAATGCCGCTTATGGAAAACCTAACATATCAGGAATAGAAAACATAAACATCAGCGAATTTTTGTTCTATATACGCAACACAGGAGACATGTATCCGTACTATCGTGTACTTAAAAACATGAATTATGATTTGGCATACAGTCATCCTAATGTACCAGGCTTCAATGAAAACATCCACTTGCTACTTCCTATACCTGTAAGTGCAATAGACGAATATGGAATACAGCAAAATCAGGGATATTAATTAATAATTTAACTATTGTAAGCTACTGAGGGATTGCAATGCTCGCATTTATAATTTCATGCAGGATTGCATTTATCAAGAATGTGATAATACGCTAATTTATCAGTTAGTTCTGTAAAATCTCAAGCGAATGTAATCTGCCGTGCATACAGGTTATATTCGCTTTTTTTGTTACTGATTGATTATATCGCGAAACAATGGTTATACCAGGTTTTATTCATATAAATATAGGATTTAACCGAAATTATCAGTATTTTTGCAAATCAAATCGATTTTGAAAATTATAATTTATAACATATCATCACTCATGAGTAATCAAAGATACATGCAGCGCGGCGTATCGGCATCTAAGGAAGATGTACATAACGCTATCAAAAACATCGACAAAGGAATTTTCCCTAAGGCTTTCTGTAAGATCATTCCTGATATTCTTGGAGGAGACCCTGAATATTGTAACATCATGCACGCAGACGGTGCGGGAACAAAATCATCACTTGCATATCTTTACTGGAAAGAGACAGGAGACCTGTCTGTATGGAAAGGCATAGCACAGGATGCTCTTATCATGAACATAGACGACTTGCTCTGCGTTGGAGCGGTTGACAATATACTTGTTTCTTCTACTATCGGACGTAACAAGCTGCTCGTTCCGGGAGAAGTCATCTCGGCTATCATCAACGGTACTGACGAACTGCTTACCGAACTTCGCGAAATGGGTGTAGGTGTTTACGCTACAGGCGGTGAGACTGCCGACGTTGGCGACCTGGTTCGTACTATCATCGTGGACAGTACAGTAACTTGCCGTATGAAACGTTCAGACGTGATTGACAATGCAAACATCCGTCCGGGAGACGTTATCGTAGGTCTTGCTTCTTACGGACAGGCTACTTACGAAAAGGAATACAACGGCGGTATGGGTAGCAACGGTCTGACAAGTGCGCGTCACGATGTATTCTCAAAATATCTTGCAGAGAAATATCCTGAAAGCTACGACAAGGCTGTACCTGAAGACCTGGTTTACAGTGGTAATCTGACGCTGACTGACGCTGTGGAAGGTTCTCCACTTGACGCGGGTAAGCTGGTTCTCTCTCCTACCCGTACATACGCACCAGTAGTGAAGAAACTTCTTGATGCACTGCGTCCTGAAATCCACGGTATGGTTCACTGCTCAGGTGGCGCACAGACTAAGGTTCTGCATTTCGTAGGCGACAACTGCCGCGTTGTTAAGGATAATCTCTTCCCTGTTCCTCCATTGTTCCGCACTATCAAAGAACAGAGCGGTACTGACTGGGACGAAATGTACAAGGTATTTAACATGGGACACCGTCTTGAAGTATATCTTTCTCCTGAACACGCAGAACAGGTTATCGAAATCAGCAAATCGTTCAATATCGACGCCCAGATTATCGGCCGCATAGAAGAAAGCAACGGTTCTAAGGAGTTGATTATCAAGAGTGAATTCGGAGAGTTCAGATACTAATTTGTATTATCTGAAAAGAAGATAAGTGAACCGGATGTAAAGGAAATGGTAAATAGCATTTTTAGATAAACCAATGAGCGGTGCAGTACCACATATAGTACAATATCAAGGGTCCAAAAGAAATTTGGCCCCTCAGATATTACAATACATGCCAACCAAATTCAACCGTTTGATAGAACCTTTTGCAGGCATGGCAGCCATTACTATTGCTGTAGCAAAACAACGTAGAGCTCAAAGGTATATCGTGAATGACCTTAATGAACCATTAGTACGCATATTGAACGAAGCTATCGAAACACCGGACACATTAGTTGATTCATATAGCAAAGTATGGAATGAACAATTCTCTTATCCTGAAGGAAGTATTGCACATTTCTACAAGATACGTGAAGACTTTAATGGGGGTGATAAATGTGCGGCAAATATGCTATATCTTCTTGCACGGTGCGTAAAAGGTTCAGTTAGGTAT
Organism: uncultured Phocaeicola sp.; assembly: GCA_944320605.1. Lineage (GTDB taxonomy): Bacteria > Bacteroidota > Bacteroidia > Bacteroidales > Bacteroidaceae > Phocaeicola. Next base: position 1,951 of record CALUIE010000015.1, on the reverse strand, counting down.
AGTAACAACGGAATGTTCAACCAGTCTCCCGACAAACGCAGGAACGGTACCTCTCCTAAAAATATAGCTTCCAATGTGACCAATATTTCCTCTTTTCTCAAAGGACATGTGGAATTCATGTCAAAAGATTATAGGGAAGTATTGCAACTGGCTCAACCTGGCGACATTATATATATGGACCCTCCTTATCAGGGAGTGTGTTCCCGAAAAGACAGCAGGTATTTTTCAGGTATTGATTTCGCCGATTTTGTGGAAGCTATTGAAAAACTGAATCAAAAAGGAATAGACTATATAATAAGTTACGATGGTTCTTGCGGAGATAAAAAATATGGAACTGATTTACCTGAAGACTTAGGATTAAAAAAAATTCTTCTGAAAGCCGGTTTTTCAAGCCAAAGCATTTTGTTAGGTAAAAAAGAACTGACATACGAAGCATTATATATAAGTAAAAATTTGCAAGAATCAGTTCCTTTTCAAAACAATCAGTTACCGGTATTTGATTGAGCCATTATGAATTATCCGAAAGAAATTATCGAAAGATTAAAGTCCATAACAGATAAACGTCCTGCTACAGTAATAAGACATATATTGAAGCATGGTCATATAACATCTGAGGAATTGGAAAATTTGTATGGCTACAAACATCCACCTCGTGCCGTAAGAGATGTAAGGGAAAGAGGTATAAACGTAGAGACCTACAGAGTGAAGTCTTCAGATGGACGTAACATTGCTGCATACCGTTTTGGAACTCCGGTATTTATTGAAGATAAAATATCCAAAACCGCCGGTAGAACAACCTTGTCACAGTCACTCAAAAAAGCGTTGATTGATAAATATGGTTCAAGGTGTTTTGTTTATCATCAATATATGGAAGAACGTCTGTTGCAGATAGACCATAGGATCCCATACGAAATATCCGGAGAACAAAATGAAAATGACATAGAATGTTATATGTTGCTTAGTCCTTCTGCCAATCGTGCTAAATCATGGACTTGCGAACATTGCCCCAATTGGGTAACAAAAGATACAGACTTCTGCACTCATTGTTTTTGGGCACACCCGGAATCATATTCCCACATAGCAGGAAAGGAACAGCGAGTCATTGTTGTAACTTTTACAGAAAACGAGATTGATAATTATAACCATTTAATAGAATTGGTTGGAGAAGGTAATGCAGAAAAGACTATAAAGGAACTGATACAGAAATATATAAAATAACAACAAATTACATGGCGGAAAATAACACCATATTGGAAAAACTTGAAGGACTGGTATCACGTTTTGAGGAAGTATCTACACTGATCACTGACCCGAATGTGATAGCAGACCAGAAAAGATATGTAAAACTTACAAAGGAATATAAGGAGTTAGGCGACATCATGAATGCACGTAAGGAATATCTACAGTGCATCAACGGTCTGGAAGAGGCCAAAATGATGATGAACGAAAACGACCCTGAAATGAAGGAAATGGCTCGCGAAGAGGCTGCTGCCTGCGAAGCACGCATACCGGAGCTGGAAGAGGAAATCAAACTTCTGCTTGTTCCTGCCGACCCTCAGGACGACCGCAATGCGATTCTTGAAATCCGTGGCGGTACGGGTGGCGACGAGGCTGCTATCTTTGCCGGCGATCTGTTCCGTATGTATTCCAAATATTGCGAAACCAAGGGCTGGAGACTTGAGGTATCAAGCGCAAACGAAGGTGCAGTAGGCGGTTTCAAGGAAATAATATGCTCCGTAACGGGAGAAAAGGTTTACGGAACTCTGAAATACGAATCGGGAGTACACCGCGTGCAGCGAGTACCTGCCACAGAGACTCAGGGACGTGTACATACATCGGCCGCATCAGTAGCCGTATTGCCAGAAGCTGAACCATTCGATGTGGAAATCAATGAAGGCGAAATAAAATGGGATACATTCCGAAGCGGCGGTGCCGGAGGACAGAACGTAAA
>CALUIE010000014.1 GCA_944320605.1 uncultured Phocaeicola sp. | reverse complement strand
GAAAACAAATAACAATACAATATATAATAATGAGTACAAGAGAAGAACAGATGAAATCGTTCGGCCGTCTGCTTGATGTGCTGGACGAACTGCGTGAAAAATGTCCGTGGGACAGAAAGCAGACTAACGAGAGTCTGCGTCCCAACACTATAGAAGAAGTTTACGAACTTTGTGATGCTTTGGTTCAGAATGACAAGAAGAACATTTGCAAGGAGCTGGGCGATGTGCTTCTTCACGTAGTGTTCTATGCAAAGATAGGCAGTGAGACCGGCGATTTCGATATAAAAGATGTATGCGACAAACTGTGCGACAAACTAATATTCCGTCATCCGCACGTGTTTGGAGAGGTTAAAGCGGATACAGCTGAGAAAGTTTCAGAAAACTGGGAACAGATAAAGCTTAAGGAAAAGGATGGAAACAAATCCGTATTGAGCGGAGTGCCTGCTGCCCTTCCTTCACTGATCAAGGCATACCGCATACAGGATAAGGCACGCAATGTAGGTTTCGACTGGGAGGACAGGGAAGATGTATGGAAAAAGGTGAAGGAAGAAATCACAGAGTTTGAGTCTGAGGTCGGCAATATGGATAAGGAGAAAGCCGAGGCCGAGTTTGGCGATGTGATGTTCAGTCTTATCAATGCTGCAAGGCTGTATAAGATAAATCCTGACAATGCCCTGGAACGCACGAACCAGAAATTTATCCGCCGATTTAACTATCTTGAGGAACATACTATTAAGGCAGGAAGAAACCTCAATGAAATGACTCTCAATGAGATGGATGAATTGTGGAATGAGGCAAAAAGCAAAGGACTGTAGATTTTTGCGATATTTCGGATTGAAACTCTTTCATTTTGAAATCAATTAACTATCTTTGCCGATAAATTAGTTATTAAAAATCAATTAAAGATGAATAAATCAATTATCACCGTAGTAGGAAAGGATACTATAGGTATCATTGCCAAAGTGTGTACATATCTGGCAGATAACAAAGTAAACATACTTGACATTTCACAGACTATTGTTCAGGAATATTTCAACATGATGATGATTGTTGACATGTCAGCCATCGAAAAACCTTTTGAGCAGATTGTTACTGAAATGTCTGCCTTAGGAGAAACAATGGGTGTGCAGATTAAGTGTCAGAGAGAAGAAATCTTCGATAAGATGCATCGTATTTAAGGAGTTGTCAGTTATTAGCTTTTAGATTAAAAAAACAGAAACTCATGATAAATATATCCGAGGTTATTGAAACCAATAAAATGATAGAAAAGGAAAATCTTGATGTCCGCACCATCACAATGGGTATCAATCTTCTTGATTGTGCAGATGGTAATCTTGATGTCCTTTGTCAGAATATATATAACAAGATAACCCGTCTTGCCGGAAAGCTGGTCAGTACAGGCGAGGAAATATCAAAGGAATTCGGTATTCCTATCGTAAACAAGCGTATTTCCATCACTCCTATAGCTTTGGTAGGCGGTTCAGCGTGTAAGACTTCCGATGATTATGTAAAGATTGCACAGACACTTGACCGTGTGGCAGCCGAATTGGGAGTGAACTTTATAGGAGGTTACTCGGCTATCGTATCGAAAGGTATGAGTCATAGCGATGAACTTTTCATACGTTCAATTCCTAAGGCATTGGCATGTACAGAGAGAATATGCAGCTCTGTAAATGTAGGTTCTACAAAGACCGGACTCAATATGGATGCCGTACGCCTTATGGGAGATATCATAAAGGAAACAGCAGAGTTGACAAAAGACCGTGATTCTTTAGGTTGCGCCAAACTGGTGGTTCTCTGTAATGCTCCTGATGATAATCCGTTCATGGCAGGTGCATTTCACGGTGTATCGGAAGACGATGCAGTGATAAACGTAGGAGTAAGTGGTCCGGGAGTAGTGAAATATGCACTTGAACAAATCAGAGGAGCAAGTTTTGAAGTCCTTTGCGAGACAATAAAACGTACAGCATTCAAGATTACACGTGTAGGACAGCTTGTCGCACAGGAGGCGTCTCATCGTCTCGGTATTCCTTTCGGTATAATAGACCTTTCACTCGCACCTACACCTGCTGTGGGTGACAGTGTGGCTGAAATACTTCAGGAGATAGGTCTTGAGTATCCTGGTGCACCGGGAACTACAGCGGCCCTTGCACTGCTTAACGATCAGGTTAAGAAGGGTGGTGTGATGGCATCATCATACGTAGGAGGTCTTAGCGGGGCGTTTATTCCTGTCAGCGAAGACCAGGGAATGATAGATGCGGTTGTGGCAGGAGCCCTTACAATAGAGAAACTTGAGGCTATGACATGTGTATGCTCTGTTGGACTTGACATGATAGCTATTCCTGGTGATACTCCGGCTACTTCTATTGCAGGAATGATAGCCGATGAGGCTGCCATAGGAATGATAAACCAAAAGACAACAGCGGTACGTGTAATTCCTGTAGTCGGAAAGACCATAGGCGAGACAGTTGAGTTCGGAGGTCTTTTGGGGTATGCGCCGGTAATGCCAATCAACCGTTTCAGTTGTGATGCGTTTGTAAACAGGGGAGGACGTATCCCCGCTCCGATACATAGTTTCAAGAACTAAGTTCTGAATAATTTTAAAATATAAAAAGGACATCCATCTGTATTGTCATAAACAATAAATGGTGGATGTCCTTTGTTTTTTAACTTTGTATCGTTAGTATTAACTGCCATTATTGTAATACATCTTTGTCAGTATTCAAAACTTTGTTACGTGAACATATACTTTAAATGAAAAACATTAGGATAATTTGTTTTTATTTTATATTTTTGTGGATAATTAATCATATAATCAATAATCATTTTAATAACAACTAATCATGGGAAACGAAGAATTAATTAAGCTTTGTATTGAGAAGGCACAGAAATGGTTGACACCTGCATACGATGCCGAAACTCAGGCTGAAGTAAAACGTATGATTGAAAGCGAAGACAAGACTGACTTGATTGAAGCATTCTATAAAGATCTTGAATTTGGTACAGGTGGTTTGCGTGGTATCATGGGGGTTGGCTCAAACCGCATGAACATCTACACTGTAGGTGCTGCAACTCAGGGATTGTCTAACTATCTTAATAAATGTTTTGCAGGCAAGAAAGATATCTCTGTAGTTGTTGGTCACGACTGCCGTAACAACAGCCGATTGTTTGCTGAAATCTCCGCTAATATCTTCTCGGCAAACGGTATCAAGGTATATCTTTTCGATGATATGCGTCCTACTCCTGAAATGTCGTTCGCTATCCGTCACCTTGGCTGTCAGAGCGGTATCATCCTTACAGCTTCTCACAATCCAAAGGAATACAACGGTTACAAGGCATATTGGGACGATGGTGCACAGGTTCTTGCTCCACACGACAAGGGTATCATTGACGAAGTTAACAAGATTGCTTCTGCTGCAGATATCAAATTCGAAGGCAACAAAGACCTTATCCAGATTATCGGTAAGGATGTAGATGATGTTTATTTGGAAAAAGTTCACTCAATTTCTATCGATCCTGAAGTTATCAAACGTCAGAAAGATCTTAAGATCGTTTATACTCCTATCCACGGAACAGGTATGATGCTTATCCCTCAGGCTCTTAAGATGTGGGGATTTGAGAATGTTCACTGCGTTCCTGAACAGATGGTGAAGAGTGGTGATTTCCCAACCGTAATTTCTCCAAACCCTGAAAATGCTGAGGCTCTTACACTTGCTATCAACCTTGCAAAGAGTATCGATGCCGATATCGTTATGGCTTCCGACCCTGACGCTGACCGTGTTGGTATGGCTTGCAAGAACAGCGAAGGCGAATGGGTACTTATCAACGGTAACCAGACTTGCTTGATTTTCTTGTACTACATCATCAAGAACCGTATCGCTATGGGTAAGATGAAGGGTAATGAATTCGTTGTTAAGACTATCGTTACTACTGAACTTATCAAGGCTGTGGCTGACAAGAACAATATTGAAATGTACGACTGCTACACTGGTTTCAAATGGATTGCACGTCAGATCCGCCTGAACGAAGGTATCAAGCAGTACATCGGTGGTGGTGAAGAAAGCTACGGATTCCTTGCTGAAGATTTCGTTCGCGATAAAGATGCTGTTTCTGCTTGTGCTCTTCTTGCTGAAATCTGTGCATGGGCTAAAGACCAGGGCAAGACATTGTACGATATATTGATGGAAATCTATGTTGAATACGGTTTCTCTAAGGAAGTGACTGTAAACGTTACTAAACCGGGTAAGAGCGGTGCTGACGAAATCAAGGCTATGATGGACAACTTCCGTGCATGTCCTCCTAAGGAACTTGGCGGTTCTAAGGTTGCTCTCGTTAAGGACTACAAGACTCTTAAGGCTACAGACGGTAACGGTAATGTAACTGATATCGATATGCCGGAACCATCTAACGTGCTTCAGTTCTTCACAGAAGACGGTACTAAGATTTCTGTACGTCCTTCAGGTACTGAACCTAAGATTAAGTTCTATATGGAAATCAAGGGTGAAATGGCATGTCCTAAGTGCTATGCCGGAGCATGTGCCGACGCTGAAGAAAAGATTGAAGCTGTCAAGAAATCTCTTGGTATCTGATATCATTTAAATGGCTTTTAAACACCGTTTAAATAATGTTTAAACAGTGTTCGAATAATATTATAGACTGCATTGGATGATGGTTGTGAGAACAATATCGTCCGGTGCAGTTTATTTTTTGTTAAAATCCCAATAACCATAAGTCTATGAGTGTGGAAAATACATTACCTTTGCATCCCGGTAAAAAGTACAGGATATATGGCAAAGTCTAAAGAGATGACATCAGGGGCTCCTCTGCCTCTAATATTGAATTTCACAGTTCCGCTTTTATTGGGAAATCTGCTTCAGCAGACATATTCGTTTGTCGATGCCGCCATTGTTGGTAAGTTTCTTGGTATTAATGCACTGGCTTCTGTTGGTGCCAGTACGTCTGTAGTATTTCTTATCCTTGGTTTCTGCAATGGTTGTTGTGGTGGCTTTGGTATTCCTGTGGCTCAGAAGTTTGGTGCGCGAGATTATATTACTATGCGCAGGTATGTGTCTGTAAGTCTTAAACTGGCAGGAATTATGTCTGTAGGCATAGCTATAATTACCAGTTTTTTATGTGCTTATATCCTAAGGTGGATGCAGACACCTGACAATATCATGGAAGGAGCGTATCTATACCTCCTGGTTACTTTTATCGGAATTCCTTGTACTTTCTATTACAACCTTCTTTCCAGTATCATACGTGCATTGGGTGACAGCAAGACGCCGTTTTGGTTTCTCCTTATATCTACTGTTCTGAATATCGTTCTGGATTTGCTTTGTATCCTGGTGTTTGAATGGGGTGTTGCAGGTGCTGCCATAGCTACGGTTGTTTCGCAAGGGGTATCTGCACTGATGTGCTACAAGTATATGTATCGCAAGTTCGATATTCTTAAAACAGCTCCGGCCGACAGGCGTTTCCGACCAGAACTGGCAAAACAGTTGCTCTACATAGGTGCTCCTATGGGGCTTCAGTTCTCCATAACAGCCATTGGCAGTATAATGCTTCAGAGTTCCAACAATGCTTTGGGTACGGCATGTGTGGCAGCATTCACGGCGGCTATGAGGATAAAGATGTTCTTCCTCTGTATGCTCGAAAGTCTCGGTATGGCAATGGCAACGTATAGCGGTCAGAATTATGGAGCCGGAAAACCGGAGAGAATATGGCAGGGCGTTAAAGCATCAATGTTACTTACTGTAGCCTATGTAGCAATGGTGAATCTGGTCTTGTGGAATTTTTCTGAAGAGATAGCCATGCTGTTTGTCGATGCCTCTGAAACAGAAGTATTGGCCGACACGGCATTGTTTCTGCATGTATCGGCTTCATTCTTCATATTTTTGGGTATGGTGTGTATATTCAGATATACCATTCAGGGAGCAGGTTATACACAGCTGTCAATGCTTTCCGGTGTGGCAGAGATGATTGCCCGTATATTGGTTAGTGTGGTAGCAGTCCCTATGTGGGGATATTGGGCTGTCTGTTTTGGCGACCCTGTGGCATGGATGTTTGCTGTGGCCTTTCTTCTTCCCGCATTCAGATATGTGTATCGCAGGTTATGCCGTATAGTGGAAAAAGAGAAAGCTCTGCATACTGTATAATTTAGTTTTTCACTTTCATTCTTTTCCAGATGCATCGAGGTATGAGTCTCCAGAAGAACACTAAGATGCGGTACTTCCAGTCTATAACTGCTATTCGTTTATGCTTACTTATAGCTTTTACTATAAGTCTGGCTGCGTATGGTGCCTTCATCAGCATAGGATAGTTCTTGCCGTCGTTAAGCAGACTTGTTGCAACGAATCCCGGACGTATGTCGGTGAAACGGATATTAAGTTTCTGCATTCCTGCAAGCTGTTCAAGTGCATCTATATATATGTTCTGGAATCTTTTTGTAGCAGAATATGCAGGTGCTACGCCCAAACCTTTCGTTCCGGCAATTGAACTTATCACCGCTATATGTCCCTCGCCTTTCTCTCTGAAATATCTGAAGGCTGTACCTACCAGTCTGGTAAATCCTATTCCATTTGTTTCAAGTGTATTCAGTTCTATATCTGCGTAAAGTTGGGTATTTTGAAATCCTATGCCCGAACTGTGGAAATACATGTCCATACCGCCGAGTTCGTCAATCAGAGACAGGAGTGCTTTATCTGCATTGCTGTCCTTTACGTCTATAGCTTTTATGCATATCTGTCCTGGAAATTCCGACTGTAATTTCTTCAGGTTATCTTCCCTGCGTCCTGCCACTCCCAGTTTCCAACCATCTGCAAGCAGAAGTCGTGCCACTTCATAGCCTAATCCTGAAGTAGCTCCCATTATAACTGCACATTTTGTATTGTTTGTCATTATCTGTTAGATTTGATTTCGTAAATAAACTCCTTATATTCAGGAATATTAGCCTCCCTTCTGAGATAATATTTTGATATCATTGGCATCTGCTCGTTCAGGCTTATTAATTCTTTGTCTAAATGACTGCAGAAAGCCATGTACGCATTCCTATTCGCCATGTTTCCGGCATTATCCCTGTATATAGTTATGTAGTGGTTCGTCGGTCGTGTATGTACCAATTGGTTTATGTGCATGGCAAGATGTCTTGCTTCTATAGGAGATATACTGCCCATAATGTTCGACATGTTGAATATTACAAGTTCAGGAAGTACGGAATGTGATTTCCAAAAATCGTTACTTACAGCAGTGATACGTGGATACAGGCTCCATTTCACGTGTTTGTAGTTTTCTGAGGTGAGGAATTTTTCGCTTGTCTGTCCCATCTCTTCCGTAGGGTATATTCCCAAGTAATATATATCAGTATGATTCAACTGTCTGCACAGGTCAATGAATGCCAGTCCTGATGCGGCCGATTCGTATGAAATATCGCAGAATACCACTCTGCCAGATACATTGTGTATTGCATTTCTCAGCCAGTTCCCACAATCCTCGTACATGGCCATGGCTGCAGAGTATTGTTTTTTCATTTCGTGGTAGTTAAACAGTAGGGTGTACTCATCGGCTTTAAGGCCATGTAGAGATGTGAAATCCGTTTTTCCGTACGAAATCAGTTCTTTTACGCGTGGAATTTCCATTTCTGACAAAGAGATATTTTCAGTATATTGTCTTTCCACTATATCCTTGAATGCCTGCTCAAATTCCGGTTTTATGGAATACGAATTCTCGTCCGTTTCCCAGTTCATGTCGTATGAAGGTATCGTGAAGTTACCTTTACAGAAGTTATCTGTATTGGTTTCTATAAACCCGTTGTTCATACGTATATATTCCATCAGCTTGTAGAACGTGATGCTTGCGCTTAGCACCTGTGGATTTCCTGTAAGTATCATTTGCTTTCTGGCACGTGTGATGGCTACGTTCAGTTTGCGATCTACTATAGCATCATCTTCTCTGAAAGTATTCGATGTTAGGAAATTTAACTGGCTTGTATTCCTTACTGTGAATGAATATATTATAATGTCCCTTTGGCTTCCCTGATATCTTTCTACAGTGTCTATGGAGATGTTCATAAGTTCCGGAATACCGAGCGATGAAATCTCCTTTCTTATCATTGCTATCTGGTTACGATATGGTACAATGATTCCTACGGTTTTGTCTGCATCAAAATAGTTTTTCGTCAGACTGTAAATTCTTTTCAACAATGCGGCTATTATTATCGCTTCGTTTATGTTTGCCTTATCCGATAATGCTGTTATATTTTCCGGTGTAGGTGCAGTGATGAAAATCATTCTCCTTGAAACAAGAAGTTTTTCTATCATGTCCGGATTTTCCGGGATGTTTGAATACGGAAATTCTTCTTCCTGATGGGGTAGAGGTACACATTCCAGACACTCGCGACTATAGAATGTTGTGTTTGGAAATTCGGCGATGGCTGGGTGCATTCGCCCCTGTTTCCTAAGTACTCTTTTTGCCTTCTCGTCACTTTGCCTGTATAGCCTTTCGAACAATGAGTTTCTACAGTCATACAATCCTATTGCGTTCAGAAGAGGGTCTGTAATCTTGGCGCATTCTGCATTCTGAAGTGCGATAGCTGGTAACTGTTTGTAATCGCCTATAAGTATGAATTTGTCTATGGCATTATAGTTGCCACTCCTTGCAGATAATATTCCTATCAGGTCAGGTTCAAGAATTTGTGAAGCCTCGTCTATAATAGCCATATCGAAGTGTTTGATATCGAACAGATTGAGTCTGTTGTTTATAGCTGTAGTCGTTCCTACGAATATCCTTGTGTCCAATATCTTCTTTTTTATATCAGCCAGTTTCGGGCAATCCTCAAGTTGGTTTTTCAGCAGGTATTGTTCGAATCTTCTGTCACACGACATTTCATGTCCTATGCGAATAAAAGGCGTTTCAGATGCTATGCCGGAATCAATAAGCATACTGCAAATCTCATCTACAGCCCTGTTGGTATATGATAATAACAGCAGGGACGTGTTTTTTTCCGAAAGGGCTTCTTCAACCATAAATCTCAATGCGCATGAAGTCTTGCCCGTACCAGGAGGACCTACAAGCAGGAAGTAGTCTTCAGCCTGTTTTTCCTTAAGAATGATTTCGTCAAAACGTCCGTAACTTCCGTTCAACTTTATTCCATCATTAAATGACGCTTCTCTGCCTCCAAGGAGAAGCTCTTTTCTGTCTGTACGTGCAGAAAGAAAAGAGAACAAGCCTCTTATTCCTGCCGATGCAGAAACATCTGATGAATCATGTTCTATGGCAAAAGTTTCGTCATCGCCACCTATTATATCCTTGTTCTGCTGTCCGTTTCTTAGTATTATGGTTACACTGTCTGGTGTTATTTCCGTTATGTTCCCTTTCATGAGAATTTCGTTTCTCACGTCTGGCTTTTCTTTATATGGGTAAAATATTACAATGTCTCCCTTTCTGAAGTTAGGCAGGAAATCGTCGTTCTGAGTAGGTATGCTGAGTTCTATCAGGTCATATCCCTTATTGGGCGAACTTTTGCGTTTGTCTTTAATTATCAGACCTGTAAGAATGTTACCGTTTTCTATTTTCTCAGCCAACGGAGTGTTCCATACCGAAGCGAAACCTCTGGAAGAGTCGTCGTTGCCGCCGGTGCGTGCCAATACTGACTCCTTTGAAATGAATGTAAAAAAGCGTTGGAAGTAAGCCTTTTCCAATGGTGAACAGTGTTTCAGTGTCTGAATAGTTTTATACAGTTCAGGCTCCTGATAGTCGGTCCAGAGTTTGTTGTGCACTTGCAGCTCGTTCAACAGGTCTGTGTCAATTTCTTCCGTTACTTTCGAGATAGCCCCTTCGCTGAAAGCCATTTCGTTGCAGACTATCATGTTTCTCAGCTTGATACTCTCACGGAAGAGGCTGTTTGTAAAGTGCTCTATTATAAGTCCGTCTGTGTATCTGGAATAAAGCAGAAATGTCTGCATATCTTCGGTTGCCTTTCCGAAATTATACATTAGAACGCCATGGTACAGCATCATCTGTATGAAGTGGTCTTCCTTATGCCTTTTGTTATATTCGTCTTTTTTACCGGCCTTTTGTTCAATCAGGACTTTGAAGTCTTTCTGCAGTAAGTCCACACGTCCCTGCAAACCAAGTTTCTCGCATATAAAAGATGCTTCGAGCATAACTTTGTTTCTGTCGAAAGAAGGAATGCTGTGTGGCAGTATATCGTTTACGAAGGAACGTATATTCATCATCTGCGCCTGTGCCATTGTGTGGAAATTGTCAGGTAAGTGGCAAGTACAGAAGTCAAGTGCCGAGACAGAGAAGAATTTCTTCAGGCTTCCGGCGTATGTAACAGGTTGTGTATTCCTTTCGTTTATATAATCGTCGAGGAATAGTCCTGCCAGGTTACCCATAAGAATGTGGTGGGTGTTTGCCTTTGGCTTTATACGGCTCATGAAATAGTTAAACGGATGATGTCCGTATTCTCTGAAGCATGAAGCCAAAGAACTGATATCGAGAAGGAAATCAGGATATAGTATTATCAGTTCCGGTATATAGTGGTTTTCTTCATCTACTTTCACACCGAGCAGGTTTATCTGCATGTTTTCCTCAAGCAAATCATTCAGATACATCATGTCGCCGTTGAATCCCCCTTTGGCATAGTTTATTACTATCATCGGATCCTCGTCGCTGTCGGTTGATGCGAAAATCAGATTCTCGTTCCAGCTGTTCACCGAAGCTCTGACGTAAGGGATATGCGAAAGGCGTGTTCCGCTGTACGGGCGGTTGGAGTGTGGTATCTGTGGAAGTATGGATGCCGGTATGTCCTCTTCAAAGCCTAACGATATGAATCTTACTATAGCCCTTAGGTCGTAGAGATATTCATTCATGTCCGGCTGGAAGTTATCACCCATTGCTGAATTACAGTTACGTCTCATTGTCTGTATAGCGTATCTGTCCGATGGAGTCATCTTCTTTTCCTTGCAGATGAAGTCCAGTCTGGAGAACATATTGGCGAATGAGGCCGTCACTCCCATAGTCAGTTCGTATGATGCCTGTTGCAGAACCTTATATAGCAAAATGTACTTAGCCCGCAGGTTGTCTTGCGACGCTGCGGGCTGAGTATGTATTTTTTCTATTCTTTGGAAAAAATCAAAAGACTGTATGTCGATGTGTTCCGGTCTGTCTGTCATTAGTTTGCATTTTCTGTTTCAGAAGGTATTTCTAATATGTATTCCATAGTAGCTTCTTCCAACTTGCTGTATTGACCTTTATAAATATCAGTTACGTCATGAGACAGTATATATTTATTTTCATCGCTTTGTTCATATAAATTCAAAACTATTTCCTGGAAGTTGTTATTGCTTGGCAACATTATGGTGAATTCTGTAGTAGGCAATTTCAAATCGTCATCGAACGAACTGTTTTGATTGAAAATTCCGGAAATATAATCTTCATCTTCTGATGTCCAAATAGAAACATTACCATTGTTGAAATCTTTAGAAATGTATGTGAATTCAAAACGGCCTCCAATCTTGGCTATTGAGTTCTCCATCATTTTACTGTTGATTTCATTTATTTGATTTTGAGTAAGTTCGCCTCCGATTATATTTGTCTTTATTTCTTTAACAATATAACATCTGTTTTTATTCTGTACAGCTACTATTATTCGGCTTAAATTGTCTTCACTGTCACTAATCTGCAGATAACTGCTTCCTTCTTTAACAGGACTTATTGTTAGAATTTCTCCATTATAATTGTATGTAATGACATTTTTATTATCATTTTCTATTATATCAATGATATATTTACCGTTCCCACCTTTTATATTATATTGCTCACCATCTGTAAATTTAGTAAGTTTTATAGTATCGTTGTTTGACACTACAGTCTTTCCGTCTATGCTTGTCAGTGTGATAGGAGAGTAACTGTCGCCGCATGAAGAAAGCGAGCTGATAAAAAATATACATGTCAGAACAGCCAATGCTGAAAATAGATTTCTTTTCATTTTTACTTGGTTTTATTGTTAATACATCGCAAAGTTATAAGATTATGTGAGAAATCAAAAATTACACACAAATTATTTCTTGCCGAATTCATTGTCAATCTTCAGCAATGATGTAACCCAGAACGTGGCAGCCGTGCATATCATTATCCAGATGAAGAACATGCGGTACTCCATTGTTTCCTGAAGCCAGCCGGCTATCATTCCCGGCAGCATCATTCCCAAAGCCATAAATGCCGTACATATTGCGTAATGTGCAGTCTTGCTTTCCCCTTGCGAGAAATAAATCATGTAAAGCATATATGCAGTAAAACCAAAACCATAGCCGAATTGTTCGATGAAGATGCACAAATTTATAACCGGCAGACTGCTGTGCTGGAAGAAACTGAGATACACATAAACGATGTCGGGCAGTGATATAGCCCATACCATAGGCCAGAGCCATTTCTTCAGGCCGTGGCGCGAGACGGCTATTCCTCCCAATATACCGCCGAGCGTAAGACCTATCACACCCACTGTTCCCTGTGTGAAACCTATCTGCTCTGTGGACATTCCCATACCGCCCTTTTCTATAGGGTCGAGAAGGAAGGGGATACCCATCTTGGCCAATTGTGCTTCAGGCAGACGGTAGAGCAGCATGAACAGTATAGCTACAGCAGCCTGTTCCTTCCTGAAAAAAGAACGGAATGTATCTATGAAGGACGACAGAATACCTTTTGAACCATTGCTGTTCACCTTTATATCCGACGACGGACGCGGAAGAATCCATCTGTGATACAGCCACAGCCCGATGAACAGTCCCGCGAGAATGTAGAAAGTGATGCTCCACGCCCTGCTGATGCTTCCTCCGCTGCTTTCTAAATATCCGGCCAGCATAATCAGTCCACCTTGCCCTGTGATAGTGGCAAGACGGTAGAAAGTACTTCTGATACCTACAAACAGAGCCTGTTCGTGTTGCGTAAGCCCTATCATATAGAACCCGTCGGCCGCTATGTCGTGAGTGGCAGAGCTGAAAGCCATCAGCCAGAAAATAGCGAGAGTAGTCTGCAGGAACGAATCCGTAGGAATGGTGAAAGCTATCCCGGCCAGTCCGGCACCTATAAGCAATTGCATGGAAGTTATCCAGTAGCGTTTGGTTTTTATTATGTCGATGAATGGACTCCATAGCGGTTTTATAACCCACGGCAGGTTCAGCCAACTCGTATATAGTGCCACTTCCGTGTTTGATATTCCCATTCGCTTGTACATTACGAGCGATATTATCATAACAGCCACATATGGTAGTCCCTCGGCAAAATACAGCGAAGGAACCCATGCCCAAGGCGACCGTGTTTTCATTGTATTGTTCATTTAATATAGTTTCCTTATTTCCGCACTTTTATAATAGTGTAAAAGAATTTTATCGTAAGAATAGCCTTTTTCTCCCATCATGGCTGCGCCAATCTGGCATAAGCCTACACCGTGTCCCCAACCTGCACCAGTGATTATAAATCCTGACGGAATACAATCAGAATCTCCTGTTTTGTCCACAACAAAAGCCGAACTGAACAAATGGCTTTCTGATAATGCCCTGCGTATTTCCAGTTCCTTACCGATAGTCATAGTACGCATTGTTCCTACGATTTTCAGTTTAGAAATTCTCCCTGATTTACCTCTTTTTATTGGAATCAGGTCTTTTATCTCACCAAAATCTATTCCTGTTTTTCTGTGAATGAGGTCCGATATTTCATTTTGAGAGTATTTCACTTTCCAACGGTAGAAATCGGTAGTTTCCTGATCATAATTGTTCAGAATCTGTTTCAGAACTTTTTCGTCGTGCGTATTGCAGAATGCTTTCGGATTGCTTCTTATCCATTTGTCTGCATTATCTTCTATACTAAGGTCAGAAATGGTTAGTGAGCCTTCATTATCTGCTACCGGTTGCAGATAAGGGTAGTCTTTATTTTCCCAGCACGTGTCGAATGTTTCCGATACTCCTCCACAGCATTTAGAGAATCTTGCATCGCAAATCTCATTATTGTACATCAATACCTTACCTTCAGTTTCGCGGACGGCTTTTGCTACAGACGGGTTTGTAGCTTTAGTAATTCCCTGATATCTCTGGCAATGGTCGTCTGCGCAAACATCGAATAACTTGTGATCTTCCCGATCATACCATCGGATAATGCTATCTTCTTCTGAAATACATTGTTGTAAAGATTTATGTACGTCTTTTTTGTCTCTGTTTCCGATTTGTGCAAGAAGCCAGCTTCGTGATATCACTGCATGGGATTTCAGAAATTCCACTGATGATGTGGCACTCATTTCAGAAGAAATAACGCTTACAAGGTAATCTTCGACAGGCAATATGTTTATGGCTATAACACTGTACTCATCGCTTATCAGTTTCAGCCTGCCGGTAAAAGTTTGCTCTTCCTGCCTTTCCCAATGATAGGAGATGCCTATGGTGACATTATGGAGCGTAAACGAGCAGTCATTGTTTTCTGGAATAAACTCCACAGTATCTATTTCGTCTGTACCAAACGAAATTTTCCCGTTTTCGGTTACAGAAGCATTCATTTTTCCTGTCAGAATATCACCGCTATCAGTATGGTGTTTTCCGTTCAGAGTGAATGAAATCTCTTTTCCCGTGATTATTCCTACATTTATATATGGTTTTTCCATGATGATACCTCTTTGTAAATCTTTTTTATGTCTTTTTCTGTGATTTTCTTGAAGTCTTCTTCGCGTGGAGTTACTATAAGACCGGCCATATCCAATGCTCCCGGACTGACAAAAATCTGTTCATCGCCTTCCTTAAAATAACATGATGGTCTGTGTTCTTCCCTTGGAAAATAAGCTGATATAAACTTCCCTTCACTGTCTCTCCAAGCAAACATATTGTATCGTGGCTCAGGTTCACCGTTATGTACGGTCAATGAGTCAAAATACTTACCAAGCAATTCTATATCTATATACCCTGAATGTGAGGTGAAAACCTTTATGGGACATAAGTAACCATTTACCGAATAACTCGTGCATACGTCACCGTTATGCATTGCCACAGTTTCGTCCTTCACTGCCGATTTGAATATTTCTTTCCATTGAGCGATTAAAGGAATATCCGTCGTTTTAGCTGCCTGGAAATGAAAATGATCCGGAGCCGAAGCACCGCACTTTGCACCATTGTAGAATATGGCATATTCACGTCCGAAATGGTCTTCCACTTTCTGAAGTATTTTCCACGGCAGTTGCATATTTGCCTTGTCGGCGAGCGTCTGGGGAATATGCTCTTCCGAAGAAATAGTCAGATGTCCGGGCAGGATAGGGTATGGATTGAGCCTTATGCTGAATCTCATTCCTGCGTCAATACTTATAGAATCCTGTTCCTCCGGCTTGTTTTTCATACATAGAAAACATGGGCGTGTCGCGATAGACGATTTGTCTAATTTTGCCATTGTAGATATTGCCCTTGCAGGATTGAACTGCACCTTTATGATACTACCATCAATGTTGAAACATTTTGTTTTTATATCTTTCAATGCCTCATGGTTTCTGTGGCAAAGTTCCCATTTGTTGAACTGTGCTTTAACGAATTCTTTTGTTTCCTTTACAGTCAGGCCCCGCCTTATGTTTATTTCAAGAGTTCGCAGGCTATCCTTATATGAATTGTTTTGGTTTATTTTATCTATACTTAATGCGGCGTCAGAATTTCCTTCCCATCGACGACACAGGTAAACCACATCATAAATTCTTCCAATCCTGTAATTTCTGGAGAAAGCCAATCCTAACGCATAGTCTTCTCCGTAACTTGTATTCGGAACTCTTATTTTGCGTAACAGCGGAGTGTAGAAAGCTCGTGGAGCTCCCAATCCGTTTATGCGCAACGCATTGTTGTGTCCGTTCTCGTCTGTCCATTCCTTGTGGTCTATCACTCCCGGAGGCAGTGTCTCAAGACTGAAATTTGTCATTCTGTATGAGCCTATCACCATCGCACATTTTTCTGTACGGAACTTATCGACTATAGTTTGCAGAGTATGAGGACTGCTGTACAGGTCATCACTGTCTAACTGCACTGCGTAACGTCCGCATTCGGTATGATCTATACCAATGTTCCAGCATCCCCCAATGCCAAGATCTGTACGTTTGGGAATGATGTGTATCACTTTTTCATTGTCCTTATATTTGCTTATGCGTTCGCTTGTTCCGTCAGTGGAATGATTGTCTATTATTATAAGGTTGAATTTGAAATCTGTTTCCTGTTCAAGAACGGAATTTATTGCATCGTCAATAGTTTTTACGCGGTTTCTCACCGGAATTATTACCGATGCTTCATAGTCGAAATCACCTTCGTCTGTATCTATAGTCATCTTTCTTTGCGGCAGATAGGCTCCTATTTCTCTTAGATGGTAGGTAAAAGCCTCCTCTCGCTCAATTTGTACGTCTCTGTTGCGCGGATCAACATAGTCAAACTGTTTCTCGCCCGATTTTCGTAAGTCGTATTCCACTTCTGTATATAGAAATTCTCTTATATGTATGATTTCGGACATTCTTGAAATGGCAAGTCTTAGAGCGTAAAATCCTGAATAGGAGTATTCTTTCTGTGCAAAAAGGCTTTCTACCGCTTTTTTGAATATATCGGTTCTGAACATTATCAGCGAACCGAAATCAAAATCATCGCGAACACTTCCTTCCTGATAGTCTGTCACAGGATGTGGTGAGCGTATGCCTTTTTCCATTTTGTAATGGTCGGAGTATGCCATACCTGCGTTGTCGGTAGCAAGATAGTCTGCCATACGGTCTATGGCTTTATATCCTATATTTAATGGATAAGGCTTGTTGTATATAAGAATAAAATCGGTATCAGAATGTTTTGCTATATATATTATTCCTTCTGTGGAATTTATTTCTGTTGTATATATCTGTTTCACTCTGTCGCATTCAGACAATATATTTTCGGAAATAGTTTTGTCTTCTGAAACGATGAAGCAAGTTATGTCTTTGTTCATAGTTCATTGATTATTAAATTTGCATACAAAGATATAAAAGTCAGTTAAACGTCTGTTATTATTACGTATAATTTTTCCGATAGTCGATGCTTGACAGCATATATTTGAATATAAATTGTTGTATGTTTTATAAAAATATATTTCCTTTGTCAAAACAAAAAGTAAGAATGTATGGAATTTAAGAAAATAACAGTATCGGACGCCGATTTGCGTAAGGGGGCGGAAGAAGGAATGGATGCTTTTCTGAAGGTCTTTACCGATAAATATTTGGAAGTTACTGGAGGTGAAATAAATGCAGAAACAATGCCTTTGCTTAATGGTTACCAGCATTCTCTGTTGGGTTATCATTTTTTTCGTGAGGAGGTACTTGAAGGAGGTTTCGTGCAGTTGATTCAGAACGGTTACGGTCCTTATATTTTTGAGAATCCTTTTGCCAAGGCAATGCGCTTGTTTGGAGCAAAGGACTTTTCCAAACTTATTTACGACGCAAAGAATATTTACGAGGCTAATAAGGCGGACTTGCAGAAAGAATGTACTGACGATGAGTTTATGGCCATGTACGAGCAATATGAGGCTTTCGACGATTTGGAAGAACAGTTCATGGATATGGAGGAGATGGTAACGGCTACTATAGCGGAGTATGTGGACGAACATTTGGAAGATTTTGCGGAAATAGAATAATTTTGGGGATATATTGTGCAGTATTTGCATGTTTTGTCCGTTTCAAGTATAGTTTTATTAATTAAAAAAAGAGAAAGATATTTATGAAGAAAACAAAGTTGGCGGTGTTGTTTACCGCATTCATGGCGATGATGGGATTAAGTTCTTGTTTGGGGGATCCGGATCCGTATAATACGTTGACTGAGATAATGAAAGTTGAAGGATTCTATGGTTATTATAGTTTCAAAAGTGCAGGAGGCTACTCTGTTAGTCCTACTAATGCGGAGGCCTTGACTGGAAGTTTGGATGCAGGAGGGTATGCATACGTTACTTATAAATACGATACAAGGACAGTAGTACAAGGTTCAAATAAGTTAGATGCGGAAATACAAGGACTTATGTCTATTGATGAATTGGAACAAGCATACGAAAAAACAGAGTCTAATGCTCCTATGTATATGGTAAATTCCAAAGTAACATTTTATGATAAGACTAATATGTTTATTGATTTGACATATTATTACAATAAGTTATCTGATGCCGAAGAACAGAATGCGGAATTGAACAAACATGACTTTTATCTTTATCAGGCGACAGCTGAAGAAGATGAAGATGTAAAAGACAATACAATAGTATTATATTTGATCCATACAGTAGCTGATCCGGAAAATAATGAAGAAAAGAGAACTACTGCCGGAACTGAAACACGTCACTTTGATTTATCATATTACACAACTGATGAGCCTGAAAAAATCATAATCAAGTTCAAACAGTCGGGTTCATCCTCTATGGATAATGCTTATGACAACAAGGTAGAAATTCCATATAAGTCAATTATTGACTAATATTTTAGTAATAGTTCAACTATGTAAAATTATATTATAACATTTATTAAACAGGCAGTAAACACTTAATGAACACAGTGTTTACTGCCTGTTTCTTGTTTTAGTCATAAACATGTCAGGCTTTTCTGTAAAGTGGTTGCAGTTTACTGCCAACGTTCGTTATTTTCTTATTCTCGCACAGATTTTTTATTATTTGGCGTGCCTTGTATTTGGTTATGCTGAATATCTTTTCAATGTCTTTCCTGGTTATAAATTCGTTCTTTTCAAAGAATTCGCTAATAGCGTTATCTATTTCGGCTGTTGTAATTTCCTCTGAATGACACCATTTGCATCTTGCAATTTTCCTGTTGAGCAATTCTTTTCTTACTTCCTCTTTCAACTCGTTTTCCGGATGTATCCTTATTGCTTTAAGGTCAATGTCTTTTCCGGTTTCCTTGCCTGTACATTTCTTGTTTTTTGTTCCTAAGATTGTTTCAAACTGACAGATATTGTCTAATTTGACAATGTTGCCGAATGATAGCTGGTATATAATCTCCTCCTGTAATGCGGTGAGGACACCGTTTACGTCCGATTTCGTCATGGAACAATTTTTCTGAATTGTTTCAGACAAGTTTTTCAGGTCTATCACCTTTCTGTCGTTTATGCGTATATGATAGTCTGACGATTGATAATCCTTACTTTTCGACGGGTTTTTGTAAAAATCAAATTTGATGTCTTCCATTGTTTTTTATTTTTTGATGTTATTATTATTATTCCACACGTGTGGAACGAACATTCTACACGTGTGAAACGTTTGTACCACACGTGTGGTTTAATCGTTCCACAGCTGTGGAACGATGATATTTTCTGCAAGTTAGTAAATATATTGTTCATACACAAATAATAAAAAAATAATAATTTGATCATTTATAACTTCTATGTCCTGATACTCTTTATTTATATAGAGCCTTAGGATGATAGCGTGATAAATTAAAACTCATTTATTGTAGATGGTAAAGTATTTAGTTTGACTGATATACGTAAAGTAGATGGAAAATTGTCTATACTTCATTACTCCATTTCTGCTTTCCTACCAAAAATAATGCCGTTTCCTTTTGTTTTATAAGATATTTGACTATATTTATGGCAATCTTTTAAACTCAAACCGTAAAACTATAATCTTATGAATAACTACAACATCAAAGAAACCTATGTGGTACCAAAATGTGAAATCATTGAGATGTGGCAGGAAGGCTTGTTGTGCAATAGTACTGAGGCCTCACACGACCCTTACGAAGAAGAATTTCTTAATTGGAACAACCTATGAAAAAATCGCATAGCATACTTATAGCCGCTGTCATGCTGCTTGCATCATGCAGCCAAGATGAACATTCCGAAGATATGACTGCCGGAATGGTCGTACCCATGACATTTACGGCAGGACAGGTGCAAACCCGCACTCAACTTGCAGAAGACAATGCCGTACATTGGACGGAAGATGATGCCATAGCCGTTTGGGACAAGAAGATGATACGGAAGTTTACAGCCTCCGAAGTAAAAGAAAGTAATGCTACCTTCACAGGAGAGGCTTCAGAGGCAATAACTTATACCGCCTTTTACCCATATACAGATGATTGGACACTATCATTTGGCAACGGCACAATAACCTTTACTTTGCCCACAAGTCAGAACGCAGTGGAAGGCAGTTTTGCCAATGGATTGGCTCCATCGTGGGCACAGACAACGGACAATAGCCGTCACTTGCAGTTCCACAACCTCTGTGCCTTGGTGAAGTTTACCGTGGACAATGCCGGACTTGAAAGTGCGGCAAGCGTCACGTTGGCATCCAATGGTGACGAGAAATTAGCCGGCAGCATGACTTTTACAATAGACACAAATGGAGGCACGCTTACAGCAGCAAGTAATGCCACTTCACAAGTAACCCTTTCGGGAAATTTTGAGCCGGGCAAAACATACTACTTCGTAGCGGCACCAGGCACGCTGGAGGACGGCTTTAGCATCATCTACAAAGGAAGTGACGGGAAGTTTTATAAGAAATCCACTTCAAAATCCGTTACCCTCACTGCCGGGAAGATACTTAATGTGGGTACACTGGTAGCAGATGACTTCAGCGAAGCAATCACTAACAAGGCTTTTATAAATGCGGTTGAGAAAAATGTTCCCAATATCGGTTGGACAAAGGAGCCTGACGGCACAGTGCTCATGACATACGCTAACAAGATGGCGATAGAGAAAGTTACTTCTTTATTTTTGGTAAGTGAATCACTTGATGACCTTACCGGGATTGAGTATTTTACAAAGTTGACTAATCTGAATTGCTATTCAAATAAGCTGACCTCGTTGGATGTAAGCAAACTTACAAATCTGGAAAGCCTGGACTGCATGAATAATAGTATTAAATTATTGAATATCAATGGCTTGACTAAGTTAATAAGTTTGTCTTGCAGCTATAATCCATTAGGCTCGTTGGACGTAAGAGATCATACCAAGCTGACTACTTTGATATGTTGCAGAAACGGACTCGTTTCGTTGGATGTCAGTACGCTAACCGGACTGACTACTTTGCATTGTGACGAAAACAAACTGACTTCGCTGGATGTAAGTATGTTGACCAAACTGAAAAGTTTGTCTTGCGTAGATAATGAGCTTACAGAATTGGATGTCAGCAATCTGACGTATTTGAACTATTTAAGTTGCCATGAAAACCAATTGACCAAACTGGATTTAAGCGGATTGACCGGAATGACAGTTTTGTATTGCCTAAACAACAAATTAACAGAACTTGATGTCAGCGAACTTACCAACCTCACTCATTTGTATTGCCAAAAGAACTTGTTGACTGAACTTGATGTCAGCAAGTTGACCAAACTGAATTGGTTGGGGTGCTATGATAACCAACTTACTGAACTTGATGTGAGCTATCTTAGCGAGCTAAAATATTTGGATTGTAATGAAAATCAACTAACTGAGTTGGACATAACTAACCTGCCCAAATTGAGTTTCTTGTATTGCGGTAACCAAGTCCAACCCATGACCTTAATCCTGACCACTTCGCAGCAAACTATCTGGGATGATAAATGGGTAAAGGATTCTTCTAACCAAGGTGTCAATTTGCAAGTTAAGAGTTCAGACTAATCTTCTTATCTTGTAAGTATATATTTTAAAATTAAAATTTTTATTTACTAATTCCCCAATCATTCATTAGGAACGAAGGTATTTTTAAAATCCTAATGAATGATTGGGGAATCATCTTTTAGTCTGTCAATTCTTTATAAACCAATATTGCTTAAGCTACTTGTTCATTAATTGAGTTACAGAATTAATCAAACATTTCATAAATGTTGGCTAAATTTGAAACATAAAACTGGATATTATAAAAAAACAAGCAAATATGTATGCTGTTTGTACGAATATTTATTGTGAAAACCTCGCAAAAAATCATACCGGCAAACAGGGCTTTCTCGTTCTTTTTTTATACATTTGCGGTTAAAATCGTTTTTAACGGACGAAAATATCGGATAAAGGTATTAGTTAAAGAAAATCAAAGGTTTAGAAACTTAAAAACTTAGGAAAATTGAATTACAAGGATTTGTTGTCGAGGACATTATTTATACTCTCGTCGCCTTCGAAGGCATGGGAGCAGATTTCTGCCGAAGGAGAATCGAAGTCGGTTCTTCCCAATTTTGTTTACCCTATGATTGGTCTGTGTGGAGTGAGCGAGTTCATAGGTACTTTTTTCGGCAAAGAGTTTATTCCTGATGTGTTCCAAGTGGCATTGACGCACTGTTGTGCCGTTGCTGTAGCTCTTTTCGGAGGTTTCTTCTTGTCTGTATATCTTCTTGAAAAGATTTTACAGAAATGGTTCTCTACTACAGTATCTAAGGATATGGTTACGGTATTTGTGGCATATTCCATGGCCGTTAAATTCGTTCTTGACATTCTGAGCAGTCTTTTGTCGCTCAAACTTCTTCTTATAATATTGCAGATATACACACTGTTTGTAGTGTTTGAGGGTACACGCGGATTTCTTCGTCTGCGTGAGGATAAAGTCACGCTGTTTACTCTTGTGGCTACGATAGTGATATTGCTATGTCCGTCTTTTATTGAAATAGTGTTTAATGTGCTGTCTGCGACATTACATTGATTTGTAAGTGGTTGCAAAATAAAATAAGTGATAAGATGAAAAATACTACCAATAACAATATAAATATAAAGAACAAGCGTGCTTCGTTCGATTATGAATTTATAGATACATATACTGCCGGAATAGTTCTTACAGGAACAGAAATAAAATCCATCAGACAGGGTAAGGCGAGTCTTGTGGATACATTCTGTTTCTTCTCTAAAGGTGAACTTTGGGTGAAGAACATGCACATTGCCGAGTATTTCTATGGATCATATAATAATCATCTGGCACGGCGCGACCGTAAACTTCTGCTAAACAAGAAGGAACTGAGAAAATTGCAGCGTGGAATTCAGGAAACGGGATTTACTATTGTTCCTGTGCGTATGTTTATCAACGAAAGGGGATTGGCAAAGGTGGTTATAGCACTCGCAAAGGGTAAGAAACAGTATGATAAACGCGAAACGCTGAAAGAGAAAGACGACAAGAGAATGATGGACCGTATGTTCAAGAGATAATATGCTGACAAAAACAATACAACAACTATTAGACGAGCGTATTCTGGTTTTAGATGGAGCCATGGGTACGATGATACAACAATATGGACTGACCGAAGATGATTTCCGTGGAGAACGTTTCAATGAACTTCCCGGGCAGCAGAAAGGAAACAATGATTTGCTTTGCCTTACGCGCCCTGACGTGATAGAAGAAATTCACCGTAAGTATCTTCAGGCAGGGGCGGACATTATTGAAACCAACAGTTTCAATGCCACTCCGGTGTCGATGGCGGACTATCATACAGAACATCTTTGCCGTGAGATAAATCTTGAGGCTGCACGTATAGCAAGAAAAGTGGCAGACGAATTTACTGCCATGAATCCTGACAAGCCGAGGTTTGTGGCAGGTTCGGTGGGACCTACAAACAAGACCTGCTCTATGAGTCCTGACGTAAACAATCCCGCATTCCGCGCGCTTACATTCGATGAACTTTGTTCGGCGTACTGCATTCAGATGGAGGCATTGATTGAAGGTGGAGTTGATGCTATACTTATAGAAACCATATTCGACACGCTGAATGCCAAGGCGGCAATAATGGCTGCGGAGAAATCTATGCGGAAAACCGGCAGAAAAGTATCTTTGATGCTTTCGGTTACTGTATCGGATATTGCCGGAAGAACCCTCTCCGGACAGACTCTTGACGCTTTTCTGGCATCTGTACAACATGCGGATATATTGTCTGTAGGACTGAACTGTTCGTTTGGAGCCAAACAACTGAAACCTTTTTTGGAATCTCTTGCAGCCCGTGCGCCTTATTATATAAGCGCATATCCTAATGCCGGTTTGCCTAACAGTCTTGGACAGTACGACCAGACTCCGGAACAGATGGCAGAAGAGGTAAAAGAGTATATAAATGAAGGGTTGGTCAATATTATTGGCGGGTGCTGTGGTACCACAGAGGAGTATATAGCCAAGTATCAGGATTTGATAAAGGGTGCCGTTCCTCATAAGCCTGTGGCAAAACCTCAGAGTATGTGGCTTTCTGGGCTTGAACTCATGGAACTTACACCTGAAGTAAGATTCGTAAATGTAGGCGAGAGATGCAATGTGGCAGGTTCAAGAAAGTTTCTGCGTCTTATTAATGAAAAGAAATACGATGAGGCTCTGTCTATCGCACGCAAGCAGGTGGACGACGGTGCTCTTGTGATTGATGTCAATATGGACGACGGTCTGCTTGATGCAGCTTCAGAGATGACTGTTTTCCTGAATCTTCTTGCTTCGGAACCGGAGATAGCACGTGTTCCTGTGATGATAGACTCGTCAAAATGGGATGTTATTCTTGCAGGACTGAAATGTGTACAGGGCAAGTGTGTGGTCAATTCAATTTCCCTAAAGGAAGGTGAAGAAGTGTTTATAGAACATGCACGTACAGTCAAGGCATTCGGTGCCGCTGTTATAGTTATGGCATTCGACGAGCAAGGTCAGGCAGATACATACGAACGAAAAATATCAGTGTGCGAACGTGCCTACCGTATTCTTACAGAAGTGGTAGGTTTCAATCCGCACGACATAATATTCGACCCTAACGTATTAGCTGTGGCTACAGGAATAGAGGAACATAACAACTATGCTGTTGACTTTATTCGGGCTACGGGATGGATAAAGAAAAATCTTCCGGGGGCGCATATCAGTGGTGGTGTGAGCAATCTTTCTTTCTCATTCCGTGGTAACAACTATATCCGTGAGGCAATGCACGCTGTATTTCTTTATCACGCTATTCAGCAGGGTATGGATATGGGTATTGTCAATCCGGGAACATCTGTTCTATATACAGATATTCCGGCTGATGTACTTGAAAGGATAGAAGATGTTGTACTAAATCGTCGTCTGGATGCGGCAGAAAGACTTATAGAGACAGCCGAACGATTGAAAGCGGAGAAGGAAGGTCAGAATGAAGGACAGGCTGTTTCTTCTAAAATAGCCTGGCGTGAGGATACAACAGTAGAAGAAAGATTGAAATATGCTTTGGTTAAAGGAATGGGAGACTTCCTTGAAGAAGATCTTAATGAGACCCTCACCAAATATCCTAATGCCGTGAGCATTATCGAAGGTCCGCTGATGGACGGTATGAACCATGTGGGTGAGTTGTTCGGTTCAGGTAAGATGTTCCTTCCGCAGGTAGTCAAGACTGCCCGCACTATGAAAAAGGCTGTTGCAGTGCTTCAACCGTATATAGAGGCTGAAAAGAAGGACGGAGCGGCAAGTGCAGGAAAAGTCCTTTTGGCCACTGTTAAAGGTGATGTACACGACATCGGAAAGAACATTGTAGGTGTGGTTATGGCGTGCAACAATTTTGAGATAATAGATCTCGGTGTGATGGTGCCTGCCGAAAAGATTATAGAGACTGCTGTACGTGAGAAGGTTGACATTGTAGGATTAAGTGGATTGATAACTCCATCGCTTGACGAGATGGTACATACTGTTTCGGAGATGGAACGTGCCGGACTTGATATTCCTGTTATAGTCGGTGGGGCTACGACTTCCAAACTGCATACAGCCTTGAAAATAGCTCCGGCATATCATGCTCCTGTGGTTCATCTTAAGGATGCTTCTATGAATGCTCCTGTTGCGTCGAAGTTACTTAATCCGGAACAGAAAGATATTTTCGTAAAAGAACTTTACGATGAGTATAAGGCTCTTGCTGATGCACATCAGGAAAAGAAAGTGAACGTGGTGTCCTTAGATGAGGCTCGCGAAAACAGACTTAAACTTTGGAACTGATAAAATAAAGGCGGCTTTTGAGGGCCGCCTTTATTGTTATATCATGCATATAAATTCATTCGCTTTCTCTAACGTTTCAGGTTTCCCAATATCTATCAGTTTTATATCCGGCTTAATACATGCTCCGAAACGTGCTTCATGACATGTGCTTAAATAGAAATCCATTATGGAGAACTTTCCATTCCATTTATTGTCCATATATTTCATAATGTAAGGCGAAACAACATGTATTCCGCTGAAAGCGTATTCGGTGTGAATATTACAGTCATAGACGAAACCTTCAGGTTTGGTCTCGCCACTGTTTTTGTTTATCCAGCCGCATAGCCTATTTCCTTTGTCAAATATCAGATAACGAGAGGTCTCTCTCCGGCTTACCATAAGTGTGGCATCATTGCCTGACCGGACGTGGAAATTGTAAAACTCCTTTAAGTTTACATCAGACAGTATGTCAACATTATGTATCAGCAAAGGCTCATCTATCGGGAATAGTTCAAGGGCATGTTTGATACCTCCGCCTGTATCAAGTAACATATCTCTCTCATCACTTATTCGGATATTAACGCCAAAGTTATCATTGGAATGGAGAAAATCTATAATCTGTTCTCCAAAATGATGAATATTTATGATAATATCGTCAAATCCTGATGATTTCAGTTTCATTATGACGTGCTCCAGCATCGGTTTACCTGCAACCGGAACAAGAGCCTTAGGCATGGTGTCTGTCAGGGGTTTTAGTCTTGTACCCAAACCGGCAGCGAAGATCATAGCTTTCATATTTCTGTATTGTTGGCTTCGAAGATTTGTTCTATATTCTGTTCACGATGAATAAGCTCTACTCTCACTCCGAATTTGCCGTGTATATGTTCGGCGGTATGTTGCGCCGAATAGACGGAACGGTGCTGTCCGCCTGTACATCCGAAACATATCATCAGGCTGGTAAATCCTCTTTCAAGGTAGCGTTTCACGTGTGAGTCCGTAAGAGCATATACGTGTGTAAGGAATTCTGTTATCTCGCCGTCATTTTCCAGAAAGTCAATAACAGGTTTGTCAAGTCCTGTCAGAGGTTTATATTCATCGTATCTTCCCGGATTGTGTACATAGCGGCAGTCGAAAACATATCCTCCACCATTTCCGGACGTATCTTCAGGGATACCTTTGCGGTATGAGAAACTTATCACTTTTACTGTAAGCTGTTTGTCTGTGTTCATCGTTTTAATGTGGTTATATTGTTTATATCCATTTCAGAAAGCTGGATTAGCAGCTTGCTCAAATACGGATATTCATTTAAATGGTGTTTAAACAGTGTTTGAAGATTATTTAAAGCGTATGGTATGCTTTCAATGAAGTGGGCTTTGCGTTCTAACAGTCCTCTGAAACCGTATGTGCCGAGTACTTGCATGGTACGGAAAACCACGAAATGGTGCAAAGTCTTTTTGAATTCCTCAGGATTTATATTGGTGAATTTGTTTGCCTCGGAAATGTATGTTTCAATCATTTCTTCTCTTATCTCGTTGCTGAAATTAGCCTTTGCTTGCCACAGGAATGAAGCTACATCATAATATACAGGACCTTTGCGCCCTCCCTGGAAATCAATGAAATAAGGCTCCTCATCTTTTATGATGACATTGCGGCTCTGGAAGTCGCGATACATAAAGGTTTCGGACGATGAGCCGAGCAGAATATCTGTAATTGCTTCGAAATCGTCTTCCAGAGAATTTTCATTGAAACTGATGCCTGTGGCTTTAAGGAAGCAATATTTGAAATAGTTCAAATCCCACATCACTGTGCGGCGGTTGAAATCCGACAATGGATAACACATTCCGAAATCCAGACCTTCGGCTCCTTTGAACTGTATTGATGGAAGGACTGTTATACTTTTACGGATAAGCTCTTTTTCGTGAGTGCTGAATATCCCTGTGTTTCTGCCGTTGGCAATGGCATTGAAAAGCAATGTATCGCCAAGGTCTTCCTGTATGTAGCAACTCTCGTCGTCGGATACTGCAAGAACTTCCGGAACGGGTATTCCCTTGGTGTGGAAATGGCGTGCCATGTATATGAAGGCACGGTTTTCTTCTATTGATTCACCGCATACTCCTATAAGATTAATACGTCCCGTTATACGATAATACCTGCGGTTAGAACCGGAACCGGTCAGCGGCTCGAGTGATTCGTGCCGCTGACCGGTGTATTGTTTGTATAAATTGATTAAAATGTTTGTATTCATGTCAGAGTAGTATTCTTGGAGTCAAAAATACAACTCTTTTCTTTTGAAAACAAGAAAACGCATTTATTTCACTTCGATAGTGAGCTTTTTAAGCTTGCTTATATCAGATGTGCCGCCGTAATAAATGGTATAGTCTCCTTCAAGAGTTCTCATCGTATTGTTATTGGTGTCGAACCATTCTAAATCATCATCGTCAAGAGTGAATTCTACGTTCTTGGTTTCTCCCTTTCCAATATTCACCCTCTTGAAACCTCTTAATGCGTGGGAAGGACCTTCCTTATCCCCGTTGTATTTCAAATATATTTGAACAACCTCGTCTCCATTCATTTTACCTGAGTTCTTTACTGGGATAGTCAGTTTTATTTCATCGTCATCATCAATAGTGTTACTGCTTACACTTGCTTTCCCATATTCGAAAGTGGTATAACTTAGTCCATGTCCGAAGCAGAACAGAGGTTTCTCGGTCATATATCTGTATGTACGACCTTTCATCGAATAGTCTTCAAAATCAGGAATTTGTTCTACATTCTTATAGAAAGTTATAGGGAGTCTTCCGGCAGGGTTGTATTTACCTGTTATAACATCTACAATAGCTTGTCCTCCTGCTTGTCCTGGATACCATGCCTGAATAATAGCATCGCAATTCTGTGATTCTGGAACGAGTCCCATTGCTGAACCTGAGAAGTTTACGTAAATTATCTTTTTGCCTGCCGCTTTCAGTTTCTTGATGAATTCTCTTTGTATTTCTGGTAATTCTATATTTGTTCTGTCGCCACCTTTAAATCCCGGAACTTTAACAGACATTTCCTCACCTTCGAGGGTAGGGGATATACCACCTGCGAATATTACAATATCAGCATCTTTAATTTTGTCTATGCTCTTCTGTAGATTTACAGGAACATAGTACCCCATATCGAACTTAAGTGATGCCGCACTGTTTTTGTTGTTGAAAATGTATTCAATTGATATATTGTACTCTTGTCCGGCTTTGGCTTTAAGTGTATAAAGACTCACATTGTTCTTGATATTTTTTCCTTCTCCAACTTTCTCACCGTTGATGTATAGTCTTATCTGTGCCTGTGCTGTAAAACAGAAATCTATATCTTTGTCTTCTTTGGGTTTCAGAACACTTTCGTATTTGGCTGAGAAATCATGAATATTTACTCCGGAAGCGAATGCGGTACCTCCTGTAGTTATGAAATTGAAAGGTGTACTTATTTGAGTTACAGTTGTAGGCTCGCCTTCCATTTCTGTATTGTTCCAATATGTGGCCTTGAATCCTGGCTTGCCATTGTTGCTGCATTGGCTGAATATACTTTCTAATGTGGTCGTTTCAGTACGGTCACATCCTTGTTCGTATATAAAGTTTTCTGCCGGAATAGTTTTTTTAAGGGCTTCCAGAAGTGTGATGGTGTGCGATGGGAAGCCATTATAGTTTGCCCATTGCATTATGGAGTCATTGGCATTTGGACCAACAAGGGCAATCTTTTCATTTCCTTTCAACGGAAGAATGTTGTTTTTGTTTTGCAGAAGAACCATTGTTTCTCTTGCCATTTTGAGTGCCAGTTCCTTATGTTCTTTCGAATCCACTACAGAATAAGGAATGTTACTCCATTCTGTTTCGTTGTCCATTTCTCCCAATTCGAATCTGGCTATTAAGAGTCTCTTTAAAGATGTGTCAATACGTTCTTCAGTTATAAGTCCGGCTTTTACGGCTTCAGGCAGTGAAGGATAGTTAGGACCACATTCCAAATCAGTTCCGTTTGATACAGCATCTGCTATAGCATGATTCTTGTCAGGATGAGTTTCGTGATGTCCTTTTTTCCAAAAATCATTTATTGCCCAACAGTCTGAAACTACTATTCCGTCAAATCCCCATTCGTCACGGAGAATTTGTGTGAGAAGTCTGTTGCTTCCGCAGCAAGGTTCACCTTCGTAACGGTTATAAGCACACATTACTTCTTTTACGTCGGCTTCCTGTACCAATTCTTTGAAAGCCGGGAGATATGTTTCCCATAAGTCTCTCGGAGAAATGTTTTCTGCGTTGAAACTATGTCTGTTCCATTCAGGACCTGAATGTACTGCATAGTGTTTTGCGCAGGCATGTAGCTTGTCGTATTTACTGTCGTCCGGCCCTTGAAGTCCTTTTACAACGGCAACACCCATTCTTGATGTAAGATATGGGTCCTCACCGTATGTTTCCTGTCCTCTTCCCCAGCGTGGATCTCTGAATATATTTACGTTAGGAGTCCACATCGTAAGTCCCTGATATCTTTTCAGTTTTCCTGCCTTGCTGAATTCCGTTGATTTGGCTCTGGCTTCATCCGAAACAGATGTGAATACATCATATAGAAGGTCGTCATTGAATGATGCAGCCATACCTATCGCTTGCGGATAAACGGTTGCCAGTCCGGCTCTTGCAACTCCGTGCAGGGCTTCGTTCCACCAATCGTATTCTTTGATTCCAAGTCTTTCTATCGCCGGTGAAGAATTTTGCATCAATAAGGCTTTTTCTTCAAGAGTAAGCCTTTTCAATAAATCTTCAGCTCTTTCTTCCGGAGATAATGACGGGTCCTGATAAGGTAATTTGTTCTCTTGTGCGCAAGATGATAAGATGGCACAAATAATTCCAGTTTGTAATAGATTTTTTAAATTCATAACGGTTAATGTTTTTATGTTTGTTCATGTTTTTAATACTGTAACAGAGACACGAAGGACTTTATTGGTTCATCTTTTCAGCAAGAAATTGTCCAGTATATGACGCTCCGCATCTGGCGACTTCCTCAGGTGTTCCCGCAATAACCAAGTTGCCTCCCTTGTCCCCACCTTCAGGTCCGAGATCGATAACATAGTCCGCACATTTAATCACGTCCATGTTATGTTCGATTATGACTATGGTGTGTCCTCTTGCTATAAGAGAGTCGAAAGCCTCGAGCAGTTTCTTTATGTCGTGGAAATGCAGACCTGTGGTAGGTTCGTCAAACACAAATATTGTAGGCTGCGATTTCTCCACGCTTAGGAAATATGCCAGTTTTACTCTTTGGTTTTCTCCTCCGGATAGTGTTGATGATGATTGCCCAAGTTTGATGTATCCCAATCCGACTTCCTGTAACGGTTGTAATTTCTTTACAATCTTTTTCTGATTATGCTCTGTAAAGAACTCTATAGCCTGGTTAACTGTCATTTCGAGTATGTCGTATATGTTTTTGCCTTCGAATCTTACTTCGAGGACATCGCTTTTAAAACGTTTCCCGTGGCATGATTCACATTCCAGTACAAGGTCTGCCATAAATTGCATTTCAACTGTAACTGTACCTTCTCCTTTACATTCTTCGCATCTTCCCCCTTCTGTATTGAAAGAAAAATATCCGGCAGTGTAACCCATTTGTTTTGACAGAGGTTGCTCAGCAAACAGTTTTCTGATTTCATCATACGCCTTAACGTATGTTACAGGATTACTGCGCGATGATTTTCCTATAGGATTCTGATCAACGAATTCAATATCAGTTATCATCTTTATGTCTCCTTCGAGAGATACAAATTCTCCCGGACGCTCGCTCGCTTCACTGTATTCTCTTTTCAGGGCTTTATAGAATACATCACGTACAAGCGTACTCTTGCCGGAACCGCTTACTCCTGTTACTACTGTCATTATGTTTAGTGGAAACTTTACATCAATTCCCTTAAGATTGTTTTCCCTTGCTCCTTTTATTTCTATGTAGTTGTTCCATGAACGGTGACTCGGTGGGAGAGGTATCGTTTCTTCGCCTAACAGGTATTTTACCGTATAGCTGTTGCTCCCTTTTTGCAAGTCTTTCATGTCGCCTTGATAGACTACTTCACCACCAAGACGTCCGGCTTTCGGACCTATATCGATGATATAGTCGGCTGCTCTGATTATTTCTTCGTCATGTTCCACAACGACAACAGTATTACCGAGCTGTTGAAGTTGTCGAAGTACTTTTATAAGTTTGTCTGTATCTCGACTGTGCAGACCGATGCTTGGTTCATCCAGTATATAAAGTGAACCGACCAAACTACTTCCCAAAGATGTAGCAAGGTTTATGCGCTGACTCTCACCACCAGACAAAGTGTTGCTCAGACGGTTCAGTGTAAGGTATCCTAATCCTACGTCCATGAGGAAATTAAGTCGGCTGTTTATTTCATTCAGAAGTCTTTGGGCCACTAAAGTGTCATGTTCGTTTAATTGTAATGTACGGAAGAACTCCTTCAGCTCAGATACAGGCATGTCAACAAGCTGGCATATATTCTTTCCACCGACTTTTACGTATGTCGCTTCTTTTTTCAGTCTTCCACCTTTACATGTAGGACATGTGGTCTTGCCTCTGTAGCGAGCCAGCATCACCCTGTATTGTATTTTGTATTGGTTTTCTTCCAGCATCTTGAAGAATGTATCTATACATACTTTTTCACGTGGTCCATGCCACAGATAGTCTTTCTGTTCCTCAGTAAGTTCATAATATGGTGTGAATATCGGGAAATTGTGTTTTGGTGCTTCTCTTAAAAATTCCTGAAGCCATTCTCCCATCTTTTCACCTCGCCAACACATTACGGCACCGTCATAAACACTCAATGCCCTGTTCGGTATTACAAGGTGTTCGTCTATACCTATAATTTTCCCAAACCCCTCGCAAGTAGGACATGCTCCGACTGGAGAATTGAATGAGAACATCTGGTCAGTAGGCTCCTCGAATTTAATACCGTCGGCTTCGAATTTTGTACTGAAACAGTGTAGTCTGGTTTCACCATCCGGTAAATAGAAGCGTAGCATACATGTTCCGTCTCCCTCATACATGGCAGTCTCGGCAGAATCTGTCAGTCGGCTTATGGAATCCTTGTCATCATTACAGCTCATACGGTCTATCAGTAGATAAACCTTGTCACTCTCATCATATTTGTAATCTTCTATCCTTACAATTTCTCCATCAACTTCCAGACGGGTAAATCCTTGTTTCAAATCCATTTCCAACTGTTCCTGATGTGTACGTCCGTCACGTGGAAGCAGTAGGGTAAGAACTGTATATTTTGTTCCTTTGGGATATGAAAGCATACAGTTGACGATATCTTCAGGACTGTCTTTTTTTACAATTTCTCCACTTATAGGTGAGTATGTTTTCCCAACTCTTGCAAATAGTAATCGAAGGTATTCATATATTTCTGTTGATGTTCCTACCGTTGAACGCGGATTACGGCTGATTACCTTCTGTTCAATAGCTATTGCAGGTGGAATACCTTTAATGAAATCGCATTCCGGTTTACCCATTCTTCCGAGGAATTGCCTTGCGTATGATGAAAGGCTCTCAACGTATCTTCTTTGACCTTCTGCATATAGTGTATCGAAAGCTAAAGATGATTTCCCGGAGCCGGACAAACCTGTTATTACCACGAGTTTATTACGTGGTATGTCAACGTCTATATTCTTAAGGTTGTTTACTTTTGCACCTTTTATTGAAATGTATTTGCTGTCAGACATTCTGTTTCATTTTTATTATATGCAAAGATAGAATATTCAATCAGAATTTGAAAATTAATATAAATATGAATGAAAAAAACATTGACAGAAAAAAAAGAGGCTGTCTCAAAATAAACTTGATATGGCCTCTGTTGTTTCATTTCATATTGAAGTCATTTGTATTTTTTCAAAAAGAGGAGTTTACAAGCTTGTTTTTGAATATTTTATCCTTTCAAACTGTATTTTCGTTACCATAAGCCTCATAAGAGGCTACTTTTGCAAGATTATGCGCAATGGCCAGCAGGCCGAACTCAATTTCAACCTTCTTAAGCCCATGAAGATGAAACCTCTTGAAGTGCTTGTTGTTCTTGAGGTCCCCAAATACGGCTTCTACATCCTGCGGTCGCTGACAGCGATATTTCAGACCTTCATCAGAGAGCAGCTTTTCACGTTCTCTTTCCTTGATTTTCCTCAGACGGTGGTTTACCTGTACAATTCTTTCCGACCGGATTCTGTGACACCGGCATTTTAACGGGCACCCCTTGCAGTTACGTGCCCTGTATCTTGAGATGGTCTGTACAAAATCGTTGTCTGTCGTCCGCTTTACATCGGAGAGTCTTTCCATTCTCTGTCGCATAGGACAGTACATGCCGTCGGTTTCTTCATTATAATAAAAGTTGACAGACAGAAACGGGTTGTTTTTGGAGTTCCTTTTCTGTTCCTTATGGAAATAATTGTACTTTATAAAAGTTTCAATGCCATTTCTGAAGGTATACAGATAGTTCTCTTTGCTTTCGTATCCGGCATCGCAGACAGATACGCCAGGGTATCTGCCATAAAGGGAATGGTAAACTAACTTAAGCACATCCTTCAGCTGGCTGTTGCGGAAACGGTTGATGGTATTATGATAAGGAGTCAAATTGCCAGTAAGCCACAAGAAGTAGATGTCATTTCGACAGAACTCTTCTATTCGACTGCTGGAATAGATATTACGCAGATAAGCATAGACTAGAATCTGAAGTATCATGAGCGGGGGGGGGGACGCAGAACAGCCTTTAGGAGAATACCTGCGGTAAAGTTCTTCAAGGTTTATTTGTTCAATAATACGGTGAACAACCCGGACCGGATCTTTCTGTGGAATAAAATCGCCTAAACACGGAGGTAAAAGCAGATTATCGTTGGAAGTGTAACATTTAAACATTATCTTTAGGATATCTTGACTTGATTCCCTAAGATACAAAAAATAGGGAGACGGGCAAGTCCTGACTGAGCGAAGTTAGGGCTTGCCAGATTTTCTTGTAGACACAAAAAAGGCCATCTAAAAGTTTATTTGAGACAGCCTCATATTTTAAATATGATGGCAAAAAGTAATTATTTTAGAAAAAAAATAGTTTTACGTTTTGATTTGTTTTTTTTATTACTAATTTTGGGGTGAGATTTATAACATATTTATTGAACTATTTAATAACCTTAATATAACATCTATGAGTTATTTACGTTTTGATAAAACTCTTATGACGAATTTGGAAGAATCTTTACCGCGTGAGATTCTTCGTACAAATCGTTCCGGGGCTTACCATTGTTCTACAATAGTAGATTGTAATACTCGCAAGTATCATGGACTGTTAGTTATTCCTGTTCCTGAATTGGATGACGAAAACCATGTACTGTTGTCGGCAATGGATGAGACAGTAATACAGCATGGTGCTGAATTTAACCTGGGACTCCATAAGTATCATGGAGATAATTTTAGTCCGCGCGGTCATAAATATATCCGTGAATATGAGTGTGAAAAAGTTCCAACAACATGGTATCGTGTAGGTGGAGTTATCTTGAAGAAAGAAAAGGTCTTCGTTCATCATGAAAACCGTATTCTGATAAGATATACTTTAGTTGACGCACATTCTGAAACAATATTAAGATTACGTCCTTATTTGGCTTTCAGAAGTGTAAGAGAATACACTCATGAGAATTCTCAGGCTAGTAGGGAATATGATGTGATAGACAACGGAATCAAGACACGTATGTATCCTG
The DNA here is from genome assembly GCA_944320605.1 of uncultured Phocaeicola sp. Taxonomy (GTDB): domain Bacteria; phylum Bacteroidota; class Bacteroidia; order Bacteroidales; family Bacteroidaceae; genus Phocaeicola. The sequence continues at coordinate 9,692 of CALUIE010000014.1, read as the reverse complement.
GTTATCCTGAATTGTATATGCAGTTCAGTAAGGAAAACGAATTCCATTTCCTGCCGGATTGGTACAGAGGTATAGAATATCCAAAGGAACAGGAACGTGGCTATGATTTCAATGAAGATCTTTATGTTCCTGGCTATTTTGAATTTAAAATCAGTAAGGGAGAAAGTGTTACATTCTCCGGTGGTATTTCTTCTGTAGATACATCTAAACTTAATCAGTTGTTTGCAGATGAGGCAGAACAGAGAACTCCTAGAAAAGACTTCAAAAACTGTCTTATCAATGCAGCCCACCAATTCTTGAATAAACAGGATAGTGAATCATATATATTGGCAGGTTATCCTTGGTTCAAGTGCCGTGCCAGAGATATGTTTGTTTCATTGCCAGGTCTTACATTGTCTATTGGAGAAGTCTCAAAATTTGAGATGATAATGGAGACAGCCATAAAAGCTATTTATTCATTTATGAATGGCGAGAAATCTACATTGAAAGTCTATGAGATTTATCATCCTGATGTTCTTCTATGGGCTGTCTGGACAATACAGCAATATGCTAAGATGGTTTCAAGGGATGCTGCTAAAGAAAAGTATCTAGGACTGTTGAAAGATATAATGACATATTTGCTTGATGGCAGACATCCTAATCTCGAAGTAAGAGATAACGGATTGGTATATGCAAACGGTAGAGACAATGCTATTACATGGATGAACTCAACTGTTAACGGTCGTCCTGTAGTGGGAAGAACCGGATATATAGTAGAATTCAATTCTCTTTGGTATAACGCATTGTGTTTCACAGCAGATATTATGGCTGAAGTTGGTGACAATGACTTCTCTTATCGTTTGAAATCTTTGGCTGAGAAAACAGGGAAATCATTTATTGACACATTCTTGAATGAATATGGCTATCTGTTGGATTTCGTGGATGGTGATATGATGGATTGGAGTGTTCGTCCTAACATGATTTTCGCGGCAGCATTCGATTATTCTCCACTTGACGCAAAACAGAAAAAGGGTGTAATAGATATTGTTACAAAAGAATTACTTACTCCTAAAGGTCTTCGTTCTTTGAGCCCGAAAAGTGGAGGCTACAATCCTAACTATGTTGGACCTCAGATGCAGAGAGACTATGCATACCATCAGGGTACAGCATGGCCATGGCTTGAAGGTTTCTACATGGAAGCTTATCTGAAGATTTATAAGAGAAGCGCTATCTCTTTCTTGTGGAGACAGTTTGTTAGCTATGAGGATGAAATGACATGTCACTGTCTGGGAACACTTCCGGAGTTGTTTGACGGTAATCCACCTTTCAAAGGTAGGGGAGCAGTATCATTTGCAATGAATGTTGCGGAAATTCTTCGTGGCTTGTATTTGTTGGATAAATTTGAGAATCAATAAAGAAGGAGGAGTTTTATGAAAGTTTTAATGTTTGGTTGGGAATTTCCTCCAAAAATATACGGCGGTCTTGCTGTTGCTTCATACGGAATAACTAAGGGCTTAAGTTTGCAAGGCGATGTTGAAACTGTGTTTTGTATGCCTAAACCGACAGGAGATGAGGAAGGATTCCTGAAAATTGTTGGTATGAATCAGGTACCTATTGTTTGGCGAGACGTGAATTATGATTACCTTAAATCTCGTCTGAATCCACAAATGACGCCTGAAGAATATTATGCTTACCGTGAGAAGATATATGCTGATTTCTCATACATGAATGTCAATGATTTGGGATGTATGGAATTTGCAGGGGGATATCCTGGAAATTTGCATGATGAAATTAATAATTTCTCAATTATTGCAGGTGTAGTGGCAAGACAGCAAGAGTTTGATATTATTCATGCTCATGACTGGTTGACTTATCCTGCAGGTGTTCATGCGAAAATGGTGAGTGGAAAGCCTCTGTGTATCCATGTTCATGCTACAGATTTCGACCGTTCCCGTGGAAAAGTTAACCCTACAGTTTATTCTATCGAAAAGAACGGTATGGATTATGCAGACTGTATCATGTGTGTATCTGAACTTACTCGCCGAACAGTTATTAATGAGTATCATCAGGATCCGAGAAAGGTGTTTGCTGTGCATAATGCCGTTTATCCATTGTCTCAAGAATATCAAGATATACCACGTCCTGATCATTCAAAAGAAAAGATTGTTACGTTCTTGGGACGTATTACAATGCAGAAAGGACCTGAATATTTTGTTGAGGCTGCTGCAATGGTCTTGAAACGGACACGTAATATTCGTTTCGTGATGGCAGGCTCTGGTGATATGTTGAATGCCATGATTAATTTGGTTGCCGAACGCGGTATAGCTGACCGTTTCCATTTCCCTGGGTTTATGAAAGGTAAACAAGTATATGAGGTTTATAAGAACAGTGATGTATTTGTCATGCCTTCGGTTTCTGAGCCTTTCGGTATAGCACCACTGGAAGCAATGCAGTGCGGTACACCATCTATTATTTCAAAGCAGTCAGGTTGTGGTGAAATTCTCAATAAGGTTATAAAAACAGACTATTGGGATATTCATGCCATGGCAGATGCTATATATTCAATTTGTACAAATCAGTCTCTGTTTGAATACCTACAGAAAGAAGGTAAAGCCGAGGTTGACGGAATCACTTGGGAAAAAGTTGGTTTAAAAGTCCGTTCCTTGTACGAGGATGTACTGAGAAATTATCATAAGTAAAATTATTAGTCTTAAGTTGATATGAAAACAATCTGTTTATATTTTGAGATTCATCAAATAATACATTTGAAACGTTACCGTTTCTTTGAAATAGGGTCAGATCATTATTATTATGATGATTTTGCCAATGAGCAGGGTATTAATGAAATAGCTGAACGTTCTTACATTCCGGCTTTGAATACCCTTATACAGATGGCAAAAGAAAACGAAGGAGCATTCAAGGTCGCTCTTTCAATTTCAGGTGTTGCGCTTGAACAATTGGAAATATATGCACCGGCTGTTATAGAGTTGTTGCATGAACTGAATAATACAGGATGCTGCGAATTCTTGTGCGAACCTTATTCACACGGACTTTCTTCATTGGCAAATGAAGATTGTTTTAAGGAAGAAGTAGAACGTATGCATCGTAAAATTAAGGATTATTTTGGTCAGGAACCTAAAGTTTTCCGTAACTCAAGTTTGATTTATGACAATGAGATTGGTGGAATGGTTGCCAATATGGGATTTAAAGGAATGTTGATTGAGGGTGCAAAACATGTACTTGGTTGGAAGAGTCCTCATTATTTGTATCATTGCTCAGAAAATCCAAATCTCAAACTTTTGATGAGAGATTTTAAACTTTCTGATGATATAAGCCTTCGTTTCTCCAATAGTGAATGGAGTGAATATCCTTTATTTGCAGACAAATATATTGGTTGGATTGATTCTATGCCTGAAAGTGAGCAGGTTATAAATATATTTATGGAACTTTCGGCTCTTGGCTATTTCCAACCTCTGTCATCAAATATTCTTGATTTTATAAAAGCTCTTCCAGTTTGTGCAAAGCAAAAAGGAATTACTTTCTCTACTCCTACAGAGATTGTAACTAAACTGAAATCAGTTGACGCAATGGATGTCCCATATCCTATGTCTTGGGTTGACGAAGAAAGAGATATCAGTCCATGGTTGGGTAATGTAATGCAGCGTGAGGCTTTCAATAAGCTATATAGTGTAGCAGAGAGAGTTTATTTGTGCCAGGATAAGAGAATTAAGCAGGATTGGGATTATTTGCAGGCAAGTAATAACTTCCGTTTTATGACAACCAAGGATTCTGGTGTTGCGTTCAACCGTGGTATTTATGATTCTCCATTTGACGCGTTTACTAATTACATGAATATTCTTGGAGATTTTATTAAACGTGTCAATTCACTTTATCCTGTTGATATGGAAAATGAAGAGCTTGGATCATTATTGACTACTATCAAGAATCAAGGTGAGGAACTTGTACAATTGAATGCTGAAGTTGCGAAATTACAGAAGAAACTTGCAGATGCAGAAAAGAAACTTGCAAAAGAGGAAAAACCGGCTGTAAAAAAGAAAACTACAACTGCTGCAAAGAAATCTACAAAAACAACAGCTAAAAAGGCTGCGGAATAATAAATAATTTTAAAAGATTGTATATTAAAAGGTGGGGCATAGATTATGTCTCACCTTTTTTGTTAGAGTAAGTTTTTTATGTGGAGTAATATTATTTCGGTCAGATTACGTAAGTTTGTAGGAGTGAAATATACCTAAAAATAGGTATTGACAACTTTGTTTATTATATATTATTTTGTAGGCGAATTAGAATTATGAACAATCTATTGAATATGTATAGAGACAGAATTTACAAACCGACAGATAAAATGAGTGACTTGATATGCGAGAATTATACTCTGCTTCAGGTACTTAGTAGGTTTGGCATTTCTTTGGGATTTGGTGATAAGAATGTGCGTGAGGTTTGCGAAATCAGTAATGTTGATTGTAATACATTTTTAGCTGTAGTAAACTTTCTTGTAGAAAACAGCAACAGAGTCCAGGAACATTTGGAAGGGATATCAATACCGTCATTAATGAATTATTTACGCGAGGCTCATAGCTACTTTCTTGATTTTCAGCTGCCTACAATTAGAAAGAAACTGGTTGAGGCTATAGGCGATTCCAATGAAAAGGATGTAACATATCTTATTATGCGTTTCTTTGACGCTTACGTAGAGGAGGTTAAAAAACACATGGAGCATGAAAATGATAATGTCTTTACGTATGTTGAGAAACTTATATCAGGCGATCATCCGGAAGGATACAGTATAAGTATTTTTGCCAGTCATCATGAGCACATAGATACCAAATTGACTGAACTTAAAAACATCATTATCAAGTATTTCCCGGCAGGAGGTAATAACCGATTGTTGAATGCGACTCTTTTCGATATATTCTGTTGTGAGGAAGATTTGGCTTCGCACAATAGGGTGGAAGATTTTCTGTTTGTACCTGCAATAAAGAAACTGGAAAAGGAGGCAAAATGAAATCTCATGATATTATAAATATTGCTGTAGCCGAGGTGTCAATGATAGTCCGAAATGGACTTATATCAGTATTGAGGCATCTTCCTGATTATAATGTAGAAACATTGGAAATATCATCAGTTGAAGGCCTGCAGTTATGTATGGAGTCGCATAAACCTGATATATTGATAGTTAATCCTATGTTTGACGGTTGGTTTAATGTTGATGAAACAAAAAGGCAATATGACGCACATGACGTGAAATTCATATCATTGATATGTACTGTTGTTGATTCGAACATGCTCAAGGGATATGATGAGAGTATAAATCTTTTTGATGATATAGACACGATTTCTGAAAAACTTTCGGCTATAGTAAATGTCAGTGAGGATGAGGAAGGCGATTCAGGAGCATTAAGCCAACGCGAGAAAGAAATCTTGGGGTGTGTAGTGAAAGGTATGACGAACAAGGAAATAGCTGAACAACTGTACATATCCGTTCACACAGTAATTACTCACAGAAGAAATATAACACGCAAACTTCAAGTCCATTCGGCTGCCGGACTTACAATTTATGCGATAGTCAATAAGTTGGTGGATATAAGCGAGGTAAAAATGAAACTCTGAAAAATACCTATTTTTAGGTATTGCCTGTTATGGCTGGAGTGATTACCTTTGCAGTGTTAGTCATATAGAAATTACGTAAACCACAAAAGTAAAAAAGTTAGTTATTAGTTGGGCGCACCCTGCGAAGTGATTCGCGGGGTGCACTCATTTTTAATAATCAAGTTTTGCTTGAGTGTATGAAATATAAAGAGCATTATTTACTGTCTCTTTTTTTTCATTTACATCATTTTTGTTTTGTGTTATTGATGTATGTGGCTGTTCATCCATGCTTCTGACACCTGCAATCCATATAATATTCATTATAATGATACCAAGGATTGAAGTAACAGCTGTGATTTTCTGTTCTATTCTTTTGCTTGAAATGTTCACCGTTTTTCTGTTCATTTTTGTTTGTCTTTAATTGTTGGTTTGTTCTTAATAGCCTTTTAGCTTCTTTGTTGTATATACTAAATGAAGCATTTGCTATTTTACTGCACCACAATTATGATTTTTTTTTGAAAAAATCAGTTTACATAAACATTTTTGAAATATTCTTGAAAAATTATCTTTGTATTTTCCAATTGTTCCGGTGTGTTATATTTTACGTCTTTTAGTTTATACTCCATATTCATTGCCTCGTATTTGTGTACACCTAATGTGTGATATGGAAGTATTTCTACTCTTTCAATCTGTCTGTAATTTTTAAAGTGTTCACCAAGAGCCCTCAAATCTTCATCGAAGGCACTGTATCCCTGCACTAATACATATCTTAGCCAAAACGGTTTTCCATTTTCTTCAAGCCATGCGGCGGTTTTAAGAGTTTGCTCGTTGGAACGTTCTGTCAATGTCTTGTGTCTTGATGGGTTAAATTCCTTAACGTCCAATAAAACCAAATCGGCCAGTGACAGCATTTCCTTTACATCGTTATTCCATATACTTCCGTTTGTATCTACACATATATGTATGCCTGCTTCTTTCAGCATTTTGAACAGTGGAATAAGTGCCTTAGCCTGAAATGTCGGTTCTCCACCACTGAATGTGATTCCGCCTTTCTTACCGAAGAACGGTTTTTGACTTATTGCCATTTTTAATATCTCTTCAGGTGATGTTTCCTTACTCTCTCCTTTGGCATCTATTGTGTCAGGGTTTGCGCAATACAGGCATCTGAAGTTACATCCTTGTAAAAAAACTACCAGACGGATTCCAGGGCCATCGTATGTACCGAGAGACTCGTATGAATGTACTCTTATCATGATGAGATTTTTCTATTATTTGTATTCGTGGAAAAATAAACAGAGACCACCTTCTTGACTGGCGGTCTCTGCTCTGTTATTTGTCATGTCTTCGCCAATCTGTCTTGTCTGAATGACGATAAACAAGTTTGTCTATTACATGCGTTCGTGGAAACTGCGTGAGATAACTTCCAACTGATGTTCACGACTCAACTTTATAAAGTTCACCGCATAACCTGAAACACGGATTGTAAGCTGTGGATATTTTTCTGGATGTTCCATAGCATCTTCCAGCATTTCACGGTTCAGGACATTTACATTGAGGTGGTGAGCACCTTTCACGAAGTAACCGTCCATCATTGTAACAAGGTTCTCGATACGGTTTTCCATATCTACACCAAGTGATTTTGGAACGATAGAAAAAGTATTACTGATACCGTCCTGTGAATCACGATAGCGAAGTTTTGCTACAGAACTCAATGAAGCGACAGCACCGTTCTTGTCGCGTCCGTGCATAGGGTTAGCACCCGGAGCGAAAGCAACACCTTTGGCACGTCCGTCAGGAGTAGCACCTGTTTTCTTTCCATACATTACGTTTGATGTGATGGTAAGTATTGAAAGGGTAGGTTTAGCGTTCTTATATACAGGAAGTTTCTTCAATTCTTCATCGAAGTAATATATGAGGTCAACAGCCAAATGGTCAACACGATCATCATCATTACCGAAACATGGGAATTCACCTTCAATTTCGAAACCTTCTGTCAGACCGATTTCATTACGTTTAGCCTTAACCTTGGCATATTTGATAGCAGAAAGCGAGTCAACAGCAATAGACATACCAGCCACACCGTATGCAAGATTTATCACGTGGTCAGTATCAACGAAAGCCATCTGAGCCTTTTCGTAGTAATACTTGTCGTGCATGTAGTGTATTATGTTCATTGCCTCGTTGTAAACACGTGCCATTTCCTTTAATACCTTCTTGTAGTTTGCAAGCACTTCTTCAAACTGAAGAACTTCACCGCTCAATACAGGGATGTCTTTAACCATCAGTGTACCGGTATTTTCACATCTACCACCGTTTATTGCAAGAAGAAGAGCTTTTGCAAGGTTACAACGCGCTCCAAAGAACTGTATGTGGCGACCTATATCCTGATATGACACACAACATGCGATACCGTAGTCGTCAGAGTTACGGACTTCACGCATCAGTTCATCATTTTCGTACTGGATAGATGATGTGTCAATAGAAACCTGGGCGCAGAAGTTCTTGAATCCTTCAGGGAGTTCAGGACTCCAAAGGACAGTCAAGTTAGGCTCCGGTGACGGACCGAGGTTGTAAAGAGTCTGCAAGAAACGGAATGAAGTCTTAGTAACTTTTGTACGTCCGTCGTTGAAACGTCCGCCGATAGCTTCGGTTACCCATGTAGGATCACCGGCAAAAATATCAGTGTAAGCCTGCATACGCAAGTGGCGAACCATACGCAATTTGATTACGAACTGGTCTATCAACTCTTGTGCGTGCATTTCGTCCAGCAAGCCGTGAGCCATATCATATTCAATATATATATCAAGGAATGATGATACGTTACCGAGCGACATTGCTGCTCCGTCCTGTTCCTTTACAGCCGCAAGATAAGCCATGTAAACCCACTGAACAGCTTCTTGAGCATTTGTAGCCGGACGGCTCAAATCAAGACCATACTGCTGGCCCATTACTTTTATTTCCTTGAGAGCTTTTATCTGTTCTGCTACTTCTTCGCGTTGGCGGATACGTGACTCAGTCATAGGACCTGTCAAATGACGCAAGTCATCTTGTTTTGATTCTATAAGGCGGTCAATACCGTAAAGAGCCAAACGGCGGTAGTCGCCGATTATACGTCCACGTGCATAATTGTCAGGCAATCCTGTCAGGAAACCTAAAGAACGGAATGAACGTATCTCTTCTGTATATGCATCAAATACACCGTCATTGTGTGTTTTGCGGTAGTGTGTGAAAATGTCCTTCACCTTAGGGTCAACCTCTACTCCGTTTTCACGACATGCCTTTTCTACTACCTTTATACCACCGAATGGTTTGATTGCGCGGCGCAACAGTTCGTCTGTCTGTAAACCTACAATCACCTCGTTATCCTTGTCTATATAACCTGGAGCAAAAGATGTGATGGTTGAAACTGTTGAAGGGTCAAGTGAGCGTACTCCGTTGTTAGCGCGTTCTTCAGCTAATGCTTCCAAACATTTGTTCCAAACTGCCTTAGTGCGTTCAGTGGGACCAGATAGAAATGATGAGTCACCTTCGTAAGGAGTAATGTTGGTCTTTACGAAATCTGTAACATTAATTTCATGGTTCCAACGACCTTCTTTGAAATTCATTGCCATAGTAATTTATGTTTTTATGTTTAAAAATGGTTTTATAGCGGTGCAAAGATACTAATAATTGGTAGATGAAACAATACCTATAATTAGGTATATTATTAATTTGTATTAATTACAAAGTTATCTTGATTAAAATCAATTCAGACATATACATATAAATTGTAGTTGTAGCCTGTGTAATATATTTTTATTAACTACTTTATAATCAAATATCTATTAAAAAGTAACAAAAAATAGACGCAAAAATGTATGAAAATGTTTGGATATATCGGAAAGTACACATATCTTTGCACCGCATTTAAGGAAATGCGCTACTGATAAAAGGAAGTTTGGGTGAGTGGCTGAAACCAGCAGTTTGCTAAACTGCCGAACGGGTAACCGTTCCGGGGGTTCGAATCCCCCAGCTTCCGCAGTAGTAATGAATGATGGCCGCGTAGCTCAACTGAATAGAGTAGCTGACTACGGATCAGCCGGTTACAGGTTTGAATCCTGTCGCGG
>CALUIE010000013.1 GCA_944320605.1 uncultured Phocaeicola sp. | reverse complement strand
AAAAAGAAGACAATACCGAATACCACTACCATCCAAAACAGTAACCCCGGATCCGGAGTCAACAATCCCATAAGCTGTATATTATAAGAATAAAGTCAATAGACAAACTATAATAGCGATAAGTGCCACACCTTCTACCAAGGCAGCAACGATAATCATATTCATACGAATATCACCTGATGCCTCAGGCTGACGTGCGATAGCTTCCATAGCAGAACTACCTATCTTACCTATACCAATACCTGCACCAATTACTGCGATTGCTGCACCAAGAGCAGCACCAAATTTACCTAAACCTGCACCAGCGGCAGCCTGTAATAAAATTGAAAGTAACATAATTATAAGTTTTAAATTTGTTTGTTTTTTAATTCATTAATTTTCTTCTTTTTTCTCTTCTTTTACGCGAGAAAGGCCGATAAATACAGCCGAAAGCATAGTAAATACGTATGCTTGGATGAAAGCTACCAGAACTTCAAGTGCTGTCATGAATATTCCGAAGGCAACTGATACGAATGTCATTGTGCCATTGATGAGAGGACCAATCTTCACTGTTATGAAAATTATAGCCAACAAGCTTAATATAGCTGCATGTCCTGCCATTATATTGGCAAAAAGACGTATCATCAATGCAAACGGCTTGGTGAACAATCCGAAAAATTCTATAACCGGCATCATAGGTACCGGGGCTTTAAGCCAAACCGGAACTTCCGGCCAGAACACCTCTTTCCAATATTCCTTGGTAGCAAAAGCATTTGTGAAAAAGAAAGTAACCAATGCCAGAACAAGCGTTATAGCAATATTACCGGTAACATTAGCTCCACCCGGGAAAAAAGGTATAAGTCCCATAAGGTTATTGACAAGAATAAAGAAGAAAGCTGTAAGCAAATAAGGAGCATATCTTTGGTAATCAGGACCTATACATGCCTTTATTACGTCATTATACACCATTAGCACCACAGATTCTATCATGCCGACTCCACCTTTAGGAGCACCGTTTTCTACAGGATGTTTTTTATACCATCTGGCACATCCCAACACTATCCATACCAATATGGCACTGTTTATCATAAGTGCCAGAACATTTTTTGTAATGGATATGTCCAAAGGACGAACCTCTTCGCCCGCAGCATTGCGTTCAACTATCTTTCCGTCGTATGTTCCACCTTCGGCAATGTAAAGTCCTTCATACTCACCTTCTTCAAGTTTCTCAGAAGAGAATACATGCCATCCAGTACTGCTTTTCACTATTACCGGAAGCGGTATTGTGATATGAGCATCTCCTATGCTGACAATATGCCAAGAGTAGGCATCGTTGATATGTCCGAACACCAGTTCATTAACATCCACATCACCACTCTCTTCATGAGAGCTGTCTGTTGATGCAAATCCCGATGTAAAAACCATCAGTAACACCAAAGTCCATATGTAACGTACTTTTTTCATTGTTTCTGTTTTAGTTTTTTCTTCTTTTTAAGCCTCAGCTCAATATTTGTAAAATATACAGTTTCAAATATGAGAAAAGATATATAGAATACCAGGAATGTTGCAACAAAAGCCAAAATTTCATGCCTAACCGCAAAACAGTATATAACGACTATCAGCACACTGACAAGAAACTTCGTTCCTTTGCAAACCAAAAACAGTGGAACCATTTTATCTTCTCCCAACCGATAAGCCAAAGAAAACATGTTTATATAAAAAAGGCCGAAAAGGTAAAAGAAAACAGGGATAGCCGGGAACCATGGAAAATACTTATCAGGTATAAACAAATGATATACCAAACCTATCACTGCCGACAATACCAAAGTCAATATTGTCATATTCTTTATAAATATCCTCTTTGCCTTAAGCAAAAACATGTTTTTCAGATTTTACGGTTTATAATTCCACACACACTGAGACCAAATTATCTTTAACCTCAACGAATCCTCCTGTAATTTTCAATTTCTGCGTATCTCTCTGCACCCTGTACTGTGCCTCGCCACACTGATAGACCACTTCACCTTCTTTCAGTGAAGATATTATTGGAGCGTGGTTTACAAGCACCTGGAATTTACCAAGTTCACCCGGCAGTTCCACCCAGTTGACAGGACCATCGAAGAGAGTGCGCTCCGGCGAAATAATCACCAGATTCAAATTCTTCCTGTCCATAGTCGTTATGCTTTAGCAGCCTCAAGCAGTTTCTTTCCTTTCTCTATGGCATCTTCAATAGTACCCACATTAAGGAATGCCTGTTCCGGCAAATAGTCAACCTCACCGTCAAGAATCATCTTGAATCCCTTTATCGTATCTTCTATTGAAACCATAGCTCCCGGTACACCAGTAAACTGTTCTGCCACGGCAAACGGCTGTGAAAGGAATCTCTGTACCCTACGTGCACGGTTCACAGTCAGACGGTCCTCGTCCGAAAGTTCGTCCATACCAAGGATAGAGATAATATCCTGAAGTTCCTTGTTACACTGAAGAATCTGTTTAACCCTCTGAGCAGTCTCGTAATGATCCTTACCCACGATAAGCGGATCAAGGATACGCGATGTAGAATCCAGCGGGTCAACGGCAGGATAGATACCAAGTTCGGCAATCTTACGGCTCAACACTGTAGTAGCGTCAAGGTGAGTAAATGTAGTAGCCGGAGCAGGGTCTGTCAAGTCATCGGCAGGCACATAAACAGCCTGAACTGATGTGATGGAACCATCCTTTGTAGAAGTGATACGTTCCTGCATCTTACCCATTTCAGTAGCCAGAGTAGGCTGGTAACCTACAGCCGAAGGCATACGTCCTAAAAGCGCAGAAACCTCGGAACCTGCCTGAGTAAAACGGAATATATTATCGATAAAGAACAATATGTCCTTAGGGCTGTTTTCTTCAGTCTTGCGGTCACGGAAAGATTCGGCAAGTGTCAATCCTGACAGAGCTACAGACTGACGTGCGCCAGGAGGTTCGTTCATCTGTCCGAACACCATCGCAACCTGCGATTTCTCTACTTCCTTATAGTCAACCTTCGACAAATCCCAGTAGCCTTCTTCCATACTCTTCTGGAATTCCTCACCATAGCGGATAACGCCTGATTCAATCATTTCCCTAAGCAAGTCGTTACCTTCACGGGTACGTTCACCCACACCGGCAAAGACAGAGAAACCATTGTGTTTCTTTGCGATATTGTTAATCAACTCTTTGATAAGCACAGTCTTACCTACACCTGCACCACCAAACAATCCGATTTTACCACCTTTCAGATACGGTTCCAAAAGGTCAATAACCTTAATACCTGTAAACAAGACTTCCTGGGTTGTCGCCAAATCTTCAAAACGTGGCGGCTCGCGATGAATAGGGAAACCATCTTTTTTGTCAAGTTCAGACATGCCGTCAATAGTCTCTCCTACAACGTTCATCACACGTCCTCTGATTTGCGAACCCACCGGCATGGTTATAGGCTGACCGGTAGGTACAACCTCCATTCCGCGTTTTAGTCCGTCAGTACTATCCATAGCTACTGTTCGCACAGTATCTTCACCAATATGTTGCTGTACTTCGATTACCAATGGACGACCGTCCTTACGGATTACAGTCATTGCATCGTGTATTTTCGGCAAGGCAACCTCGGCATCCAATCCCTCCAGATTGAAATGTACATCGACAACCGGACCAATAACCTGCGAAATATGTCCAATAATTTTTGACATAAACTAATTTGTTAAATAATTATCTTAATTGAATATCGCAAATTTAATATTTTATCATCTAATTGTGTATCTCCAAGTAACATTTTTTAGCCGTTAGATAATGTTATAGGACATAATATATGAGAATTATCCCATAATGATTTACATATAATCACATCATGTAAATACTTTTAAACCATATTTTCAATCTATATTATGGAATTTATCTTTCTTCTTATTGCTATAACATTATAAACCGAAACTATAAAAAACAGAAGCATACCTGCGAGACAGGAAAGAACGATACTTCCGCCGTCAAATCCTACAATAATATCCTCAAGAACATCAGAATACCATTCTCTTATTAACAGAAGTAAAACAACAGACAATCCCCAAACCAAAAAGTTCATGGATACTGCAAGAATCTGATATGGTTTTGCCACATACGATGGGCTGTAACCGATAAGAAGCAGATTTTCCAGTTTATCCGTATTTTTCTGTAATATAAGGTAAATGCTGAGAAGCAATATATAAAACGAAAGAACACTGATAACCAGACCTACAGCCATCACCACACCGACAGCCAACTTGAGGAACCACGTAATACGTCCTGAATCAAGTTTATTGTCTTCAGTTTCATAACCGTTCTCATTAAAATATTGTGCTATTCTTTCATCGGCAGGATTGTTTACCTCTATTATAAGTCTTGACGGACGTAATTCTCCACCATCTCCATATTTAGCATTGGCAATATTCATAAAAGCCTCAGGAACAAGTATAGTATTCAATCTGTTGGAAAAACCAACTATGCGTCCTTTCTTAATTTCCCTCATACCATTACCGGAAAGGACTATATCAAGCGATACCATTCCTATCATACCCTCGGACAGTTGTGGAAGATTCCTGCTACGCGCAAAACCGAAATTATAAAGATTCAGATAATTACGCGGAATTATTATAGGTATCTCCTTCTGTCCGTCAACGAATGTCCAGTCATCAGCCTTTACATCTACAAAAGTATCAGGCACCGACTCAAGAAACATAGCGGTTGACATATTCATACCTCCAAACGAAAGGCCGGCAGAGACTTTGAATCGTGCCGGCTGAAAAAGACCTACATTAACCGTAAAAGGCTGTAATTTCATATCTTCCACCTCATATGAAGAAAAAGTTCCGCTCTTACCTGTCAACGTACCTATTGTACTTACCTTCTTAGTTACAACTATATAATCTTTTTTTATAAGACCATCTTCCTCGGCAAATACCGGCGACACATCCTTATAAAACTGAATGCCCAACATTACAATGACCATTCCACAAAGATTCGCGACAAAAAATCCAACCAACTGTGCTATACTGACATGCTGTCTCAATAATTTCCAAAGCATCTTGTTACCTCTATTAATATTACAGTTTGATTTTTGTATTATAATTCATTTCCAAGCGACGTCCTATAGATGTAACAATCACTCCTACACCTCTTTCACTCATTTCCTGTTCGAGCATCCGTCCCATTATTCCGCCATTTTCATCATCAAGATGACTTACAGGCTCGTCCATAATAAGAAAATCTGCGGGCTGACACAGCATTCTCATAAAAGCCACCCTCTGTTGTTGTCCAAATGACATTTTACCAACCGGTTCTGACCATTTATCCTCTATCCCCAGGCTACAAAACCACGTCTTTATTTTATCCAAATCCCTGAATTGCGTAAGATTATTCTTTAACATTACATTCTCTATTGATGTAAGTTCCGGAAAAAGTCGTAGTTCCTGAAACATCATACCAATGTTTTTCTGCCTTATTACAGTCCAATCTCTACCGGAAAACATTCTTACATCACGTCCGTCAAAAGAAAGCGTACCTTCGTAGTCTTTCCTGTATCCGTAAATAAAACTACACAAAGACGATTTTCCTGTACCTGATGCCGCTTCTATGAGATACGACTTCCCTTTTTCAAATATTATCTTCTTATTCCAAACATCGGATCCTGTCTGTTCCTTATCCGAAAACACTTTGGGAATAACGCCGTCCAATTCTATTCTTTCCACATCAATACACTTTTTATTAATTGCTGATTATTTACCGTTCACTGCATGTTCACAAGGCGTTCACTGAACATACGATGAACATGCGGTGAACGTGTTCTGAACTCATTTACAAATCAATTATTCAAAAATATTGTCAAAGGATTCCTTTTCTGATCCTTCATCAATATTTCTATACGTACATTATTCCCGTCACCGGATTCTACAGTAAGATAATCAAGTCCGCTGAAAAACGCCAATATAGACGGCATTGTTCCTTTCAACTGCTTAAGATCCAATATACGGTTAAGCGAAGACAAGTCGGATACCATGAAAAATCTCTGTCCTTCTACCCTGTTTCCCCATTTACGGTTTCTCAGAGATAGGCCAAGCACCCTGCGTTCTATCAATGATTCCTTGTTTGTCACATAAAGTTTCCCATCTTTCACCCCTATCCAAAGAGCGACCGGACCTGCCGGAAGTCCAACTAAACTTCCATTGTACGTTTTAAATTCATATCCTTTGTCGCCATAGTTTTTCAGGACTACCTGTCCTCCCGTAAATGAAGCCAACGACTTAAGTGTTTCAAAAGACCTCAGGAAATCATCAGATGTTATATCGGCGTATGCTATAAATTCTCTGCCTTCCGGACCAGACATAGCCAAAGCCACATCACCATTTATGGCAGAAAACACAGAACGGAAATCCAACGGAATCATTGATTTCTCAAAAAAACGTTTTACAGCAGGGTTTCCACACAAAAAATCATAGAATTCTCCTCCTTTTATGTTTCCTGTCATCCAGAATGGAGTATTCGACGGGAACATGTCAAGATAATTTCCTTTAATTTCAGAAGTTACCAACTGTTTCTTTTCAAATGCACTCTTTACTACTTTGTCCGAAATCATAGTTTCAACATCAACGACAGTTTTTCCGGGTAAAAAGCTAACTACGGAAAGGGCTTTCACATCCTTTAGCTTAAGTTCGGCAGATATTCCCATAGTCAAAGGATAAACCGCTTCCTGCGGCAATACTTCAAGAGAGCTCCACAAAACGAGATCACCGTTTTTATTCTCTATAGCTTTAAAATCATCTGTCGCAGAAAAGCCTTCACCTTTTTTCTGTCTTAACCACATAGACGCCTGTCTGACGAGACCTTGCGGTTCAGCTCCCTTATTGTCTGAAGCCAAAATCAAGGCTGCATCATTATATGCAATAAGCCAACTGCCAATAACGGTCCATTTACACCCGTCAGTTTCTTTGACCGGGCTGCAAACCTGCTGCTTTCTCAAAACCTCAAGAATATCTTCCAGTTTGTCGCTGTCAGTCACCTTTACCAGCAAACCGCCTATTTTTGCCTGCTCGCCCGCAAAAACATAAATCTTGTCTTTAAGTCCTAAACCACTTTCTGTAGCATCTTTAAATATTTTTTCTATCAGGGCCTCAGAACTGGCAAGACCACTCTTCACCATATTCTCAAGTCTGCCAAGGAGTTCCTTGTTTGCAGTTTCTCCACTCAGTCCACTTTTTTCCGATATAGAATTAATATCTATCGACACCACGGCAGCCGAACGTGACGGTATCGCGTTTCTGTAATCAGAGTTATTGCCACACGCAGACATAAGCATGGCAATCATCGGTATATATAAATGTTTGATTTTCATACGTAAATTTATTATATTATTCTGCATTCAAAAGATTCATAGTATGAACAGCCACAAGAGCGGCCGTTTCTGTACGCAAACGTGATTTTCCAAGGCTTATCGGCTTGAAACCTCTTTCTATAGCTTTTTCCACTTCCTCTTTACTGAAGTCACCTTCCGGACCAATCAACACCAGAGCATCATTTCCGGGAGTAATAGCATCTTTCAGCAAAATCTTCTCACCTTCATTACAATGTGCAATGAACTTGTCTCCCTTGAAATCTGTTTGCAAGAACTTTTCAAAATCTGTCATCTCGTTTATCACCGGCTTCCTCGCCTTCAAGGATTGCTTTACTGCCGATACCACTATCTTCTCTATTCTTTCAGTTTTTATAACCTTACGTTCGGAATACCTGCAATTCAGAAATGTCAGCTCATCCATTCCTATCTCAGTTGCTTTTTCTGCAAACCACTCTATTCTGTCCATCATCTTCGTAGGAGCCATGGCTATATGCAGATGACCTTTCCATAACGGTTCCTGATATATTTTCTCAATAATCCTGACTTGACATCTTTTTCCTGTCGCGGAACTTATCGCGGCTTTATAAAAATATCCATTACCATCCGTAAGTAAAATCTCATCTCCAATATTCAATCGTAAGACTCTCAAGCAATGTCCTGCTTCCTCTTCCGGAAGTTCAGGATTATTCATAATATCCGGTGTGTAAAATACGTGCATAATGATATATTTGAAATAAAAACGAACAAATGTAACTATTTTTTCTGATAATACCCGTTTTTATACAGCGGTAATACTCCAATAATAGACAAAACGCTACTTTAACAAAGATAAACATTGAGATTTTAATTATGATATTTCCTATTTGGATTTTTTTTGTAAGTTTGCCGACATTAACTCATAAATAAACACACATGAAAAAATTACTATTATTATTTCTTACATTAATACCTCTTTTAGGGGCTGCCAAAGACGACAAGAAAAATGACAATTCTAATCCAAAATATCTGGCAGGCGCAATAACTATGCAAGACGGAAAAATTGTTTTTGAAGAGGAAATAAAAGCCCCATCAATGAAAAAAGAGGAACTATACAATACTCTTTTGGACTGGGCTAACAAGAGATTTGTTTCTGAAAACAATCTTAACAGCCGTGTAGTTTATACCAATAAAGAAAATGGAGAGATAGTAGCATCAGCAGAAGAATACATGGTATTCAGTTCTACAGCTCTATCATTGGACAGGACAAGAGTTTATTATCATTTCTACATTCAGGCAAATGACGGTGCCTGCAAACTTACAATGAGCCGCATAAGATACTGGTACGACGAAAACCGCGACGGCGGAGAAAAATACACTGCAGAAGAATGGATTACAGACGACATGGCCCTGAACAAGAAAAAGACAAAATTAGCACCTATATGCGGAAAGTTCAGAAGAGAAACAATCGACCTTAAAGACGACTTGTTCAGCTCAGTCAAAAACTGCTTAGGCGTAAATGCAGAAACACAAAATACTGTACAACCAGTAACTCCAAAGACCGGAATTGTAAAAGTATCAGATTTACCATCCAACCTGAATGAAATAGCAGAAAACGGAAAGATATCAATTACTGCAGGAGAAAATGAAATAACACTGAGTGCTGACTCGTGGGGAGGTTTCGGAAAACTGTTCAATAAAGATGTGGCATATATTCTCATTGACAAAAAGCAAACTGATACATGTAAAATGATGGAGAACTCCGCTAAATATACGGTATCATTCTACAAGGATAAATCAGCCAAATCCGAAATCATAATAGAGTGTAAGAAGACCATGACACAGGAACTTTCAGCAGAAGAACTGAAATCGCTGAATCAGGACATAGACACTTCAAAAGAATATATAATGTATATTTGTGAAGTAACATCTGTAAAATTACAATAACAATAAAAGACAAAAAAATAAAATGAGGCAGCGATTACGTTGGCCTCATTTTATTTTTTGTCAGTATCAGTACAAGATTAGTGTTACACGTACGTGTGACACCAAATAGACTTAGCTTTTTACCTCTTTGGTATATCAACAGATGTTTCCTTTCTACCTTTAAGATGTTCGGAGAAATA
Organism: uncultured Phocaeicola sp.; assembly: GCA_944320605.1. Lineage (GTDB taxonomy): Bacteria > Bacteroidota > Bacteroidia > Bacteroidales > Bacteroidaceae > Phocaeicola. Next base: position 36,332 of record CALUIE010000013.1, on the reverse strand, counting down.
ATCTACCAGTCTCCAGTAAAAATACTCGTTCATGTCGCCAAAGCCATGACGCTGTCCCGGGAGGTATAACATATCGAAACGCTTGCCTGCACGTATAAGGGCATTGACCACTCGCGTGGTATTGGCAGGATGCACATTATTGTCTATATCTCCATGCACAAGCATAAGATGCCCTTTCAATTGCTTCACTATTTCCGGATTGGTAGCAATCTTATATACAAAAGTTGTATCACCTTTCTCTGAAACAGTTTCTTTCACTCCATGGTGTGTTTCGCTCCACCAACGGTTGTAGATACGATTGTCATGGTTACCGGCACACGACACTGCAGCCTTATAGAAATCCGGATATTGGCATATCGCAGCTGTTGACATGAAACCACCGCCGGAATGACCATGAATACCGACATTGTTTATATCAATATATTTATATCTTGCCGCAAGTTGTTCCACAGCAGCCTTATGGTCCGCCAAAGGATAATCGCGCATATTGCCGTAGCCATAATTATGATACCATTTTGAACGGCTTGGATGCCCTCCTCTCTGTCCTACAGAAATAACAATAAATCCGGCCTGCGCCAAACGGTCTGTACGGACACTCATACGGGTAAAAGGATAATACACAGCCTCAACCTGTGGTCCTGGATATACATAATCTATGATAGGATAAACCTTTGTAGAGTCAAAATTGTATGGTTTATACATCACTCCGTAAAGGTCTGTCACACCATCTGCCGCCTTAACCTTGAAAAGTTCAGGAAACTTATATCCGGCAGCCTTCAGATTTGAGAAATCGCTTTCCTGAATAGTCATAACCTTGTTCCCGTTCCTGTCTATAAGGTCAGCACACGGAACTGTATTTACACGCGAGAAATTGTCAACCGCAAACTGCGCATCGTCCGATAATGATATCTGATGGAAATAATCGCCTTTGGTCAGTCTTGTAAGTCCGCTGCCGTTTACGTTTACTTTGTACAGATGCTCATAGTAAGGGTTTTCATCTTTCTCCTTGCCGTTTGCCAGGAAATATACGGTACGTGTAGCCTCATCTATTTTCAATACCTGTTCCACATGCCAAGGTCCTTCCGTAATCCTGTTCTTCAGATTTCCTTTATCGTCATAAAGATAGAGATGTGCCCAACCGTCGCGCTCACTCCACTGGATAAATTCCTTACCGCCATTTATAACATGTATAGGGCGTGTTTCCTGATAAGTATTCATACGTTCCTTCACTATAGGAACTATAGAGTCCTCGCCAACAGTGTATGTACATACGTCTATGCGATGAAGATCCCTGCTATATCTTGTCAGAAAGAAACGGTTATTGTCACCCTGCCATACAGAAGGACGGAACTCCATATCTCTCTGTTTCTTCTCGAAAGGTCTTTCCTCAAGTCCAAGCCATTGGTTCTTCCATGCAGACACCTTGATTTCCTTGCGGGTATTGGAAGTCATATCGAAGATATACAAATGTTCTTCCGGAGCTTCCATTTCTCCAGGCATCTGATATTTATACGTCTCGAGAGTAGGACGAGGTTCAGCTATGGAATTGATAACCCACAAAGGTTTTACTTTTCTGTCATCCGATACAATGGTAACAAAATGTTTCGAGTCCGGCGACCAGCATCCCCATGCCTTACGACGCTTGCCATTACACAAAGTATCAGTATTTAGTATGCTGTAAGGAATACCATAACCGAAATCAGGCATACCGTCGGTAGTCAACTGAATTTCCACTATCGTACTATCCTTTTCGTCCTTCTGTGCCTTGCGATAATCCGCCATGCTCATACGATACAGATTGCAATTCTTGGCATAAACCACGGACTGGCCGTCAGGAGAAACAGAAGCCCAATCAAGTTTCTTAGGTTCTTTTTCCTTATCTGCCAGATGTGTCAGCTTCTTTGTAGGAAAATCGTATGAAAAATAGAATACTTTCTTCTCTACTTTTTTCTTCTTGTCCTTATCCTGTTTTTCATCTTGTGAAGACACTACCTCGAAAGTGAAAATCTTTCCATCAGCATCTGCTTTAAGATTCTTAACAGGCAACTGTCTCGCCTCAAACGGATCATGCACTATTTCTGTCAATTGTGCAGCAAGTTTGTCACGGTCGAACAATAATTCCTTTTTCTTCTGAGACGGATTTACCACATACCAGAATTTACCTTCTGATGTCTTATACTCATACCAAAAGCCCTTTCCGTTCTGAAACCAATGAGGATCGACCATGGTAGAAAACAACATATTCTTCAGTTTGTTTTCAGTAAACTTCTCAGCCTGCAAATATTCAGGCAGTCTTTCCTGGGCTACAGATACTGCAGCCGAAAGAATCATTCCGCCAAATATGGCTGAAAATAAAATTTTCTTCATAAACCGATATCTATTATAACAGGAATCTAAGAACATCATTAAAATTAGCCCAAATGAGCAAAGCGAAAAGCAGGAACATACCTACCATCTGCGCATATTCAAGGAACTTGTCGCTTGGCTTGCGGCGAGCAACTATTTCATATATAAGGAACAATACATGTCCGCCGTCAAGTGCCGGAATAGGCAATATGTTCATAAATGCGAGTATGATTGACAGGAATGCAGTCATAGTCCAGAAACGCTGCCAGTCCCATACTTTAGGGAATATGCTTCCTATGGTTCCAAATCCGCCTACACTCTTGGCTCCCTCTTTCGTGAATACGTATTTAAGGTCGTTCACATATCCTTTCAATGTATTAACTCCAAGTGTAACACCCGCCGGAAATGACTCAAAGAACCCGAAAGTACGCACAGTAGGCGTATAATTCAGCACTCCGCCTATGGCAGCCACCTTAAACTGCTCGTCTGTAGTCACGTTTACAGTATCACGAACTCCGGCGCGCGAATAAACCAAAGTAAAATCGGCTGTAGTTTTCTCTGCTACCTGTGCTCTGAGTTTCAGGTCGGCCATCTGGGCTTGAAAATCATTCCATGAATTCAGCATTTTACCGTTAACGGCAATAAGCGAGTCACCTTTCTGTATGCCGGCGTTGGCAAATCCTCCATCTGCCAGCACAGAGTCAACTACGTTCGGGTAGAATATATCCACAAACATAGGGTCTTGCTTCGCTACATCCAGCAGACTAAGTTCCGGCATAACAATATTTACAGTCTCACCATTACGCAAAACTTTCACTTCCTTAGCCTCAACCACATTTCGTATCATATCCATGCCGAAACGGTCAAGTTCTTTTCCATCGGCACTCAACATTATATCACCGTCACGGAAACCTATCTTCTGTGCTGTTTCATTAAACTTAAGTCCATAATTCATATCTTTAAGTGCAATATACTTATCACCCCAGGTAAACAGAATCATGGAATAAATGAACAAAGCTAAAATAAAGTTCATCAATACACCGCCTATCATCACCAACAGTCTTTGCCATGCCGGTTTTGAACGGAATTCCCACGGTTGTGCAGGTTGTTTCATCTGCTCTGTATCCATTGACTCGTCAATCATACCTGATATTTTGCAATATCCACCCAACGGAAGCCAACCTATACCATATTCAGTATCCGAATTTTTAGGTTTGAACTTGAATAAAGAGAACCATGGGTCAAAAAAGATATAGAATTTCTCAACCCTGATTTTGAATAGACGCGCAAAAAAGAAGTGTCCACCTTCATGTACTATAACCAAAATAGACAAACTTAGTACCAACTGAAGGGCACGGATAAAAAAAGTCTCCATCTGTTTTTCTTACTTTGTTTTTTAGATTAATAAATTAAAATCTTGAGTTTATTACCAATTCGGCAGCTATCCTGCGCGCAATGGCGTCAGTCTCCACATAATCATTGTATGTTGGATTATTTATGAAAGCTACCCTGTCCATAGTCATTTCTATTACATCGCTCATGCCAAGAAAAGAAATCCGATCCTTAAGGAATGAGGCTACTACAACCTCGTTCGCAGCATTCAATATACATGCCATGTTACCCCCACGATTCATGGCATAGTATGCAAAAGCTAAATTCCTGAAACGTTTAGTATCAGGAGCCTCGAAAGTAAGCGCACTACACTTCATGAAATCTAAACGTTCGCCAGAAAGCGTCTCACGTTTAGGATAAGAAAAAGCATACTGTATAGGCAAGCGCATATCAGGAACTCCAAGCTGCGCCTTTACAGCTCCATCCATATACTCCACCATTGAATGTATTACCGACTGCGGATGTACCACCACCTCAATCTGTTCCGGTTTCACACCGAATAGCCATTTGGCCTCAATAACCTCGAATCCCTTGTTCATCATAGAAGCAGAATCAATGGTAATCTTAGCTCCCATGCTCCAGTTAGGATGCTTCAAAGCCTGTTCCTTGGTAACAGTAGCCAACTGTTCCATGGTGAAAGTACGGAAAGGACCTCCAGAAGCCGTTAGTATCACCTTACTGATAGGATTATTCATCTCTAAGCATTGAAAGATAGCCGAATGTTCAGAGTCAACCGGCAGTATAGGAGTTCTGTACTGCTGTGCAAGTTCTGTAATAAGTTCGCCTGCCACAACAAGAGTCTCCTTATTTGCCAGCGCAATAGTCTTACCGGCTTTAATGGCATTTATAGTCGGTTTCAATCCCGCATATCCTACCATTGCCGTCAGGACAATATTAATCGGTCCTGATTCCACTATTTCACACAAGGCTTCAGCTCCGGCATAGACTTTTATAGGCAAATCAGCCAAAGCATCTTTCAACACCTGATATTTGTCCTCATTAGCAATGACAACAGCTTCAGGCATGAACTTCCTCGCCTGTTCAATAAGTTTATCCACCTTATTATTAGCAGTAAGGGCATATACTTCGTATAAATCAGGATGTTCCTCTATTACTTGTAAAGCCTGGGTTCCAATAGATCCCGTTGAGCCTAAAATTGCAATTTGTTTCTTCATAATCTTAGAAAACTACATATTTTTCCGGATTGATTGGCGTCCCCCTGTGCCAAAGTTCAAAATGCAGATAATGTTCATTCTGTTTTTCATTGTTCTTTCCAACCAAAGCAATGACATCACCGCCTTTCACTTTATCACCGGGCTGTTTCATCAATGAACCACAGTGTTTATATATACTGATAAAATTCTGCGAATGCTGTATTTGTATTACATAACCATCATTTACTGTATATGTAGCCATTATGACCGTACCGTCAAGCACAGCCAGTACATTTGCATTCGGACCTGTTATGACATCTATTCCATAATGTCTTTTCTCCAAATCAAAGTTCATCTCCATAACCCCGTTTACCGGTTTGAAAAATACCAACCCAGCTACAGCATTTCCATCGTCTATGGCGCGCAGGTTATATCTTTCTTTCTGCTCATATTGTTGGCGGAATTTCTCTTCCTCTTTAGTCCTCTCCATCAATTGCTCCGCCCGCAAATTTGTAAGTGAATCTATAGACTGAATTGTGTCAGTCTGTATTTTCCCGCTGAAAATATCCTGAATATTCATTATATATCTGTTCTGTCTCTCCAACGCCAACCTTAAAGAATCTGCGCGTAAAGCATTAGACACAACCATCTCACGAACCTCAGAATTCATATATCCCGGCAGATAGTTCCTCAAGGGTGTAAATGCTATTATAGAGGCAGCAATAATAAATATTACAGTACAGGCAAATATAAGTACAGAAAGGCCGTTAAGTTTAGAGACATGTATCCCTACCACTTCCTCCAAAGTATTCTCGTTTATAATAGTCAGTTTATATTTAAACTTGATATTATGCCAAAATGCCTTACGTCCTTTCTTTCTCATATTCAAAGTTTTTTGTTACTCCAACAAGCCATCGGGAATTTCCACTTTCACACATTTCTTCTTATGGTCAATGTCAAGTATGAATTCCTCATGCGCCGGAAGCAAGACTTCGCTTCCATCCTCTTTTTCTATTACAAACAATACATTGATAGTAGAATCGTCCACACCGATTATCTTACCAAGTTTTCCGTGATTGATATCGTCCACATCAAAACCTACAAAATAATTCCAGGAAGTTACTTCATCCTGTTCTTCCACATATTTCATCGGAAAAAACACTTCCACATTAGTGAACATTTTAGCTTTCTCGGCAGTGTCGATATCCTCAAATTTCACCAAAGCCGAATTTTCCGAGCGGAAACGGTATTCTTCAATAAAAAAAGGAACAAGAATGCCATCCATCATCAAAATAAGATAATCACAATCCACGCGGTCGAAAATATCGTCCGTAAAAGTAAAGGAAACCTCCCCTTTCACGCCATGCGGCTTGTTTATCACACCTATTTTATATACTTCCTCTTTTCTTATCATCTGTAAAAATTAAATTCTTGTAATACGTGCTCCAAGTGCTGTCAAACGCTGCTCTATATTCTGGTATCCGCGGTCTATCTGTTCAATATTGTGAATGCGGCTTGTTCCTTCCGCGCCCAATGCTGCAATAAGCAAAGCTATACCGGCACGAATATCCGGCGAAGTCATATTACCTCCCCTAAGACTGAAATTATGGTCATGACCAATCACTACGGCCCTGTGCGGATCGCATAATATAATCTGTGCCCCCATATCTATCAGTTTATCCACAAAGAACAAACGGCTTTCAAACATTTTCTGATGTATAAGAACGCTACCCTTGGCTTGCGTTGCCACTACAAGCATTACACTAAGCAAGTCGGGCGTGAGTCCCGGCCATGGTGCGTCAGCGATAGTCATAATAGAACCGTCAATAAAAGATTCTATTTCATAATGTTCCTGTTGAGGTACAAAAATATCATCTCCTTTCTGTTCAAGCCTTATACCCAGCCTGCGGAAACTGTCAGGTATTATACCCAAGTTCTCGTATGATACATTCTTGATGGTAATTTCACTTCTGGTCATAGCAGCCATAGCGATAAAACTTCCCACCTCAATCATATCTGGCAATACCATATGAGTACATCCTTTCAACTCTTTCACACCTTCTATAGTAAGCAAATTTGAAGCGATGCCTGAAATTTTCGCGCCCATACGGTTTAGCATTTTACATAATTGCTGCAGATAAGGCTCACAGGCGGCATTGTAAATTGTTGTCACTCCATCCGCAAGCACTGCAGCCATAACAATATTTGCCGTACCTGTTACAGATGCTTCATCGAGCAACATATATGTTCCTTTAAGATTATCGGCAGAAAGAGTATATACACCACGTTCCGCATCGTATTCAAATGAGGCTCCAAGTTTCTGAATACCAATGAAATGAGTATCAAGCCTGCGTCGTCCAATCTTGTCACCTCCCGGTTTCGAAATCATAGCTTTACCGAAACGAGACAACAAAGGACCGACTAACATTACAGAACCACGAAGTTTGGAACATCTCATAAGAAACTCATCACTCTCCAAATATGACAGATTCACATTGTCAGCCTTGAATGAATATGTATCGGCACTCAGCTTAGACACTTTTACACCCATATCACTGATAAGCTGAATCAGATTATTCACATCAAGTATATTGGGAATATTATGAACCGTTACTTCCTCCGATGTAAGCAAAGTGGCACACAGTATCTGTAAGACTTCATTTTTGGCACCCTGTGGGATTATTTCTCCATGAAGTTTATGTCCGCCTTCTATTACAAATGAACTCATATCTTCAGTTTTTAGATAATCCTAAAATCACTTGTCATTATTATTCTTACGCTTCTGCTGATTGTTATTTGTCTGACGACGACGTTGAGTAAACACACGATGCTCAAACATTTTCACATCATCTACAGTAATTTTTATTCTACCGTCCGACAACTCACACAGATCGTCCACAATTCTCTGATTGTCCACACCGTCCTTATTCCAGTTCTGGTAATCCTTTTTCATCTGATTAGCAATAAGGTTGATGAGTTGTTTTTTTTCTTCACCCTCTTCATAACCTGCTGCGACATTTATCATATCCTGAACGAAACGTCCGTAATGTTTATAACGCAACTTTGATTGAGGATACGGAACCCTGTCCGGTTTAACATGAAGACTTTCCTTCTTTACTATCTCTACAGGATAATCTATATCCAATTTAAAATCAGACATAATAGCCAGATGATCCCAAAGTTTCTGATTCAGTTCTGCATTATCTTTAGACTGTGGGAACATTCCGCGCATAATCTTGATTATAGTGTTCGCACAAATCTGCCTTTGTTCACGATCCTCAATTGTTAGCGCATGATCCACCATGTTTTGTATGCTTCGTCCATACTCTGGAAGCGGAAGACGGCGTTGCTGGGTATTATATTCCATATATCTAAATTTAATTTATCAAAGTAATTTTTTAGGTGTAGAAGCTACGAACTCTTTCAGATAGAATGGCTCAAAATAAGCCACATCCTTATAATCCTCTTTAGCAACAGCCTTTTCAGCCAAAGGAAACATCCATTTTGCCAAAGGATGGACGTCATCTATAAAATGAGCGTTAGGATGAGTAATCTTTTCACGGCATTTAGCAGCACCGTTACCGAAGAAATAAACCGGATGTTCATCAAGGAACTCCTTGTACGAATCTTCATCTATTATATCAGCCCCAATCTCACGGTAAGCCTTGAGAGAACGATCATATATGGCTGCATAAACCTCCATACGACGTGCATCTATCATAGGGCACAACAATGCGTCGTCAGGCAAATCATGATTGAGTAGCACCGGAACACACATCACCTCAAGCGTAGGAATACCTATCAAAGGTATATTCCTGCCATAACAAATGCCTTTTGCCATAGAAACACCTATACGCAATCCGGTATATGAACCGGGACCGCAACTTACAGCCACCGCATCAAGCGGAATAGCATGATTATCAACAAATGACAACGCTTCATCCACATACACGCCAAGTACTGTAGCGTGCGACGGTCCGTTAAAATCCTCTTTGGTAAAAATAGAAGCTCCATCCTGACTTACAGAAACGGAACACACTTCTGTTGAAGTTTCAATATGTAAAATACACGACATAGTTTACTTTTAATACATTATTGTCCGCAAATATACACTTTTTATCCCACTCTCTTTCTATAAATTCCTCACTTTTCCTTACTTTTGCAAAAAAATAGAATTTGTTATGATACAATCAATGACCGGTTACGGTAAATCGACCGTTACTTACAACGATAAGAAAATTATCGTAGAAATAAAATCCCTCAACAGCAAGGCTCTTGATGTTTCAGCCAGAATTGCCCCATTGTACAGAGAAAAAGAGATGGAAATCCGAAACATGATTTCCCAAAGTCTGGAACGCGGAAAAGTTGATTTCAGCTTATGGATTGAAAAAGAAGCATCAGATGCAGCAACACCTATAAACGCCGCATTGCTCCAGAACTATTACACACAAATCAAGAATATATCCGAGATATGTAACATACCATTACCTTCCGACTGGTTTGCCACACTTCTACGTATGCCGGATGTACTTACCAAAGTTGACGTCCAGGTACTTGAAGATGAAGAATGGGAAGTGGCGAAAGGTGCCGTAGAAGAAGCTATCAATGCACTCGTTAACTTCCGCAAACAGGAAGGCGCGGCACTCGAAAAAAAATTCACTGAAAAGATTGACAACATCGAACGTCTTTTAAAATCCATAGAGCCGTACGAAAAAGAAAGGGTGGCACGTATCAGAGAAAGAATAACAGACGCATTAGAAAAAACTATCAGTGTGGATTATGACAAAAACCGTTTGGAACAGGAACTGATATACTACATTGAAAAACTCGACATCAACGAAGAAAAGCAACGTCTTACAAACCACTTGAAATATTTTCGTGAGACTATGGCAAGCGGACACGGTCAAGGCAAGAAATTAGGATTCATTGCACAGGAAATGGGACGCGAAATAAATACCACAGGCAGTAAATCAAATCATGCCGAAATGCAAAACATAGTAGTCCAAATGAAAGATGAACTGGAACAAATCAAGGAACAGGTATTAAACGTAATGTAAAAACAGTATTTAATTACTGTTTAAACAGTTTTTAAACGCTATTTAAACATGGGAAAACTTATAATATTTTCAGCCCCGTCAGGTTCAGGCAAATCAACAATAATAAACTATCTCCTGAAACAAAACCTCAACCTGGCTTTTTCCATATCGGCAACGAGTCGTCCGCCTCGCGGTACAGAACAAAACGGAGTAGAATATTTCTTCCTGACCCCTGAAGAATTTAAACAGAAAATATCTGACGGAGAATTCCTGGAATACGAAGAAGTATATACCGACCGGTTCTACGGGACATTGAAATCACAAGTGGAAAAACAGCTTTCCGAAGGTCAGAACGTTATTTTCGATGTTGACGTGGTAGGAGGATGCAATATAAAGAAATTCTATGGCGAACGAGCCCTTTCCGTATTCATTCAACCGCCATCAATAGAAGAACTTCGGAAACGCCTTAACGGACGTGGTACAGATACCCCTGAAGTAATAGAAAGCCGTATAGCAAAAGCAGAATTCGAATTAAGCTATGCCGACAAGTTCGATGTAGTGATAGTAAACGATGAACTGGAGAAAGCACAGGCAGAAGCTCTTGAAACTATCAGTAAATTCCTGAAAAAATAAGTATGGCAAAAAATCCGAAAAAGATAATGCAACTGATGGCGATTCTTACAATCGTCATCGGTTTTGCCGCGCTTGCCGTAGGTATAGTGGCAATAGCAAAAGAAGAATACATCATAGCCACCGCTATGATACTGGTAGCGGCATGGCAGGTTGTAAATTACAGGTTATGGAAGAAAAGAAGTTAAGGACCGGAGTTTTTGGAGGTTCATTCAACCCCATTCACATAGGCCATCTTGCATTGGCAAACTACCTTTGCGAAAATGACTATGTAGATGAGTTATGGTTTTTAGTTTCTCCACAAAACCCGTTCAAGCAAAATCAATCGTTACTTGCCGATGATTTACGTCTCAAATTGGTACAGGCAGCAATAAAAGACTATCCGCGCTTCCGGGCATCCGATTTCGAATTCAGTCTTCCAAAGCCTTCATACACAGTAACCACTCTCAACAAATTGTCTGAAACATATCCTGATAAAGACTTCTATCTTATAATCGGTGCAGACAACTGGGCAGCTTTTGACCGTTGGAAATCGCCTGAAGAAATAATATCAAAATTTCATGTATTGGTATATCCACGACTCGGATATGAAATACCTGATTCATTACCTCATAATGTAAAAGCTGTTGACAGTCCCATAATAGAAGTCAGTTCCACTTTCATCCGCGAAAGCATTGCACAAGGGAAAGATATGCAGTACTTCCTTCATCCTTCAGTATATGAGATTATTAAAAAGGAAGGGTTATACAAATAATATTACACAAAATAAATTACAAAATGCAGATAAATCAGAATGTATATTCTACCCCCACATTGAAATTATAAATATTATCGGAATATTTGGTTCTATCCGTCAGCACTGTTCCCTGACTGTTTTTCGGGACGTATGAATACGGAACAAGTGAGAGTCTTGGTTCAACAAATACTCCCCATCTGCTGTTAACCTTATACTTTGCCTGTAATCCTCCTGTAAAGGCCAAATAAGTATATTTCACGCTTTGGGTAACATCTGTCTTATTCATCCTCGCAATTTCCAATCCACCTATCACCGATACAGCCAACCATCTGTTTACATCCAATTCGGCAAATTCAAGCACGTTTACCATTGCCTCTATCCTTGCGCCTATATAACTGCAGTTCAGTTTGTTTTCGGCTACCAAAATTCCTTCATCATTATAAACACCATGTCTGTTCCAGGTATCACCGCCATAAAACAACGAGCCTCTCACACCAAGATAAGGCAAGAACCATCTACCTGCCGATAAAGCCACATGAGGACCCAAAGAATTCTTTATTCCCATTTCCCTGACTATATCCGAATACTGATACTGGATACCACCGGCAAGGCTTACAAATGTACTGCCGGAGTTTCCTCCTGCTTTTTTGGAAACGGAAGCAGACTTATTAATATCATATATGAGTCCTAATTTCGCTCCATAACCTACATCATACTTATGCCAGTTGGTCTTAGTATAATGGTCTATTCCGTCGGAGTATAATCCTATTGTTGGTTCCAACATCAGAGACAGATTATCCACCAATCTTAGTCTCATCTGTATTCCAGCATGGATTTCTCCTACATTGAACGACGATTTATCAATCATTTTTGAATATGTATATCCCAAACCAAGCACAGTGGACAATTCAAATATCCTCGACGGATTATATCCTTTCATATATGCCGTGATATTAAACAAATGGCTTGCCTGCAATCCTACCCTCATATACGAATCACTCGTTCTCTTATGTAACGCCCATCCACCGTTCAAATTAACCCTTGCGCCGTGTACAGGTGTGAACATCTTTCCATATCCGGCCGAAAAGATTTTGTAAAGTCCCATTTCCGAACCTTCTCTGTTCAGAAAATCTTCCACACCAATGTTAAGCTCCACGAAATTGTTATCCGCCCACTTTTTATTGGCGAACTCCATATTTTTAGGTCTGTATCTTTTCTGCATCGAATAGTCCAACGCATTAAAAAATTTCTTGCCATCAACAGTATCATTCACTGCTGTAGAATCCTGCTGTGCCCACAGTCCGGCATTCACACCTAAGCACAGTACAACCAATGATATAATAAATTTCAGTTTCATCATCATACATTAAAGTCCAAATGTCTGAATATATCCGTCAATTGATAATTTGTCAAATTCGAACATCTCCATTGTATATTCAAACAAATCCTTACCTATGTCTCCATCAGTTTCGGCAATCGGAATATACTTTTCATCGAGCGAGAAACATTTAACAAGACAATTCTTGGCGTTTTCCAGCCCTAAATCTCCACTCCTGTTATGTGCTATAGCTTTCAGATACCACGTTTTCGGGTCATCCACCGGCAGTTTCTTGGCTGCCTCCAAAGCCAACGCGTCGTTCTTTTTGGTATCCATAGCAAGATACATCACAACCTCATTGAGTGGTGAAGAACTTTTAACCAATTCGAAAGTCCTTCTTGCTTCCTCCCTTTCCTTAGCATTCGAACCGCCTCTATAGTATCCTCCCAGACACATAGCGAAAGCCTTCAGTTTGGCATTATTTTCCGTATCAGGCAGAATCTGTGCCATTACGCTCGCCTGCTCAAAGTTATTTGCCTTCAGATACATGCTAAGCTGGTTTGCCACTACAGGTTCAGGATTTATAATCTCCTTAGTCACACCGTCCATTTTTGTTCTCACCACGTTTGCTCCGCGTGTTTTTCTGTCTATGAACGGCTCCAGTATGGAAGTATCCACAGTATCCCTGTTCAGGTACGACACAGCCAACAAGTTGGCTGGCAAAATCCACGGCTGACCTTCCGACTCTTTAGAAGCCTTATATGCCCTTCTGTAAAGCGTCTCCAGTTCTTTCTTGTCCTTCACCATCTGGAACAGATGCCAGTATTCATACAGAGCAAAATCCTTCTTGCCAGTTCTGTAGTCCATATCCGTCTCATATCGGTGCAATATTTCGTCCGGAGTAAGTTCCCTGAAAATCTCGTGCTTATACTCAAACCTCATATATCGCAGAGCCCCAAGGTGTTCTTTTATTACAGTGTTATAATACGGCAATTTCCTTATCTCCATATACTGTTTCTGCTGGCTGTCCGGATTCGCGTCAATAATCTTCTGCAGTTCCTCGGCTTCCTTGAAGCACGAATCGTTTTTCAGCACTTCCACAAGTTCGCTCCATTCAGCCACCCTCGCGTCAGGCGCAGGCATGAAAGTCCTTTGCAACGCCCTTGCAGGCAACAGTCTGTTCAGCTGATTCTTCGCGAATACAGCACGTCTCCGCGCCAAAGCCAAGTTCGACTGATAGTTACCTTCCGGCGACGACACACCCGTAACCCTTATTTCCTTCAGCTTGCAATCTTCGCAGTTGATAATGTTCATAAGATTGTCTCTCAGCGCATTTAGCTGTATCTCGTTGTTCGGGTCCTTATCGTCTATTTCAGCCTTGTTCACCAGGAATGTAAGCGATATGTTGGCAGCCGTATTTCTCAGCTCTCTTTTCGGTCTCCTCTTGTAATCGTTGAAGTCCAGACTATAGCTGTCCAAAGAATATTCCAGAAACTTCAGCGGTCTTCTTGCCTCGCAACTGATAATCTTCGTCAGCTTGTCGTAATACACCATATTATAGTCTTCCAGTCTTATCACCGCATTTCCGTAATAACTCTTTGTAGGGTCAGGCACAATCACCGTGTCCTCCCACTCTATGTTCATTCTGTTTTCCGTCAGCGGTCTTTTGCTTGTATATTTAAACAGAGGATCGTTGTCAAGATTGTATGCCATTCTCCTCTCCTGCGTCAGTCTGTACTGCTCGCCGTCATATACCAACGGACGTGTGAAAGTCACCGTATCCTGATTGTCACAAATCACCACGTACGGCTGTATTATAAGCCTTGCGTTCGTTTTTCCGAACTGTGCCGGTATAGGGAATGTATTCCTCATTATCAGCTTGTTGCCTATCAGTGTCGGCGCGGCCTCCTTAGGAGCGATATCCTGCAGCGTACCTACCACATCTACCGTTCCCAATATGATACCCGCATCCAGGAACACGTTTATCTCCATTCTGTATTTCACCTCTTCCATGACAGCCTCGGTCATTCCCACCTTATAAATCAAGGCTCCCGTTTCAGCCACCCTGATTTCGTAATATCCCCCTTCGTCTGCCTGTTCCTGTCCGTCGCTGAATATCGTAGCATTCTGACTGTTAATAGCATCAAGAGCATCCTTCGCGTCCGCCACCGTATTAAAGGCATATATATAAACCACCTCGTCCTTGAAAGGCAGTTTTGTTTCCTTATCCAGCACACGTCCCGACACAACCTTGATATCTTGTGCCCACAACGGTACATATCCTGCATAAAGAGCCAGCAGAAGAACAACAATCTTGATATATCTCAAATCAGAAAATCTTTCCATATCAGTTTATAATATAAGAGATAGACACACCTAACTTTGTAGGGAAAAGTTTCACCCCTTTAGAGTTGGTAGTAACAGTTCCGTCGTAAAAATAATCCTCGTACGTATCGTCTTTATAATAATATTTTTGTTTGAATCCCACAAGTCCGAATCCCCCGTAGAATTCCAGGTTCAGTTTTTTCCCGAGTGATATTGAATATCCGGCTGTCAGTCCCAGTCCAACGGCATCCCCATCGTACATATAGTCGCCCAATTGCATTTTGTAAGTCGAGCCCAAGGCTCCCAGTCCTATATACTCTCTTGTCATAGGACGCCCGTTGAACCAGTACCTGTATTCAGCCTGTAGTCCCAATACCTTCGAGTTGAACCCGTATGGTTTTGAATGTCCGAAAGCACCGAGATTGAAACTGGAATGTTCGCCTGTCACCATCTCAAACTCTACGTTCGGCGTAAGCGCAAGCAGCATCAGTCCGTTTGTCTTGACGGCTATCTGTTGTGCATGAACAAGGCTGTAACTGCAAAACAGAAATAAAGCAAGAAGTATATATTTAATATTTTTCATTATTATCAGTTTTGAGTTACAGTGCCTGATTCTTCATCAATTTCAAATTTCATATCATCCGATGTTGAAACCTTCCATTCATCAAGCTGGTTATCTAATCCAACACTTAACGGAGTAAATGTTATCTCTACCGGTACGATTACACCTGCTTCAAGTTCTATCGGTTTACTAAGATTAAGAGGATATGATTCAAATATAGAATTAATATTACACTCAATTTTAGTTATGTTTGCTCCGGGGAACAACATAAAATCAACAACGACATCGCCTTCTGCCAAATCTTTCCCTACTTCTCCTACGTTATAAGTAAAAGTAGTACTTACCTTGTCTGATTCTTCATAAAGAATTTCACCTGTATCAACTTTCATATATCCGCTTGTCGGGCTATCCGCAGTGACAGCTACAGAATACAACATAGCCTTTGACGGAGTATTTTTAAACAAAAAACGGACCCTACCCAAAGCGTGCTTGAAAAACAATGTCACAGGAGTGTTATCTGTTGGAGTCAGTTGTTCTTTCCTTTCAGCATACAAATAATCCTCTGTCGAAGCCATATCATTCATCTTGATAGTTACAGGAACCAGATATGATTTATAATAAGAATTATACTTGGTCTTGTCACTATAAGGATAATAAGCATAAAACACCAATCCGTCATATCCGGAATCTTTCTTAGGATACTCCGCTATATAATCAGGCTTCATGCTATTATCTTCCTGCACAGTATATCTATCATTATTAAGATGAGCCTGCAACTCATCCGTTATTCCATATTCATTCCAATTACTGCTATTGGCTTTTACTCCATATATACCTACTTCAGCACCGGGTGGCAATACATTTTCCTCTATTGGGGCTCTAGTAGTATATCCATCCTTGACCTTTATAGAAACAAACGAAGTAAATCTTACCTGCACCGCTTCTTCCTCCTTATCATCAGTGCCGGGAGTTTGATTTTGTCCGGCATCAGTTGACGGAGATGAAGGAACTTCCCCCTTCCTGCAGGAAGGGAGAAGCATAATAATTGATATTATCAGTATTAATAACCTCATAAATGAAATTAGATATTACCTCCTTGTATAACGCTTTCAGCAGTTTTCCATGTATCCAACTGAGCATTTACTACTATAGGTTCCATATCTTCAATAGTAAACTCTACCTTGTAAGATGTTCCTGTTGCAAAAGCCTCAGATTTCTCAGGATTTATACCAATTGTAAAAGGTATAGGTTCTGTAGTCATATACTTACCTGTTGTACCATCCACTAAATATATTCCTCCACTGAAAGAAGTAGTCTCATCATCTGTAAACAACATTATAGGTTGACCGACTGGGATTGCTGTTTCTGAATTATTAATTTGAACACCATATTTACCTTCATCCGGTACAATGATTACACTCAAAGTATCTTTAACGTTATTGTCATTAATTAAACCTGAAGTTTTATCATTAGTCCTATTTGCAACCGTTAAAGTCAATTCGTTAGAGACATTATAAATAACTATACTATCTACTTGAATATCCTGTTGAAAACCTTCTGCTCTCTTAAATTGGAAATTCAACTGTGTAAGTAGATGCCTGAAATTTATTTGAGGAGTTTCTGCATCATCTTCACGAAAATATTTTGCATTATATCCATCAATACTATTACCAGTTGTAGGTTTAGCCACAGACTTACCCCATATTATATCCTGTGTTCCATCAATTGTAAACTTTGCAGTTACTTCAGATGTCGTTAACGAATTAACAACTCCTTCACCAATAGGATAATATCCATAAAAGCTGTACAACATTGTCCCGTTTTTAGGATAATATTCTGTACCTTCAAATTTTATATTTTGAACTGTTCCGGCTTCTCCTGTGGCTATAGTTCCGGTAATATTATCCCACAATACTGGAGTATCATTACCACCTGTGTTTTTATTCCACTCCGCATTCTTCGCCAAAGCATAAAGACCCACTTCTGTATTGCTCCAACTGTTAAGCGGTGCTCTTGATTGAGGAGTTACAGTTCCAGATATTTTTGGGGAAGTACCTAAAACAATAGGAACCAAATCATTATTTTCATTACTATTATCAACATTTTCCTTTGTACAGCTGCTCAATGCTGCAATTAAAGCCATACTGAATAAAATACTTTTTTTCATAATTCTTATTTTTAAGATTAACTATTAAATATCTTCATCATCAATAACAGCATTACCTCCTTCTACCCATGGGTTAAGAGAAGCATTAACTGTAATTTCCTCAATACTACGAACTACAATATTTATATAGTAGATTTCATTCTTTGCAAATTCTGTTTTTGCTTCACCACCTGCACTAGGCGTTACTTGACCAGCTTGTATACGTTTTTTTACTACATTGAATTCTTTCTTACCATTCAATGTCTGTGAAGCATAGATAGTAACATCATAATAAACAGCAGGAATCATAAGTAAATCTTCACCGATAACATCGGGATTTTCGTTATCTACACTTTTTACAGCAACAGGTTTTAATTTAACAAGATTCTTATCATCGCCATCTGTTGGATTTTGTTTTACACAGAATTCAATAGAATCGGCTGTTACTGGAGTAAGTCCTTGTTCTACAAGTGGGTCTTTTGTAGATGGTATAATCTGAAGTGAACCCTTATATACAGCTTTATCTATTTTTATAGAATCAATATAAATATCTTTACCACCTGTTGGTGCTGTTTCATTACCACAAATAACCTGGAATCTGAGTCTTGTCAAAAGATGATCAAATTTAAGATTAGGAGTTACTTTACGTCTTGCAGACCATGCACTGTATAATTTATTCACATCATCTTCAGTTACATCAGGATTAGATGCATCTTTTATATCTTGAGCTTTATCAGCTTTTGCAACCATCAAGTCTTGGCTACCATCTAATACAACATCTACTGCAAAACCATTAGTTAAATCTGTTTCTGCTTCAATTTTCATCATGTCATCAAGAGTAGGTTGCGGTACTTGTGTAGGAACAGGCACTGCATCATCTACATGAACTCCATAGAAATCATAAATATCGTTACTATTATAGTAATAATGAGGATCTGTAGGTACGTCATCTACCATAACTTGATTCCATGTTAAAGCACCTTTAGCATTATCTGCAGGAGCAGTAGCAGCCTGTCCGTTAATAGCAAACTGGGCATCACCTGTAGCTTTAGTATTAATACCATACACATAAACAGTCTCACCATTCCAAGAGTTAGTAGCAGCCAAATCACCTACTGCACCGATACCTCTTGATTTAGGAGAAACACTTACGCTCTGACCTGCGCCAAGAACGATTTCTTCAATTGTTGTGTCGTCAATCTTGTTGTTGTCACTCTGATTGTCGATACCTTTGTCTCTTGAGCAACTTGCCGCTAATGTGAGCGCCATAGTCGCTAAAATCCATGTTTTGTTCATAAAATAAAAAATTAAATTAAACACTAATTATAACTGTTTTCAAAATCTTCGTCAGGATCTATTGTTATGCTTCCGCCAAATACCCATGGTGTCACCGTTACATGAGGACGTATATCCATAATTCCATATACGGCTAACTTAACGTTATACTGATTGCCAGGCTCGTATGGTCCGGCACTGTTTGTCAATGTCATAGAGCTTGGATTGTATATCACCATTCCGTTCTTTTCCTGCTTAAACACAATGTCGAACACATACTCCGTCTCCCCCGGAGGCAACAGCAACGCGTCACCAACCTGGGTATATGGACGCTGATATAAAGGTTTGCTGAAATCCACCCCTTCCGTTATAGGGTGATAACGGTCTTTCACCAACGGAGAATTGTCCGCTTCACGCAACTTGAACTCCACCCTCTCCTGCTCCTGCGAGAAATCGACTCCCATATTGCCCACTGCGGAACTTGCCACAGTGAACACGCCACGGTTCTTAGACTTGACACTGATGCTTTCGATAAAGACATTGCCAACATCCTCGCGTGCGGGATAGAGATAGAAAACGAATCTCGACATGTGATGCTTGAACCGGAATACTGGTTGTATATTCCATGCGGCAGTGATATTGCTGAAACTCATATCAATAATGGACTGTTCGTCCTTCTCGGAGAAATTGCCGGACGAGAGCTGTTCTTCGGTAACTGATGCCTTGGCACTCATTATGTCATTATATCCGTTTACGGTGATTTCCATACGGATTCCATCGGACGACTTGGTGATATTGACGTCCGGAGTATATGCCCCGTCCAGATAATAGGCAAAGAGGTCGTACGGCTGATTGTTATCGTGGAAATACACTGTCTTTGGGTCGTTTGTCCACGTCAGGTAGGGTTCGTCGTCAGCCAGCAATGATTTCTTGCCGTGTTGCGACTGTTCATCCTGCATAAGTCCGTCAACGAGACACACATCCTTGTCGGTTGACGAATTGAATGTATAATCGGTAGTAAGGTCTTTCTTGTACGAATATATATACACGGTATCCCAAAGTTCTTTCTTCATGTCGGATCTGGTATTACTTGCCGCCGCATCCTCGCCAAGCTGCGAACTTCCTATCGACGGCAAAATAGGGAACGTGCCGTGTACGGGGGTATTGCCTATTGTAGAAGACAACACTTCCTCGCCCGGATAGGAATGGTCGGCACAACCTGAGACAAGCATCGCAAAGCCTGTCACAACCAAAACCTTCTTTATATGTATGCGTATATATTTCATTTCTGTATTATCAGATTTCACCTTCCATATCGTTACCTTCGTCATCCCATTCGTGTACTCCGTCTTCTGTATCGGACATCACCTGTTCTTCCGTTATCATAAACCTGAAATTGGTTTCCAGCCTCACATCGTAATTTCCTATCCTGTATTGATCCTCCACATCATCGTAAACCACACTGTTAGCGGCACGGAGGAACGGAGAGATATTCTTCGTGGTACGCAGTATCTTCGATTTGCCCGAAGCCTCGGCATATATGGCAAGTTGAGCCACACCGGGACCTATCGAGCTTGCGTCCAAACGGTTCGGAATTGCGCCTAATGAATACAGTTCAACCTCGTAGAACAGGTTGTTCCCTTCAGAATTGACCAAATTCGCCTCGGCAATGGTACGACCTGTGTCATTACCCTCATAATCGGACACCAATACATCGTTAAGCAGGTATCTCCTCCTTGCCAATCCGGAAACCTCCATGAGTGCCTTGGATATTGTCACTCCATCTTCCACCGTAACCTGAAACGGTATAACCAGTTTCTGGGTAATATTCTGCGGAGTGAACTCAAGCGTGGTCTCGTTTCCGCTGTTTATCATGAAGTTCTTCTTTATGTCGTATGCCATGGCATCTATATTCTCTATATATGGATATGCTCCGTTCAGGTCTATCCATTTAGACATTGTCTCATCATCGTTAACAAGGGCTTCCAATTGAGACATATCCCTGTTTTCCACCCTAAGCAACAAATCTTTAAGTGAGACTTCAGTTCCCGAGACGAAATTTACCAAGGAATCTACCACTACACCTTTGCCAGGCTTGTCGAACGCACATATATTATACTCGCCCGGCTTGATATACAGCTTCGACTCGAACAGGCTCCCATCTGTTACTTCTTCCGGCGTAGCGACTTCATTCTTGCGTTCTATTACGCCATTCTTGTCGGTTTTGGTAAAATAATGGCATGTATATTGTATCCTGTTAAGCAGGCAATATATAGAATCTTTTGCGTTGTCTTCTTCAGTAGTCTCACCAGTATTGGCATATTTAAAACTTACACTCGCATATTCATTCTTCACCACTGTGTCATTTATGGGCATGGAAGAACATGCTGAAGCCACAATGGCTACAACAAACGAATATAACCGGGATTTCATTTTAAAATATATCATTTATCAAACCTACTCTTCTTCTTTTGTTTTTATAACTGCATTTTTGTTTTCATCGGCTGATGCCTTAGGCGGCAGGTTCTCCGATTTTCCGTCCTCATCTTTCCTGCGTCTGTCGGCTGCCTTTGCCTCTTTCTCCATCTTACGTACATTGTCGATAGAGTCGCGCACAAACTGTTTCCTCACTTCCTGCAGGCTGTCTTCAAGAAGACGCGCGGCACGCACGGAGTCTTTCACAAATTTCTTCCTCATGTCCTGCAGACTGTCTTCTATGTGTTTCGCCACACGGATGGAATCCTTAATTCTCTTCTTTTCCATCCTGGCTGCCTGACGAGCCTGTATCTTCGCGTCGTCACTTCGCTTGTACTTGTCCTTTATAGACTTGAAACGGAACACGAAAGCCACTCTCAAATCGCTCACCACGGGAAAAGGCACAACATGCCAGTTCCTCACGTCGGACGTGGGGATATAAGCATTGTTTTCCCTGTCGAGGGCAAACTTGTTATTACGTGTCATCATCAACCCCAAACTTCCGCCAAGCTCAAGGTCGATGTTGCCATTCTTATAAGAATAAAGCGGTATGCTGTATCCGGCAGAGACACCGGCTCCGATGTATTTTCCCTGTATTCCATTCTCGGAAAATTTAAGGTCATACCCTCCGGCATTAAGATAGCCGCCAAGGTAATACGCTCTCCAGTAACGTGGATTTGTTCTTTTCTTGGAGAAGAGTTTCTCCTTAAGAGTGGGTTCAGAACCTGTGTTTCCTCTGAACTCCGTACGCCAGTATTTCCTGAACTCGGGCTTCACTTCCCAATAGTTCATAACCATGTATGGCAGATAATTATGCGATGTGTATCCGTTGTACTTGCCTTCTAAGCTAAGTGTAAGTTTGTTATAAACGGAATTTGTAATATCAAATTCAACAGCTGCGTTAGGAATGGTCATAAGCCACCCTACAGAATTGGTCTTGAACGACCACCTGTCTTTGAAAGCTACTATAGTGTCCTCCTGAGCCTTGTATGTCTTTTTAGTCTGTGAGTAACCGATGTTCAAAGACAGCCAGATACAAACAAAAGACAATATATAATAAGGAGAAACCAATATGTGATTTATCCATTTCCTAAACATACACAAACCTAATATTCTTTTCCTGCATAGACCTATGTTAACCATAAGGACTGCTACAAGGTGTTTTCATTTATGTTTTAATCCCCTGGCAGTATTGCCTACCAACGCCCTTAACAATTTCTTATTTTTTATTAAAAACGTACAGTTAATCGCTGCAAATATAGCAAATATTTTATTAAGCAAACAATTTGTCCGATTTTTTGTGAAAAAAAATTTAAGTATTTGTATAATAGTAAATATGCAACCCAACCTTATTTTGCAGGACTTTATGGATACATAAATAAATCACATTATTTTAAACATCTGCTCCTCCCTACTGTGAAGTACGGAGGAGTTTTTATTAAAGAACAAAACAAATGTGAAAATAAAAAAGACACAACTTCTATTTCAAGACAAAAATACATGTTTATGCAATTCCAAATGGTCATAGGCGACCGAAATCATTTTTTCACTGAAAAGATTATTTTTTCTTTTATTCCATGATTTCACCTTACATATAGTTTCTTCCTTATCTATTCCGGGATTTTCTTTCCTAATATAATCTACAGACGCCAAGACTTCCAATGCCAACGCAGACTGGAAACCATCAATCAGTTTTATCAGGCTTACAAGTTTTTGCCGACGCGCATCGTCCAAAGATTTCCTGACATATTCACTCACCTCCTTGGCATTTTCATACACAAGGGAAATCTCCTCAAAAGGCTTAACCGTCATTTGTTCAAGTCCTCTAATATATTTACCATTCAGAGCATGTAACAAATGGTCAACTTGCACTGAATAAGGGCCGTATGTATATGCAACAAACTTCAGTTTCATAAATGACGGCTCACCCAAACGCTGAAGGAAATATGCAATCTTATTAGCAACAAAAAGACATGATTTCTCGCCTAAAGTCTCGTAATAAAACATTGCGTATAGAATCAGTGCTCTCGCGGCAGTCAGTTTTATATCTTTTTTGTTATCCTGCCTTTTTAAGAGTTCCTTTATCTCATTATCCGGTTCATAAATGAATATATCAACCTTATCCGAAACAGGTTTAAGGTACTTCTCTATCAGGCTCTTTACATTCATCCATCTTAATCCTCCATTTCCGCATCCCAATGGGGGAATAGCTATACTCCTGATATTATACTTGCCGATTATTCCAACCAGGTCCTTAAGACCATCCTCGATATATGAATATTCTGATTTCCTATACCATTCTACTTTCGTAGGAAAATTGATTATCAGAATATCATTGTCAAGGTATCTGTCCTTAACCACCAATAATTTTCCGGGATATATGGTCTTTTCCTTACAGGCTTGCGAATAGACTCTGAAATTATGCGGATATCGCTCCTTAAATTGCAGGGCGATACCTTTTCCCATAACCCCCACTGTGTTAACAGTATTGACAATGGCGTCCGTATCAGCGGAAAGTAAATCTCCTGTTATATATCTTATCATTTGTAATAAAGATTATTATTAACATCAATTTGTATCGGGATATTAAGATTCAACCTGTAAAGAAGACGACGAACTTCCTCTTCCTTTTCAGAGTTTTTCACTATTATAGAACTTATGTACGAAACAGGGATGAAATATTTAACGAGAAATTCAGCCTGCTTCTTCCTTGTCCTGTCAAAATCGTTCTCATCATTTGTCCATTGGGTCGCTTTTACGGCATTCCAGTCAACACGTGATATAAATCTTAAATCATTAAAGTATTCTGTAATAGCAGACTTGGCATGTCCATCAGTAAAACACCATTCATTTGTATAGTCAATTATATCATTCACTTTACAACAGATAAAGATTATATCTTCCTGTGGGATTTTATCTACTCCATAACCCGTTATTATCTTAAGCAACATTGGGGTATGTCCGGCAAAATAAAACGGGATATAATCGCCAAGTACTCCGCCCGGCGGATCTATACGGACAACACAGTTGTCACGTTGGGAAATCAGGCTGGAATCTCCAATATTAATATATCCCGGATCTGCTTTCGGATGCCTGCTACAGCAAATGCCATTCGTCAAAACATATTCAAGATTATCAAAATGGATCATTCTAAAAATATACAATGGATTTGGCGGTATATTATTTGTTCTTTCAGCCATAATAATACTATTTATATCCGAATGCAAAGGTATATAAAAAAACAATAGGACACAAAGTTATGGCACAGAATGGAACTATACTTGTGATTATATCAAAATAACTATTCGGACAATCGTCCCACACGTGTCAAACAATCATTCCGCAGCTGTAGAACAAAGTAAATGCCGACAATTTTGACTATCGAGAATTAGTATATATCTTTGCTATAGTTCCCTATATTCATCTCGTCAATAAAACGGTAAAGAGTACTCCTGTTGACTTTAAACTTACGGGCGATAAGAGATTTAGGGCAGTTATCCATCAGCATTTTACATATTTCATCTTTATGTCTCGTAAGTTTTTTCATAGCAGACTTGCTGCCTTTGGGTCTTCCGAGGACCACTCCCTCGGCTTTTTTTCTTGCCAAGGCCTCTTTGGTACGTTGTGAAATAAGGTCTCTTTCTATCTCCGCTGCCAAGCCAAATGCAAACGCAAGTATTTTTGACTGTATGTCATAGCCCAATTTATAATTGTCTTTTATACTCCATACCTGCATACCGCTCTCCATACATTTGTTAAGGATGGACATTATAAGCATGAGGTTCCTGCCTAATCTTGAAAGTTCGGCACATATCAGAATGTCTCCCTTACGCATCCGTTTGAGCACACGGCCCAACTTGCGTCCTTCCACCCGTTTCGTCCCTGAAACTGTTTCCTCAACCCAAGAATCGACAGACACGTTGTTTCTTTTGCAATACTTTTCTATCTCATAACGTTGATTTTCAGTACATTGTTTATCCGTACTGACCCTGATGTAACCATAAATCATATTCAAAACATTTTTAAGTTAATGCCTAAAAATATGAAACTATTTACAAAAAATCATCCGACCCGATGAAACACCGAGCCGGATGACACAAGAGATATTGTATATGAAAGATGAAAATGATTAGAATCTGCAACCTACGGTAAACAGTACCTGATGACGATTATGGCCTATCAATGCCGAGTTGTTCCTGTCAACTACCGTTACACCGTCATTGGCAAATTTATAATCGTCGAACATGAAGAAGTCGGACTTGTAGAAATCGTATTTATATGCCACATCGGCATATACTATCCTACCACTGTAACCGAGTCCCAACGTCAGTGTATTACGGGCCTTGATGTTGTGATATTCCGGATCGGTACGTGTCTCGTCAAACCATATATACTTATCGCTCATGGTATCAACATTAGGAACATAACGCACAGAACCTTCATTGAATGCCGAGGTTACATAGTTATAGCCTGCACGAAAACTGAACGAAGGAGTTAACATTGCCTCCATACCAAGTTTCAGTGTGTGCACCCCCTTGAGATATTTGTCGGTCGCTACATTTGCGCTTGACAATTCATATCCGTCATAGTCTTTATAATTGATATACGAATAATTGGAAAACTCGTATTCTGCACCCACGGCAAGTACTCCACTGAATGTTGTACCCATGTTTACGTTAAATTTCCATGGAGTACGCATACGATAGTCCCACACATAATCCGGATTAAGATACTCTGACAGGTTTTCCGTATAAACCTTTCCAAAATGAGTAATTCCCGTTTCCAACACTGACGTATATCTGTCAGTGAGCATATACCACACCGGAGTATGTATGGCAAATCCGAAACGGAACGGAGAATACTCGAACGGACGGGCTATAAATCCGAATTTCAGGTCATAACCTGTTCCACGGGTTTTGAACCAGTTATTTAAAGTAAAGTTTCCGTTATCATCGCCAAAGTCATCAAGCAATGTCTCGGAATATGACGAATAGCGGTTATAATTAACGTCATAAACTCCAAGTGTCACACCAAAATAGTAACGGTCCTGAACATTGAACGACATATTGAAGTCATACTGGTTGATACCGCCTTCCTCACGGCTGTAGTACTCACCCATATTACCGTTCCATCCCATCATGTAGAAGCCCTGTTCATCTGTATCACCATCGACAAGACCTGTCCTGGCTCCCATTAAACCTAAAAATGGTGTTCCGTAAAAATACTCTGATGTATATGGATTATCGGCATCAAGAACCTTATCATAATCTTCCTGCGAACCGTATCCGGCACCTATCATCATATCAGTCATCTGCCAACTTAATGAAGAACCGTTCAAAGCTCCTTTAGATGTCATCTGCCTGTTGAAATTGGCAGCCTTATGATAATTAAATCCGAAATTGAGATATCTGAGGTTTGTCTTGTTTCCTATCTTGTTTGAATATACAAAACCAATCTGGTCGAAAGATGCCTTGGTACGGCTGTCACCGACTTTAGTACCATTGAATGTACTGTTTGTCATATTCTTGTTAAAACCGAATGATGTCGCGACATTATGGCTTCTGAACAAGGCTATACCTGCCGGATTTGTACCTATGACAGATATGTCCGCTCCCAAGGCTCCCATTGCGCCACCCATACCTACAAAACGCGCTGTTCCGTTCAGTTCAGTTCCGGTTATCCGGGCTGCATCGTATTGTGTCTGTGCAAACAATGCCGATACGGACATTGTCAATATAGCAAAAATATTTATTCTTTTCATTGTGTTGTAAATTTATAGGAAACAACTTATTACAATTATCTGCGACGACTGCTGCCACCACTTGAACGTGTTACAGAGCCTCCAGAAGATCTGCTATAACTACTGCTGCTTCTACTGAAACTGCTACCAGACGAACTTGTATTTGAACGCTGATAAGTACTTCTTGTATTACTGTTGTTATTATTATAATAGTTCGAACTTCGGCGAGTACTGCTAGGACGATTATAATTAGAACCTGTCCTGTCTATGCTAGTATTGCTGCGACGGGTATATGTTCCGGTGTTAGGACGTGTGTATGTATTGCCTGAATTTACACGTGTACCGGAACTTGTACCTGTGGTAATTCCACGATTTCCTGTAGCCGATCTGCCCGGTCTGACAGACTGTGTGGCATCTCCTCTTGTATTACTTCCTGTAACTACCCTGCCTATTGATGAACGTCTGGCAGCTGTATTAGCTCTGTTTGTAGTTATAGCTGATGAGGTTTGAGGTCGTCTTGTATATGACGAACCTGAACCAATAACAGAACTTCCTCTGTTATATGACTGGTATCTGCCGGGTCTGTAGTCTGTATGTCCGGAACGGTACCATCCACTGTTCCATCCATAATAAGGGTAATGATGATGGTGATGATACCAGCCCGGTCTCCAGTAACCTCCCCAGTATCCGCCCCAATAACCGGCATACCATGGTGAATACCAGCCACCATAATACCAAGGAGAGTACCATGGAGAGTGCCATCCAAAACCGAATCCCCATCCGGGACCATAGAAACCGTATGACCATCGCCAGTTCCACCACAAACTGTTGGTGTATGTAGGGAAGATATAGGCGTACATACCATCGTCATAAACATTCCAATCCCATGAAGGGAATGCTCCATAAACCACATCCCAATAGAGAGGACTGCTTATAGGTATGGCATATCTCGGATTGCGGAAACGTATTATTCGCATCGCGTATTCGTAATCCATATCAGAGCCCTGGAATCCGTTAACCCATTCGCCACGTTCGCCATATGGCTTTTCTTCTATGTAAAGAGTATCATTTTCATATGTAAAAGTGTTGTCACGCGATGTGTATCGGCGGTTATACTCGTCAACATCACGTACATTTCCTTTCACATCTTTCACAACTATGGCCGTATTCGACGGCAGCTCGTTCACCGTTTTGTTTGAGACTTCCTTAGGTACCACTCCAACCTTCTGACTCGCCTCGGTCTTTTTCTCCTTTTTAGGGATAAAATAAAGGTCGTCAGTACTCTGTGCCATCGCCAACCACGGCAGGAAAGCTAACAGCATGGAAGCCAGTACTATTCTTCTCATCTTCATATCTTTAATTTCTTTAGTTATAAGTTTTGTTACATCATGCTTTTTTTCACGTACAAATATAATATGGTAATATCATACGTTACATAGAAATTCCCTAATATATCATAGGGATTTCCCTATTTTGAGTTTACATAATAAAAATATCGCCCCACCCTATATTTAATAAAAACAGGACGAGACGATACAAATTATGAATCGAAAAGTTTATCTGAATTCTTTCATTTCTTCTACAAATTGCTCCAATCTGATTACCAAAACTTTTGGGAAAGGAATTGTATCCAATATACGAAAATGTGCATCTTCGCTAACTATATAATCTGCACCTGCCACTATAGCGCAATCTACAAATTTATTATCATCAGGATCCTGTTCTATAAGGCGAAAACGAAAATGCGGAGTGAAAAAACGGGTAAATGGACTACGTACTATTGCATTTACAACATTATGAGCCACCGCTTCATTTGCGACACGTGTGATAATCTCGTGGTATTCTTCCAGAATATCATTTGTAACGCATAAAACATACTTTCCATCTCGAAAAGCCTGCCATGCAGGACGATACGGACTATGCACTGACAACATTTGCACCAAACAATTGGTATCCAAAACTACTAATCTTTTCATTGCTTATATGGTGTACGGTAATGAGCGTCACTTAAATCCTTCAAAGTCTTCTCACTCCATTGTCCAGATTCCCATAACTTATCCATTTCCTCATCGGCACGTTTGGCATAATACTCCGATATCACATGCTTGAGTTCATCAAGTTCTTTTTCTGTACGTACACCTGCCATTATTTCAAGCATCTCCAGTTGAGCCTTATTAAAAATAGTCCTTTCCATATATATGACATTTTAACAATTCATTTATGCGAAGATAAACAATTAATCTGAAATATAGCATATTTAAATTTATTATTTCACAATATCAAGATAAACAAAGGTAAACAACATTATTATGCCATTCATTCTTTTATTATCTTTGCGTCATAAATTAAACAAAAATATCCACATATGAAATACTTTGAAGTTACATTTTCCGCTAATCCATGTAATGAAACTATTACAGACATCCTTTCCGCACTTACGGCTGAAGCAGGTTTTGAAAGTTTTGTAGAATGCGAAGGAGGCATGCAAGCCTATATACAACAGTCACTTTTCGACGAAGAAGCCCTAAAAAACATAATAGCAGATTTCCCTATTCCCAATACAGAGATAACATACACCATAACAGAACCGGAAGACAAGGATTGGAACGAAGAATGGGAAAAGAATTTCTTCCAGCCTATTGTAATAGACAACAGATGCGTTATACACAGCACGTTCCACAAAGATTATCCAAAGGCTGAATATGACATTGTCATTAATCCGCAGATGGCTTTCGGAACAGGACATCACGAAACAACAAGTTCTATCCTTGGCGAACTGCTTGACGCCGACCTGAAAGGCAAATCTGTACTCGACATGGGCTGCGGAACATCAATACTTGCAATCCTGGCAAGCATGAGAGGAGCAGACCCTGTAACAGCCATCGACATCGACGACTGGTGTGTAAACAATTCGCGCGACAACATAGCGTTAAACAATATCAACAATATCACAGTCGAGCTTGGCGACGCATCTCTCCTCGAAGGGCGCAAACCTTTTGATGTCATAATAGCAAACATCAACAGAAATATTCTTCTGAACGATATGGCTGCCTATACAGCATGTATGTACAAAGGCTCTGAAATATATATGAGCGGATTCTATGTACAGGATATAGATGCCATACGCAGCAAAGGTGAAAGCCTCGGACTCAAGTTTGTACACTATCGTGAAAAGAACAATTGGGCTGCAGTGAAACTTATAATGGAGTGATAATTTCTACCGAACGGTCAGTGAACGGGAAATGAACGCTCGGTGAACATTCCCCGGACTGATACTTTATAAGAAATAGAGGTTCTTCTTATGTTATTTAAATAGCATTTAAATACTGCTTAAATAGCGTTTAAATAGTGTCGAATAGCGTTAGAATGTCATTCGAAGACCATTAGAATATTAAAAAACTTTTTTAAGACAATTTGTAATATCAGAAAACGCATAATGAAAGTATTCCCTCCTCAATCATTATGCGTTTTTTCATTGTTCGGCACATGTTCACTGGGCGTTCAGTAAGCGTTCACTAATAAATAAATAAATGGACTAATTTGGACTAAACCGGACATAAGAATTAATCATATTTTTGAAAAAAAAATATCTACAGAGCGTAATATTAACAAAAAACGTTATATTTGCAATGTTCGACCGGAGAAATGGTTGGACGTAAAGAATGCGTTTTTTGCTTTTATCCTGCAACTGAAATCGCCAATTTCTAAAACAGAAGGATAAAGGACAATATTACGCTCATTTTCTGTTTGTATATGTACCCGGTATGGTATCTCCATATCGGTCTATACTACATTCAGGCGTGGGTTAATTGTCTTTGTTCATTTCTGTAAGGTGTTTGGCGATACCGAGTTGCGATAACAAAGCAAACTCCACGCTTTTTTTTAAATTAATACTTGAGACTCACGGAGGTTGCCGAAAATCCATAAAAGAGTAAGCTAAATTAAAAATTTTATTATTATGGGAACAAATCCAAAAACAAAAGCAGAATGCGATAAAATGATTGCAGGTGCAGAAAGACAATTAGGAATATATCAAGGTTTCTTAGCTACAAAGAAAAAAGGTGATAATGTTTTAAATCTAAAGACTCAAATCGCTAACCAAAAAGCAAGAATTAAAGAGTTAAAGGCTTTAAGGAGATCTCTACCTAATAAATAAATATGTATTTAGATGTAAAATTAGAACATTTATCGGACAAACTCATAAGATGGGAACTTTACACAAAAGAAATTAATTTATGTAGTAAATTCCCATCTAATGAATGGTCTAAAATTATAACAGATATTTCATCGGATAAGGAATGGAATCAGTTTCTTTCAGATTATAAAGATATTATAGAATGTTATATTTTAATTGATAACTTCAACAATAATATAATAGGATTTATATACATATATCTTGAAAGTTATAGCTGTAGGGTTTTATCAATCCATGGAGGGGGATGGAACACTTCAACTAAACTATCTATTCTATATTATAGAGGTATATTTAAAATGATAGATTCTATTCTAAATCAAAATATTAAACTTAGAACATCGTGTTTAAAAGATAACACAAAAGCTTTTAATTATATTAAAAGTCTAGGATTCGTCAAATTTAAGGAGGATGAAAAATTCTTCTACTTTTGGATAAACAAAAGAAGAATGAATCTTAATAAAATATACAAACGCATAAATAGTCAAACAAGAATTTAAATATAAACGATGAAAATCATTCTCATATCTTGCGTTTCAAAAAAGAAGCAAATAAATGAAGGTGAAACCTTGCCTGCCAAAGATTTATATATAAGTACTTTATTCAAGAAAGCATGGAGTTATGCAAATAAATTGAATCCAGACAAAATATATATTCTTTCGGCTAAATATGGATTACTTTCACCCGGAAAGTCAATAGGATACTACAATGAAACATTATTAAAATATCCAGCAAGTAAGCAAAAAGAATGGGCTGATAATGTTCTGTCACAACTGGAAAAAGAAGGATGCAACTTAGAAGATGATGAATTCATGTTATTAGCAGGCAAAACCTATTATAAATACCTTTTAGGTAATAATGGAATAAAAAATTACGAACTACCTTATAATGGACTTAAAGGTATAGGATTCATTCTTAATTTCTTAACTGAAAAACTAAAACAAAAGTAATTATGGAAAATATTGATTCAATAAAAAACATTCGCAGTAATTTTCTTAACAAGAATAATACGATAAAAGCTTTACCGGGGATATATCGCTGGTGGTTTCAGGAAGATGGGGCAATGATTATTCTAAATCAGTTACCCAATATAAACAGAAACATGATTCAGAAAAGAGAAATAAACAAGAAATTATATTTTGCTCTATATTTTGGAATAAGTAAAGACTTGAAAGGGAGAATTAAATGGCACACCTGTCAGCATCATACTACTTCATCTGTCAAGTCAGGCTTTCTATCAACTTTGAGACAGACGTTATCTTCATTTCTTAATACAGATATGACTAAGAGTGAGAATATATTAAACAAATTTATAGAAGAGAATTGTTATTGGGAATGGGATTATACTGAAACACATCAAGATGCAATAGATATAGAAAAGCAAGAGCTGTCTTCCTGTTCATATTATTACCCACTGAACATATCTAATAACAGATCCGCGCCCAAAGAAATTATTAGTTGCGTAAAATGTTTAAGAAAAAAATATAACAAATAGCTATGAAAATACCGGGAGTATCGTTTTCACTCAAAAGAGCAATAGGAATTACTGCAATTAAGCAGAAAGTAGCAAGAAAAACAGGAGTACCAACTACCAAACAAGGTTTGGAAAGAAAAATTGGAGGCACTATACTAAAGTCTATATTTAAGAAATGATTTATATATACATCATTACAACATGATAGCATAAATACAATACTTTAAATTATTTAAATAAAAGAATAATGAAGAAACAGAAATTAATTTTACTGGCTTTTTGCTTGATGTCAATACTCTCATTGGAATCATGCAATAATAGTAACTCAAGCAAAACAAGTGGAAAAAAATTCAATCCACAACAAGAAGAATCAACAATGACTGATGCCGAACGTAAGGCAGCTATTGAAGCAAAACGAGCTTCACTATCAGTAATAGATACAGCAACAATCATTGGAAACGGTATTAAACTAACCATTATGACTCCAAATCCTGACCAAGAGAACTTTGTTTCAAAGCAAATGAGTGAAGAACTCGCTATGAGAATGCTATCAGTAGCTTCACGCAATGGTATTAGTGGTATGGGAGGAGACCCCTCATTTGTATTTGCTGCAGGTATCACCGGAGCTGATAAAAAGCTAACAGGCACAGCACCTCAAAAAACAATGATAACTTACAATGTTACATTATATGTAGGTAATGTACTTAGCGATGCTGTTTTTGGTACAACTACTGTTAATTTAGTAGGTGTAGGTGACAATGAAAAACAGGCCGCAATAAATGCAGCAAGAGATTTCAAAGACAATAGCACTATACAAAATATGCTTAATCAATCAATTAAGAAAATAATAGATTACTACAATACTCATACTGATGAAATAAAATCGCAAGTAAACGGGTATATTTCAACAGGAAAGTATGATGAAGCCTATGCAATACTTCGCTCTGTTCCACAGGAAGCAACAGAAACATTCAAATATGCACAGTCACAATTAGAAAACGTAGGAACAAAGATGTTAGAGAAACACAGTACACAAACTTTGGCAAACCTGAAAGCAGCTATAAGTGCATCAACAGGAAGTTATAACCCTGAAATAGGAGCTTATTTGGCTATGATTCCATCAAACTCTCCACAATACAAAGAAGCACAAAGCATTTATGATAATTATTCCAAAAATTTAAATATAACTCAAGAACAAGATAAGATGGCAGCTCGTGAATTGGAAATGAAGAAAATGGAACTTGCAGCCAAATCTTCTAAACAGATGTCTTCATCTGAAATGCGTAGAAGAATAGCTTTAGAAGATGCTCAAAACTCACCATTCAGAATGCTATGGTACAAGCTATGCTACGGTTTAGGTGACAAGGTAAGTGTAAATTATAATCCTGACGCAGCAAACGAGAATTAAGAAATAATTAATAACTAAAATAAAGAATATGAGAAAAAAAACAATTTTTGTGTTACTTTCAATTTGTTCCTTAGTAATTACATCATGCGGAGGAGGTAGTAAAACAAGTAATAATTCCATAACAGCAGGAGCGTCTGACAATTCAGCAGCTTATATGGAAGAAAATGTCAATGCTATTGACCAGGCTTTACCTCAAATTATGGTATTACCGAGTGATAGAGTTCTTAAAGATTTCAATTCATTAAAAGAAACAGCCAATGGTATTGAACGTAATTACCAGTCCTACTTGATTAACAGTTCTTCAAATAAAGCTTATACTTCAGCTATTCAAAACGAATTTAACCAAATGGGATATCCGCTCAATGACCTTGAACAAACCCTAAAACAGCTAAGTAATCGTTCTGCAACAGATGAAGCTGACCAGCTTGCAAAGGATGCAAAAACTCTTCTTTTGAACACTGCTAAGCCTGATATTATTGTTGAATTTGACTATAAAACAACTCTTAATCACAAGACATTCAAGAAGTCATTAGACTATACACTAACCTTTATGGATGCATACACAAATAAGGTTATCAGTACTAAAACATCATCAATTAACGGAGATGATTTTGCTCAGTCAATAAAAAGAGAAATCCCATCCATCTCTAATGAATTGCAAAGGTATTTTTCAGATGTACTTACTAAAGGTCGTGAAATTTCAGTTCGTATTACTGTAGAAAATTCATCTAATATTAACTTACAAGACGAAAGTATAGAAGGTGACATCTATGCCAACTGGATAGATGACTATATGGATACACATACGGTAAAAGGTTCATATAGACTTAACACTAACACTAAATATGAGCTTTCATATACAAATGTTCGTATAGCTACACTTAATGATGATGGAACTCAGCATTCTGCATATCAATGGGGGCGTGACTTTGCACGAACTATGCGTAAAAAACTTGGTGTAAAAGTAAATAACATGTCACAAGGACTTGCAGATGTTCATTTAGTAATAACAGGTATGTAATTCATAAACATAATCTATTTTTAATAATAACAATGAAAAAAATTATTTTATATGCACTTGCAATACTACTTTTTATAGGTTTGATGCAAGAATGTTTCAATAGCTGTAAAGATGATGATACCAGTGAGAGTAATAATAAGCCTACAACAATCAGAGAAGCTATAATAGCAAATGATTTTGAAGCATGTAACAGAATGCTTGAAAATATATATACCAATCTTGTAAATCGTGGTTATGAAAGAATCAGTCTTAATGACGAATACATTCCTAAATCCATACAAGTTCTCAAAGCAGAAGCTTCATATCTAATGGATGTCCAAAATTCTGATGCCGAAAAACTATTTATGTTATGTTTTAATGATGTAAGTGGGAAATTAGGAGTATTCAATTATGGAGAAAGACAAACAAAGGGGAGCGATTTTGACAATGATCAATATATGGCATGTGCTACTCCTCTAAATGGTTGCCTATTATCAATATTAAA
Source organism: uncultured Phocaeicola sp. (assembly GCA_944320605.1). Taxonomy (GTDB): domain Bacteria; phylum Bacteroidota; class Bacteroidia; order Bacteroidales; family Bacteroidaceae; genus Phocaeicola. The sequence goes on along the minus strand of CALUIE010000013.1, from coordinate 618 downwards.
AGAAGCTCTTATAAAAGATAATATTTCATTTGCAGAGAAAGTAGAAAAACTTATATTAATCAACATTAAAGAAAAAGTAAAGAAAAATGGAACTTTCGAAGATGATGACTATACATACACATTAGATAAATCTGCCCAAGAAACAGCCAAAGAACTTATAAAAGATTATAAAGCCAAAAATAATATTAAATAAGAAAGACTTTCTATAACTATAATAAAGGTCAACAGTCTTGTAATTGGGAGATTGTTGGCTTTTTTTATGCATGTTTGTACTTTCTGTATTCATAAAAGAATAGAATAGATACAACATTAAACACTTATTAAACATCATTTAAATACCGTTTAAAAACTATTAGAGAAAGGATTAAAAAAGCTTTGCAAAACCTTTGCAAGAACATTGCAAACCTTTACACATAATAAGAAGACGCAAAACGAATGACCTCAGAACCCATTCATTATGCGTCTTCTCCTTTTCAAAAGATGTTCACTGCCCGTTCAGCAGCCGTTCACTGAACAGAATATCATTTTCCACTCTTTGTAGCCTTAGCATAAATTATAAGCGCAATAGCCGAAATGGCACCAATACCTGTAAACCAGTACCAGATGTAATGCGCGTTT
>CALUIE010000012.1 GCA_944320605.1 uncultured Phocaeicola sp. | reverse complement strand
GCAAATTCGATAGCCATACACTGCATACCAAGGCAAATACCGAATGTAGGAACATTGTGTGTACGGCAATATTTGATAGCCACAAACTTACCTTCTATACCGCGTTGTCCGAATCCCGGGCAGATAATAACTCCGTCCATATCCTTCAGAGCTTCTGCGATGTTGTCGTCAGTAAGTTTTTCACTGTTTACGAAGTGAATGTCTGCCTTACGGTCATTATAAGTAGCGGCCTGTGACAATGCTTCAAGGATTGATTTGTAAGCATCCTGCAAATCATATTTGCCTACCAATGCGATTCTAACTTTTTCAGTAGCATTGTACCTGCGGTTCAGGAATTCTTTCCAAGGACCAAGACTTGGGGTTTCGCCTACAGGCAATCCCATCTTTTCTAAGATTGTAACGTCAAGTTTCTGTTCCTGCATACGGAGAGGAACTTCATAGATTGTAGGCATGTCTTTTGACTGGATTACAGCATTTTCGTCAACATTGCAGAACAATGCGACTTTCTTTCTCAATCCAAGGCTCAGTTCGTGTTCTGTACGTAATACAAGAATGTCAGGCTGGATACCTACAGACTGAAGTTCTTTTACTGAGTGCTGAGTAGGCTTTGTCTTTAACTCGCCTGCGGCGGCAAGATAAGGAACGTATGTCAAGTGAACACACAAAGCATTTCTGCCAAGTTCCCATTTCAACTGGCGGATACTTTCAAGATATGGCAATGATTCGATATCGCCAACTGTACCACCAATCTCTGTTATAACGAAATCAAACTGTTTTTTGTTACCGAGCAATTTAACGTTACGCTTTATTTCGTCAGTGATATGAGGGATAATCTGGATAGTTTTTCCCAAATAGTCACCGCGACGTTCTTTGTCGATTACGCTTTTGTAAATACGTCCTGTAGTAATGTTGTTAGCCTTTGTTGTCTGGATGCCAAGGAAGCGTTCGTAGTGTCCAAGGTCAAGGTCGGCTTCATGTCCGTCAACAGTTACGTAGCATTCACCGTGCTCGTACGGATTCAGAGTACCCGGGTCAATGTTAATGTACGGGTCGAACTTTTGGATAGTTACGCTGTAGCCTCTTGCTTGCAGCAATTTACCTATTGAAGATGAAATGATACCTTTACCTAATGAAGAGGCAACACCACCTGTTACGAAAATGTACTTTGTTTCTGCCACAATAATGTATGTTTAAAAAATTGATTCAAAAAGAACTATTTCTACAAGTGTGCAAAATTATAAAAAAAAGCCGAATGTCAAGGTATAAATTATCAAAACATTATAAATACCGCTTTAAGTTTCGTTTGTATTACATATTTCCATAGTATTTAATATTCTATAAATGAAATATATTGTATTTTTGCAGTTAATTCATAACACAAAAATAAAATAATGAAAACATTAACGGCTTTACTTTTATTGGCATCTTTATTTATCTTTGAAAATTTGTTTGCCGGTACTCCTTTTGATGATGATACTAAAAAGGATTCTCTGGTAAAACAATCTATTGTTCAAGTTCAGGTTGATTCTATAATAGATATTGATTCCTTGTTGAATGATACAACATTGTTCAAAGTTGTATCTGATACATTGATTAATAATGATTCTTTGAAAACGGATTCTATAATAAAGGTTTCGTCGGATACTATTGTAACAAAAAAGACTGACACAATATCCAAACATATTCCGAAGAAACCTGTTGTAGTGATTCCACAGTCAGTGATTAAGTTGAATAAGATATATTCTGATTACAGGAAATATTCAGATTTTGCACAAGACAGATGGGATGATATTTATTTGTCACTGTCAGAAATAAATATGAAGTCTGATTATTATAAATTTGTTGTACCATTAACATATTATTCCAAATCGTTTGAAGAAGCCACTTCGTTGGTTGGCTGGTATCCTAAGGACATTATAGTTGAAGATTCTGTAAGAAAGGTTTCCATTCTTCAGAAAGGAATGCCTGATATGTCTATTTCTTCAGAACTGGATAAGCGGATAAACAGGCAATTACTTGATTTTTATGTTAATTACCCTGAACTTGTAAGGAAAAATGAGGCAAGCCTTGACAGTCTCGACTTTCTTACGCTTGAGGATATGACTTCGGCTTATCGTGAGGATGATATAATCAGTCTGATAGACAACAATGCAGGTTTTACTCAAATGGAAGGATCTGATTTGCTGGTCTTGAAACCTAATTTCTGGACGTATGGAGGAAGCGGTTATCTGCAATTCTCCCAAAACTATATATCTGAAAACTGGTATAAAGGAGGTGAGAGTACCAAATCCTTACTTTCGGGTTTTACCTGGCAGATAAAGTATGATGATAAGCAGAAAACCCAGTTTGAAACCAAGTTAGAATGGAAATTAGGTTTTATTACGGCTCCGTCGGATACCGTACATACATATAAGGCAAACAATGACTTGTTGCGTCTTACATCGAAATTAGGATACAAAGCTATCCAGAACTGGTATTATACGCTTTCCGCGGAATTCCAGACACAGTTCTTTTCAAATTATGAAACAAATTCAGATAATTTGGTTTCAGCGTTATTCTCTCCTGCTACATTGAATATCGGTCTCGGTATGGACTATAAATACACAAAAGATGGCAAGGTTAATCTTTCTGTACTTCTTAACCCTATAAACTATACTCTTTACAGTGTTAGGAGCGATGATGTTGATCCGACCAAATTTAATATTAAAGAGGGACATAAAAAAGAGAACGAAATAGGTTCACGTATTAATGCTACACTAACATGGAAAATAATTCCTTCACTTTTGTGGGAATCAAAGTTCTCTTATACGACAAATTACGAGAAAGTATTCAGCGAGTGGGAAAATACGTTTACATTTGTATTGAACAAATACTTGTCAACCAAACTGTTCATGCACGGACGATTTGATGATGGAGTATCAAAAGAGCCGGACGAAAGTTATTTCCAGTTTCAGGAGCTGTTTAGTTTTGGTGTGAATTATACCTGGTGATTATAAAGTAAAGAGATAAAAGTGATATGTTTGAAATTCCGTCTTTTGTAGAAATACTTGATTTTATTGGAACTTTTGCCTTCGCTATAAGTGGTATCCGTTTAGCTTCAGCCAAAAGTTTTGACTGGTTTGGAGCATACGTGGTAGGTCTTGCCACTGCCATAGGCGGAGGAACATTGCGTGACTTACTTCTTGATGTCACTCCTGCCTGGATGACAGATCCGATGTATCTTATATGTACAGGCATGGCAATGTTTTTTGTTATATTGTTCCGCCAATACCTGATTAAATTAAACAATACATTTTTTATATTCGACAGTATCGGACTGGCTCTGTTTACAGTAGTAGGAGCGACGAAAAGCCTTGATTTGGGCTACTCTTTTTGGGTGGCGATAATTATGGGATGCATAACCGGAGCTGCCGGAGGAGTGATACGTGATGTATTCATAAACGAGATTCCCCTCATATTCAGAAAAGAGATATATGCCATGGCATGTGTTATAGGTGGTATCGTATTATGGCTTTGCTATCTTATAGGATTGGAAAGTTATCTGTCACAGATAGCGTGTGGTGCGTCGGTTTTTATAGTGCGAATAATAGCTGTCAAGTACAAAGTTACTTTACCGATACTTAAAGGTGAACCGGAAGATGATGTCAAATAGAATATTCTGTGCCTTAGCAGGAGCATTGTTGAATGTCGCTATATGCTTTTCCGGACAGACAGATTCCTTGCGGATTGACAGTCTGTTAAGGAAGTCTGCCTACATGTCTTACCATTCGGAAAGTGAAAGATTGATGTTTTTTGCCAAAAGTCTGATTGATGTCCCATACCGTGGAGGTACATTGGATTCCGGTCATGAAGAAAGCCTTGTCGTACGTATTGATTCTTTAGATTGTACTACATATATCGAGACAGTCCTGGCTATGTACATCGCATCCTTGGAAACCGGTCTCATGTATGAAAGTTATGTAGAGGCATTAAAGAAAATAAGATACAGGAATGGTATAATAAAGGGTTATGCTTCCCGTCTCCATTATTTTTCCGATTGGGTGTATGATAATGAGAAGAAAGGCATATTGAATGAAATAACTCGGACTGGTGAATATTGTACAAAAGTCTTTTCTCTTAATTATATGACAACACATTCCGGATTTTATAATAAACTGAAAAACAATGATTCTCTGGTTGACGAGATGTGTAAATTAGAGGAAAGGTGGAAAAATTATAAAATGCCTTATATCCCCAAAAAACTTATCTGTTCATCACAATCAGAGTTATCGGTAAATGATGGAGATATCCTTGCATTGACTACAGCATTACCGGGTCTTGATGTAGTTCATTTAGGCTTTGCGATATGGATTGACGGACGCCTGCATCTTCTTCATGCGTCGTCACTTCATGGAAAAGTTATAATTGACCCTTTACCGTTATACAATTATCTTAAAGACAGAAAAAAACATACCGGAATAAGAGTTATACGAGTAAAATAAAAGAGAGTCGTCCACATGGATAACTCTCTTTTATTTTTATTATTGAAGAGTACCGTTTTCGGCTTGTCTTATCATTTCCTCGCTTGCGTACATATAGATTTCCACACGTCTGTTTTCCTGTCTTCCGGCTTCAGTATCATTGCTGGCAACAGGATTTTCTTCTCCGAAACCTTCAACAGTCTTTATCTGATTTCCTGAGACACCGCATGTCAGCAGATAACCTGATACGCTTGCCGCGCGTTGCTTCGAAAGCTCTATGTTTTTCTGTATGCTTTCTGAAGCTGTTGAATTTCTCCATCCCGTATTGTCTGTATATCCATATATTGATACATCCATATTTGGATTTTGTTTGAGTACGTTGTTGGCGAAATCCGTCAAGGAATTTTTAGCTGATGTGCTTAATGTAGAACTGCTTGTACTGAACAATATTCCTGATGCAAAAGTTACTTTTACAGCCTGCAGACCATTGTTGTCTGTTACCTGTTCCACCTGTGCGTTATCTATTTTGGCGGCTTCTTCGGCAGCTTTGTCCATCTTTTTACCAATCAGCACTCCTGCTCCTGTACCAACGGCCGCACCCACAGCGGCTCCTATTGCGGCTCCTTTACCTTTTCCGGCAAGTCCTCCTATCAGTGCGCCTAATCCTGCACCGCTTCCGGCACCTATTAAACCACCTTTTGCTGTGTTGGTCATACCGCAACCGCTCATAATTATTCCGGCTGATATGATTAGTGCTATATATTTGTATGCTTTCATTTTAATTAAGTGTTTAGTTCTATTTAATGTTATAATCATGTCCGGCGTAGTGCTTACACCGGACTATGTTTATTATCAATAAGCAAAGATAGGGTAGTTCTTCATCTTTTCGTTTACTCTTGCTCTTACTGAAGCTATCACTTCTTCGTTATCAACATTCGAAAGTACAGTTTCTATCATTTCTGCTATTTCGTACATCAAATCCTCTTTAGCTCCACGGGTAGTGATGGCCGGAGTACCCAAACGGATACCTGAAGTCTGGAATGCGGAACGTGTATCAAACGGAACCATGTTCTTGTTCACTGTTATGTCTGCCGATACCAGAGCCTTTTCTGCTACCTTACCTGTAAGATCAGGATATTTAGTTCTCAAGTCAACTAACATTGAGTGATTGTCTGTACCGCCTGATACGATAGTAAATCCTTTGTCCATAAGAGCCTGTGCCAATGCCGCAGCATTTTTCTTTACCTGTATCTGATATTCCTTGTATTCAGGTTGCAGACATTCGCCGAATGCTACAGCTTTTGCCGCTATGACGTGTTCCAGCGGACCACCCTGTATTCCCGGGAATACAGCAGAATCCAAAAGCTGCGACATCATCTTGATTTCACCCTTTGGAGTTTTCTTGCCCCATGGGTTAGGGAAATCCTTACCCATCATTATTACACCACCGCGAGGACCGCGTAGTGTCTTGTGAGTGGTAGAAGTTACGATGTGAGCATATTTCACAGGGTTGTCAAGCAGCCCGGCAGCTATAAGACCTGCAGGATGAGCCATGTCAATCATCAGCAATGCGCCTACCTTGTCGGCAATGTCTCTCATTCTCTTGTAGTCCCATTCTCTTGAATAAGCTGAACCGCCACCTACTATAAGTTTCGGTCTTTCTCTCAAGGCGATTTCTTCCATTTGGTCGTAATCCACTCTACCAGTCTCTTTGTTCAGGTTATATTCGCATGGAGTATATAGAATACCGGAAGTGTTTACAGCCGAGCCGTGTGAAAGATGTCCTCCATGTGCCAGGTTAAGTCCCATGAATTTGTCGCCCGGATTAAGTACAGCTAAGAATACCGCCGCATTGGCCTGTGCTCCTGAGTGTGGCTGTACGTTTGCCCATTCTGCGCCGAAAATCTGTTTCAGTCTGTCTATGGCTATCTGTTCGCTTTGGTCAACTACCTCGCAACCGCCGTAATATCTCTTGCCGGGATAGCCTTCGGCATATTTGTTTGTAAGGCATGAACCCATAGCTTCCATTACCTGGTCGCTTACGAAGTTTTCCGAAGCTATCAACTCTATACCTTTCAGCTGACGCTGGTGTTCTTTTTCTATAATTCCGAAAATCAAATCATCTCTTTTCATAGTTGTAATAAATTGTTTTTAAAATATGTTAGTAATCTTATTTTTGTCAGAATATCGCTCCTACTGAAAAGCTGAGAATGTTTTTCCTTCTTTTCAGTATTATCTCTTTTTCATTGTATGGTTCCACTGTCAATTCCTTATCGTAGGATACCGATTTAGTGATGTTGTTGCAGCCTATTTCGTATCTGAAATCGAAAAATACATTCGAGATATTTACTCCTATACCTAAAACAGCACTATAATTCAAAGGTCTTATGTTTTCTGTGATATTCCGTTGATAGAATCCTGAATATTCGCTGTAACTTTGCCTTTTTATTGTCCATGCCATTTTTGGACCGAGGAAGAATGACATGCCGTATGGATATGAGTCAATAAATTTATATCCGTAAAGCAGAGGAACTTCCAGAGAGGATATTTTTGTTCTTATCAGCGCGTTACTTTCAAGTATTGTAGCGTTTTCCCTGAGGTTGCTCATACTTATACTACCCTGTGATATCGCGTAAGAGACCTCCGGTTGCAGGAAGTGTTGTTTCTTTACAGGTATTCTTACAAACATGGTGGCTACGTATCCCACCTTGTAATTGTTCTGTAAATCCGTTATATCCTGTTCTCCATAGCTTAGTTTGTCTGTAAACATCATAGTGGAGTTAAACCCTCCCTTTATACCTATGCTTACTTTCTGTTTGTCTGTCTTGATTTCCTGAAGCATGACATTTTGTGCATGTATTTTTGTGTTACATGCAAAGACAAGCATTGAAAGTATGTATAAGTATAATTTCTTCATGCTATTTCTTTTTCTCTACTGACCAACCGAATTTTCCTATTTTATCTCCCAATTCATAATATCCTCCATGCACATAAACCAGTAGGTTCGACTGTGCAAGTTCGAATTTTCCGGTTTCGGAGTTCAGGTATTTTTCGTCAGCCTTCACGTTTACCACATCGGCTATGAACATGTCATGCGAACCTAATGACATTACCTCTTTTACCCTGCATTCTATACATAGCGGCGATTCCTCTATTATGGGAGCATTCACCACCGACGCTTTTCCCGGTGTGAGTTTCATTTCGCTGAACTTGTTGAAGTCTTTTCCTGACCTTACTCCGCACCAGTCAGTCGCGTATGCCATATCTTTGGTAGTAAGGTTTATCACGAACTCCATATTCTTCTTAAGTATAGGGTAGGAGTGTCTTTCGGGTCTTACCGATATGTAACACATAGGTGGGTTGGTACATATAGTACCTACCCACGCTACAGTTATAATGTTATATTCTTCTTCACAGCTGCCGCAACTCACCATTACGGCAGGCAGCGGATAAACCATTGTTCCCGGTTTCCAGTCCTGCTTCATTGTCAGATAAGTTTTATGTTGTCCTTCTGCTGCTCTTTTTCGCAGTAGTGGCATTTCAGCAGTCCTTTTTCCTTGTCTGTCACGTGAAACCAAGTCTGCATAGGCTCGTTGTTTGTAATACACTTAGGGTTGTTACATTTCACAATACCTTTCAGTTCGTCCGGCATAATCGCTTCTTTCTTTTCCACCACAGCATAATTTCTTATCACGTTCAGCTTGATGTTTGACGCTACCACAGAAATACGGTTTATCTCCTCGTCGCTGAAAAACTTGTCGGCAATCTTTATGATACCCTTCTTTCCGAGTTTTTTGCTCTCCAGGTTATATCCTATGGTGATATTGCTGTCCATATCTTTCAGGTTCAGCAATGAAACTACGGTGAAAAGTTTGTCGGACGGTATATGGTCTATTACAGTGCCGTTTTCAAGAGCGGCTACCTGCAGTTCTTTTTTTTCGTTCATAATCATGTCAATGTTTATATTCCGTTATTATTTTTCTGTATCGGCTTTCACCTCGTCAAGTGTTATTCCCAACACGTCGCACAGTATTGCCTGTCGCGCATACAACCCATTTTGTGCCTGTTGGAAGTAATAAGCCTTTGGATTTTCGTCCACATCGTATGCTATTTCGTTTACTCTTGGCAGCGGGTGCAGGATACGCAGGTTAGGGCGTGTCTTGTCCAACATCTTGTTGTTCAGAATATATACATCTTTCACTCTTTCATATTCCATCAGATCAGTGAAGCGTTCCCTTTGTACACGTGTCATGTAAAGTATGTCGGCGTCAGCTATTACATCTTCGTTGAATTCAGTATGCTCCACATATTTTATATTATGTTCCTTGCAGTAAATCTTGTATTCTTCCGGCATTTTCAGCTCGTCAGGCGCGATGAAATGGAATGTAGGATTGAAATGGCGCATGGCCATAAGCAGTGAATGTACGGTACGACCGTATTTCAAGTCGCCCACCATGTAGATGTTCAGGTTTTCCAGAGTTCCCTGAGTCTTGTATATGGAATATAAGTCCAGCATGGTTTGCGAAGGATGCTGGTTCGCTCCGTCTCCGGCATTTACTACAGGCACTTTTGTAACTTCGCTGGCATATCTTGCCGCACCTTCCAGATAGTGTCTCATCACTATTATGTCCGCATAGTTACTCACCATCATTATGGTATCCTTCAGCGTTTCGCCTTTCGATGAGCTTGTCACCTTCGGGTCAGTAAATCCTATTACTTTTGCGCCCAAGCGGTTTGCGGCGGTTTCAAAACTGAGGCGTGTACGGGTAGATGGCTCAAAAAACAGTGTTGCCACTATTTTTCCGTCCAGAAGGCTACGGTTCGGCTTCTTCTCAAATTCTCTTGCCATTTCCAGAAGGTAAAGTATTTTCTCCTTGGAATGTCCGGCAATTGTAACTAAACTTCTATTTTCCATATAAGCAGTTTTATGTTATTTTTTTATACCGAAGTCCAAAGGTACATAAAATATTTCAAAGTTCCGCCCAATTATGGATATTTGTGATAAGTTTTGATAAAGAGATTGATAATGAAAAAGAAATTCAGTAAGTTTGCGTTATAACTCAATAATCTATTTATTTATATGAAAACAAATTTATTTAAGAAAAGTATTCCGTATATTATTGTCGGAATGTCTTTGTTCACAGTTGGTTGCGAGAGTAAAAAGGGGAATGACGTTTGTCGTGTTGACGCGATAGATGCTTCTGCATGGGATTCTTCATCATGGATTTCTGTTGTCAATGCTCCGGTGGTGACAGGTAAAGTCACGAATGGTACAAGGTCTGCCGACGGCGCAAGCTGGTTCCTTTCTTCTGTAAAAAACAGTAAGGATGTGGTGGCCGCACGTTGGATGACTACGGGATTGGGTGTTTATGATATCTATATTAATGGTGAGATAATAGGAAATGAGATATTAAAGCCAGGGTTTACACATTATGAAAAAACAAAATTATCGTTTACTTATGATGTTACCGGAGCTATGAATACCGACAAGGGTGATGAGAATATATTTTCAGCACAGGTAACGCCGGGCTGGTGGGCCGATAAGATTATTACACCGGGCGGTCACGAAGGAATGATTGGAGAAAAATGTGCTTTCCGTTCAGTTCTTGAGCTGACATACGATGATGGGAGCAAGGAACTGTTCGGAACTAATACTGATGATTGGAAAGCCGGTATAGCCGGACCTGTTACTCATGCCTCAATATTCGACGGTGAGGAGTATGACGCGCGCATAAAGCCCGGTTATGAAACTCCCGAAAAATTGACAACTCCGGAGATAAATACCGAATTCAGAGGAGAAATATTGCCTTCCAATGGCGGTGAAATATATTTTCGTCCGGACCTTGTTCTCTCTCCTGTAAAGGCATACGTATGGAAAGGCGTAACAGGCGAGAGTGATGACGCTTACGGAAAGGTTATTATTGAAAGAGAATACAAGGCAGGTGAGCCGATGACAGTCAACCCCGGCGAAAATCTTGTCATTGATTTTGGTCAGAATTGCGCTGCCGTTCCTTCATTTGTGTTCAGTGCGGCAGAAGGAACTGTTCTTGAGTGTTTCCCTTCAGAACTTCTAAATGACGGAAATGGTTTGAAAAGCCGTGGTATGGACGGTCCTGAAGGTAGTGTGCATCGCTTGAATTTGAGAACACCGGACAGTGGCATGAAACTAAAATATATTTTTGCGGGTTCCGGCTCAGATGTGGAATACTGTCCGCGCAATACGTTTTTCGGCTATCGTTTTGTATCAATTTCCGCGTCAGATAAGGTCTGTATAAACAGCATAAAGTCGGTACCCGTAACATCAATTTCAAAAGAGATGGAAATTGGAACCATCACGACAGGAAATGAACTTGTCAATAAATTGATTTCCAACACATTGTGGGGACAGCGTTCAAACTATCTTTCAGTGCCTACCGATTGTCCCCAACGTAATGAACGTTTGGGTTGGACGGCAGATACCCAGGTCTTTGCGGAAACAGGTTCTTTCTTTGCCAATACGTCATCATTCTTTCATAAATGGATGCGCGACATGATGGATACACAGAGCGCGACAGGTGGTCTTCCTGGTGTCGCCCCATTGGCGCAGTATGGCGGTGAGATGATGAGAGTTGGTTGGGCCGATGCCGGAATAATAGTTCCATGGACCGTTTGGAAACAGTTTGGAGATACCGCTATAATAAACAGTTGTTGGGATTCAATGGAAAAATATATGAATAACGTCAATGAAACCCGTTATGACCATAATCTACTGAAAGAGGAGAACAGAAATTATCAGTGGGCAGACTGGCTTAGTTATGAACCGTTGGAAAGTTGGGGAGGTGGGGCGTTCCATAAAGACGCGAAAGGTAAGCGTACCCCTTTGCCCGATGCCATAGACTATTGGAACTACCTTAGTGCCTCATATTGGGTAATTGATGCCGGTATGATGCGTGATATGGCTGTCGCTACCGGTAGAGACGCTTCACGTTATGAAAATATGGTTTCAGAGGCAAAAGCATATATCAGAAATAAGTTCCTTAATGCCAATGGAGAATTTAAGACTTCTGTTCTCAATACAATGCAGACACCCGCGCTTTTTGCTCTGAAAAACGGTATAGTGGAAGGTAAGGCTAAAGATGACATGATAGTCCGTTTAAGGAAAAATTTTGCCGACCACGGTAATTGTCTTCAGACAGGATTCCTCGGAACATCAATCCTTATGCCTGTACTTACGGAAAACGGAATGTCGGATATAGCATGGGAATTACTCCTTCAGAGAAAAAATCCTAGCTGGCTATATTCTGTTGATAATGGCGCGACTACAATCTGGGAAAGATGGAACAGCTATATGATTGAAAAAGGTATGGGACCGAGAGGAATGAACAGTTTCAATCATTACGCATACGGTGTTGTTTGCGAGTGGATTTGGGAAAGTGTTGCCGGTATAGCTTCCGATCCTGCCAATCCTGGTTTCCGACATATTATTATGAAACCTGTACCGGACAAGAGGCTAGGTTCTGTCAACGCTGTATATAATTCGGCCTCAGGACTTATCAAGAGCGCATGGAGGTATGAAGGCGATAAATGGATATGGGAGTTTACCATTCCTGAAGGCTGTACAGCTTCTGTAACTGTACCGGGTGAATCCGAGCCGAAAGAATATGTTGCCGGAAGTTATAATATAGTACGTTGATAATTGTCTTACTTTTTAAAACACATAGCCAAATCCTGTCGCGGACTTGGCTATGTGTTTTTTATACATTATCCTGATTCTTCTTTATATAAATCTTGTGAGAGCCGTTGCCCTTGAAATAAATTCCGGAATTGGGTGTAGCCGCCCATTTCTTTAGCTCTTTTCCGGCGGTAGTGTGGCTTAGTCCTGTCAGTTGTTTGTATTCGGCAACTGTCATGGAGTAGTTTGTTTCAAGATAATTCAGCGCGATGGATAACCTTTCTTCGGGCGAGAATTTCGATCTGTTGCATCGCCAGTCACCCTTCTGTCTCTGCAGGTTACACTGCATGTTTGTATCTCTTACGAGTGTCTTTTCCGCACGGAAGTTTATGCCTCCTATTTCTATACTTTGCGCGTTGCGTCGTGGAGAGTCGCCTTCAGTGTCTTCTCTTTCCTTTCCGTCCTTTAATGACAGGCTTGGAGTGAACAGTCCTATACCTTCAAGCCGTACCGAACGGCCGTGTGCCATCATCGAAGCCATTCCGTCTGCTACCAGTTGCAAAGCTGCCATAACTTCACCTTTTCTCAGTGTGGAGCCTTTGGTAATCATCTCCACCAGTTCTTCGGTTTCGCAACAGCCGTCTATCACCATTCTTGGGTAGAGTAGCGTTTCTCCTTCCTTATGCAGATTATTCATTTCCTGCATCACGTATTTTGCCATAGTCTGTAAAAGTTTACTTTGTTAGTATGAAAAGTTATTTGCTTGCTGTAATAAAGTTTGTTTTATGCTTTTATTATCTGTAAATAAAAGTTGTGTTTTTACAAACCACAGTGTGGTTTGTAAAAATTACAGTGTAGTTTTCATAAACCACACTGTGGTTTATAGAATTATTCATGGCAAAAATACTTTTTTATGGGTAATGATACAAGAAAACTATTCGTTTTTTATATGCTGTTACACTAAGTTTTTTTTGCATCATGTGGCTGGTTTTCAGTGGATGGGTTAAGATTTTTTTATTATCTTTGCGATTAAGTGAAGTGTAAAACCACAAGGAAATGAGCAGTAACTTTATAACGAACAGCGATAAATTCTTATCAGATATTATAAACGGTATATTACCGAAGACTGACGCGGTAGATATATTAGTTGGATATTTCTATTATTCCGGTTATGTTGAATTGAATGAAAATCTAAAGGACAAGCAAATCAGGATATTGGTTGGACTGGATATAGACTTGCATATATCAAAGCGTATAAGCGAGGTGGAAAACGTCAGAAAAGATTTTATTTCCCGCAATATCGTAAAAGAGGATTATTACAAACAATTTATAAATCTGTTCAATAATTCTGATTTCCTTGATTCGGCTAAGAAGTTGGAGCAATTCAGTATGTTTTATGGAAAGATACTTGATGGAACATTGGAAATCCGCAAAACACTCTACCCTTGCCATTCTAAGATGTATTTGTTCGCATACAATGATATGATGAACGAAGGTGGAGAATTGCCCGGTGTTCTTATTACAGGTTCAAGCAATCTTTCTTATCAGGGATTGAAAGGACGTCTGGAACTCAATGCCCGTTTCAATGATAAGCAGGATTATGAAGAAGGCAAAAGGCTGTTTGACGAACTGTGGGACAGTTCTGTAGTTATTGCAAGTAAAGACAATCTTGATGAATGGAAAAACAAGGTGATGACACGTATATGGTATGACACCATGTATTCGCCATATCTGATGTACATCAGAGTGCTGAAGGAATACTTCAATATACCCACAACCAACAATATCCTTACACCGCATGACATAACAGAAGGTAAATACTCAAACTTGAAGTATCAGACAGATGCCGTTCAGATGGCTCTTAATGCTTTGAACAATCATAACGGTGCGATAGTGGCAGATGTGGTAGGCCTGGGAAAGAGTGTCATTGCTTCTACCATAGCCCGCAATCTGAGATTAAGGACTATTGTAATTTGTCCGCCACACCTTTATAAACAGTGGGAAGGGTATAGGGATGAATTCGGATTCACAGCAACGGTATTCAGTGCCGGAAAAATAGAAGATGCCCTATTACATTTTCAGGAACTTGTAAAAGCCGACGAACAGTTTCTTATAATCATTGACGAGGCTCACCGTTTCCGCAACGAATACACTCAGGATTATGCCATGCTGCATAACCTGTGTTCAGGCAACAAGGTTTTGCTATTGACAGCCACACCGTTCAATAACCAGCCTGCCGATATTTACGCTCTGATAAAACTCTTTCAGATACCAACAAAATCTACCCTTAAAACAGTAGAAAACTTAGGGGCATCATTCAAGGACCTGATAGATAAATATAAGACATTACGTGATGACCAAATGGCAGGAAAAACATCAGAGAGCGAAGTAAAAGCTGAGGTAAACAATATTGCAAAGAAGATACGTTCCATTATCAGTCCTTTGGTAGTGCGTCGTTCCCGACTTGACTTACAGGATATTCCGGAATATGCCGATGACTTGAAACAGCAGAATATACAGCTTGTACTTCCAAACGACCCGGAAGAACTGGAATACGATTTGAGTGAACTAAAAGGATTGTATCTTTCTACTCTTGAACGAATCAGCCCTTCGGAAGAAGCTAATAACGCCACCTATCATTTCAAGGCCGCACGTTATTCTCCGGTATCGTATATACATGAAGATTTGCAGGATAAATTAGCCAATGAACTTGAAGAAAAGACAGGAGTAAAACTCAATCTTTTGTTAGGACGACAGGTTAATATCGCAAAATTCATGCGCCGTTTGCTCGTGGCGCGTTTTGAAAGTTCTGTGGCTGCATTCCGTGCTTCAATCGACTATATGATAAAGTCATCCGAGCACCTTCTGCGATGGATTGAAAAGAGAAACAAAATTCCGGTATTCAAGAAAGGAAATCTTCCTGATGTGGAAGCCTTTTATGATTCAAGCGAGGACGGTATGGGTGAAATAGAAGAACTCTTTGAAAAATACGAATCGAGAGGATTCTTCGAGATAGACATGAAATATGTTAAAGACGAATTTGTTTCTGATGTAGAGGCTGATATCCGTCTGCTACAGAATCTCCGTGAGGAGTGGTTTGGAAAGGAAAATATTATCAAGTTCGACCCTAAGTTGGATTCTTTCGTAAATATCATACGTGAGAAGATGGAAAAAGAACCTGACAGAAAGCTGATAGTATTTTCAGAGTATGCCGATACAGTCAACTATCTTGGTGAGGCACTTGCAAAAGCAGGATTGCCTGTAATGAAATATACTTCGGCAGACGCTACTCCAACTAATAAAGACATTATCAGGGCAAATTTCGATGCCGGACTTAAACTGGCGTTACAGCAGAATGACTATCATATTCTTGTTGCCACAGATGCCATATCCGAAGGTTACAACCTCCACCGTGCCGGAGCGATATTCAATTACGATATACCATATAACCCAACTCGCGTCATACAGCGAATAGGGCGTATAAACCGTATAAACAAGAAAGTCTTTGATGAACTCTATATCTATAATTATTTCCCTACAGATGTGGGCGAAGCCGAGACAAGAACCAAGGAAATATCAACCCTTAAAATGGCAATGATACATGCCATAATGGGTGAAGATACCAAGGCCTTGACAAAGGAAGAAGAAGTAAAGGCATTCTTCAAGGAACGCTACCGCAAAGAGTTTGCCCGAAGTGAAGAAGCCTCATGGGACACGCCTTACAGGAAACTGATAAACTCTCTGAAAGGAACCAAAGATTACGATGCGGCAATGGATATGCCACATCGTGCCCGTACAGCAAGAGATATAGAAAAACCGAAGAAAGGAGTCTTGATGTTTGGTAGAAAAGGCGATGATTTCGTTTTCAAGATAGGCGATACAGTAAATCCGCCGCTCATGATTTCGGCAGAAGAAGCCATATCATTGTTTGAGGCAGATAAAAATGAGGAGCCTGTGGCTTTAAGCAAAGATTTCGATTACGTTTATCAGAGAGTCAAATCATCACTGTTTAGCAGCGATGTAAAAGACAGAAACGAGAAAGACCAGATAAACGCGCAGGCGAAAATAAAGGTATTGATGAACAGACAGGTATTACCGAAAGACTATCTTGAAGATTTGATACAGGTAGTAAAAGCCGACGCTTTGTCCGGATATGAAATAAGATTCATCAACCAGCTTGTAGTAAAGGATGCAGAGAAACTCCTTAAGAAAATCCCGATAGATTATATTGAACGTATAATCAATACCCGGAACAGGGTGGGTGATGGTGATGAAACATTGATTTTAAGTGAAGAACTTCAATAAAAGACTACTGATGGAAAGCAATATAATTTTATATACAAGCAATAACGGTGATGTAAGTATTCAGGTGCAGTATGAGGATGGAACATTCTGGCTTACTCAAAAAAGAATGGCGGAGTTATTTGGTGTTAATGTTAATACTATAAATTATCATTTGAAAGAATTATATAATAGTGCTGAAATACAGGAGAATCGAACTATTCGAAAAATTCGAATAGTTCAAAAAGAAGGTAAAAGGGAAGTTGAACGTGAAGTAACCTTCTATCATCTTGATGCAATAATTGCAGTAGGGTATAAAGTCAATTCAGTTGAGGCGGTACAATTCAGACAGTGGGCGACAAAGACTCTTAATGAGTTTATCACCAAAGGATATGTGTTGGATAAGGACAGACTGAAACAAGGAACCCAGTTCGGTCATGATTATTTTAAGGAACTGCTCGAGGATATCCGTGAGATCCGTGCAAGCGAACGTCGTTTCTATCAGAAAATAACGGATATATATGCTTTGTCCATAGACTATGATAAAGACGCTCCTGAAACAAAACAGTTTTTTGCAACTGTGCAGAACAAACTTCATTGGGCTATTTCCGGAAAGACAGCAGCCGAAATCATATACCATACCGCTGATGCGGAAAAACCACACATGGGACTGACTACATGGCGACATGAGCCTGATGGAAAGATAATGAAGTCTGATGTAAGTATAGCCAAGAATTATCTGGACGAGAAACACCTTAAAGCCATAAACAGACTTGTATCTGCCTATCTTGATTTGGCAGAAGACCGTGCAGAACAGGAAATCCCTACAACTATGAAGGAATGGAGCAAGATACTTGACGGGTTCCTTACAGTAGCAGGTCGTCCGTTGCTTGAAGGTCCAGGAAGTATTTCAGCTTTGGAGGCAAAATTAAAAGCTGAACGTGAATATGAAGTATTCCGTAAGAGACAGGACATAGAGTACGTTTCAGACTTTGATAGAGAGATTAAACGTTTAAAAGGGGAATAACCTTAGAATTTAAAAGAAAATTATTTAGTTATGGAATTTAACAAAGCATATAACCGACAGGATTTTGTAAAGTTTTTGCAGAACAGTTTTCTGCCTAATGATTATATCCCATCTGAGGAAGAAGTATTATTCAGAACCCAGATGAAATATTCCACAGAGGCTGTGAAATTGGGAACATGTGAATCACTTGATTTGGTAGTATATGAAGTAAAGCACAGTTCAAAAAACGATGCGCGTGTTTCACTTTCCAAAGAGGCTTTCAGAATGCTTGCAGATGAAGCGAAAGACAGGGCATTGGTAGTTTTTGTTCCGGAAGACTGCAATTCCAATTATCGTTTTTCATTTATAGAGATAACGCTTGATATTAAGGAAGATTCTTCCAAAGTATCATACAATTACAGTAACCCACGCAGATACAGTTATTTCTTAGGTGAAGGAATAGCCTATTATACGCCAAACAAATATCTGAACGAAAAAGGCAGAGTGGTAAGCAAGGAAGACTTGTTAAGTCGTTTTTCTGTGGAAGTTCTCACCAAAGAGTTCTATCAGGAACTTAGCGACTGGTACGCTTGGGCTATCAAGATTATACGTTTCCCGAATGATATTAATGATAAGGAAGATGACGCCAAGTTCAATAATGAGGGCGCAATCCGTCTTATCACACGTCTTATATTCGTGTGGTTCTTAAAACAGCGTAACCTTATCCCGAATGAGTTTTTTGATGAAAAATATATTGCAGATAATCTTCTGAATAATTTCGCTCCAAACAGGCAGACAGGGCTGTTTATGCAGAAGTCATTGGAAAGTAAATATTATAAGGCCATACTGCAGAACTTGTTTTTTGCTATGCTCAATAGTCCTATAACGGCAGAAGGAAGTAAAGAAATGTCTGAACGCCATTTCAGAAAAGGACAGGGTGACTATGACAATAACAAATTGATGCGCTATGAATATTATTTCCAGAATCCGCAGTTGTTTGTTGATCTGGCTAACACAACTGTTCCGTTCTTGAATGGCGGTCTGTTTGACTGTCTTGATGATAAGGACAACGGTATGTATTACGATGGCTTTAGCGACCGTGAAACAGTCAGAAAATCTCTTGTAGTTCCTGATTTCCTTTTCTTTGGTGAAGAAGCCGGTAAAAACATAGACCTTTCAGAATGGTATGGCGACAAGAAAAAGAAGAAAGTTTCTGCCCGTGGTATCATTGATATATTGAAGCGTTATAACTTCACTGTAGAAGAAAATACACCTTTCGATAAGGAAGTTTCGCTTGACCCTGAATTACTTGGAAAAGTGTTCGAGAATCTTCTTGCATCATTCAATCCTGAAACACAGACTACAGCACGTAAGCAGACAGGCTCATTCTATACTCCACGCGAGATAGTGCAATACATGGTGGATGAAAGTCTTATAGCACACCTTAAACGTACTGTAGGTGAAGAACTTGAACTTCAGTATCGTCAGTTAATGCAATATACTGATGATGAAGTGGAGCTTACATCAGAACAGCGTAAAAACATTATGCAGTCATTGTATAACTGTAAGATACTTGACCCTGCATGTGGTTCCGGTGCTTTTCCTATGGGAATACTGCAACAGATGGTACATATCCTTAACCGTATAGATTCAAATAATGAAATGTGGAGGGAAATGATGTATCAGAGAGCTATCAGTGATACTTCTGATGCATATCGTAATTCTTCCGATGAAGAACGTAAAGAGTTGGTAAAAGATATTGAACGTAGTTTTGACGAAAGCATAAACCGTCCTGACTATGCCCGAAAACTATATCTGATAGAAAACTGTATATACGGAGTCGATATTCAGCCTATAGCTATACAGATAAGTAAATTACGTTTCTTTATATCTTTGGTAGTTGACCAGAATACTAATACAGACCCTACAGATAATTTCGGCATACGTCCGCTTCCGAATCTTGAAGCGAAATTTGTAGCGGCAAATACTCTTATAGGATTACAGAAAAAGGATGCTTCTCTGTTTGATAGTGAAGCTATAAAAGCAAAGGAGAATGAATTGAAGATTGCCAAACATAAGATATTTGGAGCAAAGACAGTCCGTACCAAGCGTAAATATCGCCAGATAGTAAATGATTTACGTCTTGAAATAGCCACTCTGTTAAAAGAAAATGGGGCTGTTGGAAATGATGAAGCAAGAGAATTAGCTTCATGGGATATGTTCGACCAGAATTCATCATCGCCTTTCTTTGACCCTGAATGGATGTTCGGGGTGAAGGATGGTTTTGATATTGTAATTGGTAATCCGCCGTATGTCTTTACACGTGATGTGGATTTTTCAGGTGAGTTTAAAAAATATGTAGAAAATGAGTTTTTCTCAAAAGTATTAGATAATAGTAAAAAATCAAAATCTAAGCAGTCTGGTAAGATTAATTTATTTGCAATATTTATAATGAAAGGTGTAATGTTAAATTCTCATGAAGGTATACTTTCCTATATAATACCAAATAATATATTGAGAACAACTACCTATGATATTGTACGTAAATATATTCTAGATAACACATCAGTATGTCAAATTGTAGATTTAGGATCTGGTGTTTTTGAGAAGGTTACAGCTTCAACTATTATATTACAATTATTAAATAAAATTAAAAAGAATAATAATTTATCAGTAATTACTGAAGTGGAAAATCTTACATTATATCAATTTAGAAAAAAACAATTACCGCAAGATCAATTTAAAATAAATACTAGTTTTGCATTTAATATATTGGGGGAAACACAAACAATGGAGATTTCTAAACGTATAGAAAACTTTCATAGTTATTTAGGTGAATTGTGTTTGTTTATATCACCAGGAATTGATGGTAATAAAGAAAAATATATAGCAGATAATAAAATTAATAATAAATATAAGCCTATTATTTTTGGAAAAAATATTAAGAGATTTAGCATTGATTTTGATGATAAATATGTTTTGTATGATAAAAAATTATTGAATCGTTCAAGAAATGAATCGATTTTTGTCTCTAATAAGATTGTAACTCAACGAATTAGTGGAGGACTAAAACCAATCGTTGCGGCATTTGATAATGGAACTTACTATACTTTTAATTCTGTAAATAACATAATATTAAAGGATAATAATATATATGATCTTTATGCAGTATTAGCATTATTGAATTCTGATCTTATAAATTGGTATTATGCAAAGAACTTTTCGAATGAATCTACTCTGACTGTAAATATATCAAAAACATATTTGGAAAAGATTCCAATCCCTAAAATTGATATTAGTACTAAAGAACTTATGTATCATTTAGTTGATGAATTGATAACATTAGGAGGTATAGATTTTGAAAATTCAAGAACCTTAGAATTAGATAAGAAATTGAATTGTATTATTTATAAGTTATATGGCTTAGATTATAATGAAATTCTTTGGATTGATCCTCAAACTTCAATCACTCAAGAAGAATATGAGAAAGGAGGTGATATATGTTAGTATCAGAGAGTAATATAGGACTTATCAATCAACGTTTGGAACATTTATATAATAATTTCAACATAGAGCCCTCAACTAGAGAGATTCAAATTGGGGATGAAGATATTTTTATATGTTTCCCAGATGAGTGGGATGAAGATAATTGTTATTATTCTGTTGATGATTTTTTACGATATACTGATGATTTGGATAATATTCTGGTAATAGATAATCATTCAGTTATTACAGGTAATGTAAGGCAGACAATTATTTCTGTAAATGAATACAATTATGATAAATTGGTTCCTGATTTAAAATTTGAAACAGATAAGTATTCTTTAAAAATAATAAGTAATCCTTTTTTAATAGGGATAATAGCTTCTAGAGATGGAATTTATAATGAAGATTTTGGCGTTTTTCCATGTTCAGATTATAGCGTTGTTGAAATTGCTTATAAAAAAGAGGAAAGATGTGAAGAAGATGATATTGAATTTATAAAAACATGTTTATATTATATTGCAAGTAAATATAATGTTCCAATATCTATCGGAGAATTTAGGTCATGGTCTGATTTAACGGATGAAGAAAATGATGATACTATAATTGTTGGTTCTTCAGAACTTATTCCATATTGCCGAGCTATGGATTATTATATAGATGGTCTTTCTATTGAGAAAGAAGATATAAAATATCTCCATTTATATAAGATAATAGAGTATTTTTCACCTATTGTTTCCAAGAAGTTCTCGTATGAACAATTAAATAAGAGGTTAGATGTTTTGCAGGTAGTTGAAAGAAATTCTGAATATTTAGAGTCGATATTTAAATTGACAAAACAGTATGAGGTTTCGTTGAAAGATAAAGAACTTGCTAATACAGTTTTGAATGAATGTGTTGATATTGTTTTGTTATTTCAATTTTTACCTGATAGAATTCAGAAAATAATTTCAAAAAGTTGTCATTTTGATATTAAAAATATCACTTCTTTAAGTTCTTCAATTATTGAAGACATTAAAAAAGAAATAGCTGATATTCTATATGCGACACGCAATAGTATTGTACATGCAAAGTCAAACTATACTTTTACTGGTAAGGAATGTCCAGAGGAGGATTTAGGACAATTAAACGAATTTATGATTAGGCTTTGTGATTGTTTATTTGTATGGAATGGGAGACAAAGTAAGGAATTTCAGTTAAAATAATTTATGATATGTATAAGAAAATAATAAGAGAGACAGCTTTAATATGTGATAAGGTTACTGATGCTATTAATAAAAGGAATAGAGGAATATTGAATCAATTTAATTGCAAAAGTTATTGTCCAGGAGAAGATGTATTAATTGATATATTAAATAAATTAGTGATAGAGATAAAAGATGTTGAGCCAGAATGTTCTATACGTATAAATAGAGAACTTCAGGGTTTAAGAACGTCTAATTGTTTAAATCCTTTTTCTTTTGGTGCGATAGTTGCTTTAGTGAGTGTGCTAAAAATGAAATATCTTGCTGATTTTAGAGAAAGTAAAAAAATTTTTATTAGTCATTCCTCAAAAGATAAATATATAGTAAATAGTTTTATAAAAGAAATATTGAAAGTTGGATGTGGATTTAAAGATAATGAAATCTTTTGTACTTTAGATTCTAATTCTATACGTACTGGCGATGATTTTCGAGAGAAAATTATTGAAAACATGAGACAGTGTGATTATATACTTTTATTTTTATCTGAAAATTATAATTCGAGTGATGTTTGTAAAAATGAGATGGGAGCAGCTTGGGCTTTAAATGGAAAACGAATATTACCATTTGTTCTTCCTGGCATTTCGTTTGAACAAATGGGATTTCTTAATGTTGTTAAACAGGGTGCGTATATTACTGATAAGGCTAAATTGGATGAGTTCTATCAAGAATTATGTGATAATTATGAATTAAAACCGGATTGGATTACATATAACAAGTCGAAAGATGATTTTATTAATATCCTATGTAAGTAATTGTATAATAAAAATATATCATAGATAAAGATTTAAAATAATAAGAATATTGATTATTTACTTGTCTTGTAATATATTGTAAATTAATAAATTATGATAAGTAAATTATTTGTAATAGAGTGGGTTGGTCCATTTTCTGAAATAGAAGAACTTAAGAAATGGGAAAAGGAAAATAATATAATGCGTAATTATTACTTTTATATTGTTTCTGGGAAACCATCTAATATGAGGAATTATAGGAGCTATTGTGGAATAACTCAAAACAAGGATGGGTATGTTTATAAAAGATACCAATGTGACCCGAATCATAAAATACATACAATGAGAGATAAAGAAATATGGATAGGCAGATTCTCAGATAATAGTGTCCATTCAAGGAGTGATATTGAATTGTGTGAAACAATGATAGTGTCGTATTGGCAACCCGAGTTGAATAATAAAAAGAAATCTACATATCCTTCGAGTAACATTGTTTTGATTAACAGATGGTTTAAGACAGATTTGACACCGAGACAAAACAACATATATATTGCTCAGAGGATGTCAGATCTGATTATTCTTGATGATAGTGGTATATGGGGAACTGAAAAAGTAAGAAAACTTGTGGATTTTGATTTATGATAAAATAAAGTCACGTCACCGCTGTGAACCACTTGCTGAAAAAGGATATTGATAATTCTACATTGGGACTTTTGATTTGCAAGTATAAAGACAATGTGCTGGCCCAATATGCTTTGGAGTCATCTAATCAACCCATAGGTATTTCAGAATATGAATTGTCTAAACTTTATCCGACAGATCTTAAAGGTACGTTGCCAAGTATTGAAGATATAGAAAATGAATTAAAATAGCTATCATGAGCAGACTAAGTGATTTATATAAAGCAATGGAAACCCTCCGTAAAGAGGGGCTTCCTGTAAATGAAGATCTTGAAAGAAAAGCAAATGAACTGGAAGAAGAAATAATCAAAAAAGAAATTCTTCCTGTGTTAAGCAAGACTATAGAACCGGCTTTGCAACCAGTACAGAGGGAATGACAAAATATCCAAAGCGTTGAAAATAAAGATGAAAGTTGAAATAGTGTAATGAATAAAATAAATTTGATGTTATGGCTGACAAGGCTACATTGGTAAATGAGCAAATCGCTTTACTTAAAAGTAGAGGAATGAAAATAGAAGATGAAGAAAAGGCAAAAGAGTGCCTATTGGATATCGGCTATTTTCGCTTGGGTTTTTATTGGTTTCCTTTTGAAATTACATATCCCAGAAATGTTAAAAGAAACCATAATTTTAAAGAAGGAACAAAATTTGATTATGCGGTAAAACTATATTATTTTGATTTCGATTTAAGGAATCTATTTCTCAGATATATAAGCCGTATAGAGATTAATTTTAGGACAACTCTTATTTATAATGTGTCGAATACATATAAAGATAATC
This sequence comes from uncultured Phocaeicola sp., assembly GCA_944320605.1. Lineage (GTDB taxonomy): Bacteria > Bacteroidota > Bacteroidia > Bacteroidales > Bacteroidaceae > Phocaeicola. The sequence goes on along the minus strand of CALUIE010000012.1, from coordinate 23,973 downwards.
CATATTGGTATGTAGATTCGAATATTATAAATAAAACAACACTTGATAGTAATGAATATCAGAAAGCTCTGAATGATTTACAGAAGGAAGCATTGGTTAAATTGGATAGAAAGGAACATAAAAACAGACCGTTCGCTCCGGCATGGAAGGCTCTGGAATATATGTCTTTCGGTACAATTATAAAAATATATGATGGACTTAAGAATCCTAAATTGCAAAGTGATATATCAAGGGTTTATGGGATTCCTTCACCAACGCAGTTTTCAAATTATATGAATACAGTAAGGAAATTGAGGAATTATTGCGCTCATGGGAAAGTTTTATTTGATATTAACCTTGATGTGGCAATAAGTTCAGGACCTTTAGGGTATTTAGGGAATAATAAATCGACTTTGTTTGGTATGTATTTAGTATTTAAATATTTACTGGGGAAAATATCATCCAATAGAGTGAAAGAGATGGAGGTTGATTTGATAAAGGCTTTTGAGCGTATCCCATATAATGAGGTTAAGAATATAATTTCCAATAATTCAGGAATGTCAATAGAAAATATATAAGCAAAATATATAAGCAAATGTTTGTTTTTTAAAACAAAATGTTTTACCTTTGCATAAGTAAAGAAGTGCACTTGATAACTACGGTTTTCATACTGCACTATAAAAGGAACTTATTAGGTCTGTCTATATGGCAGACCTTTTTTTATGGAATTAGGAATAAAATGTATATAAGTTTCTGAAATGTAATAATTTTATAAAGCTGAGATTTGTATAAATAGAAATTTTGCAAACCTGTTTAAAACCCTTTGCAAAACGTTTGCAATACCTGCCAGTGAACGCTTAATGAACATAGGGTGAACAGAATATGATTTGTGTGTTTACTGAGTGTTCAGCAGCCATTCACTGACCGTTCACTGAAAACATATTTAAATGATGTTTAAATAATGGAATGAAATATTGAATGCCTTGAAAGCCTACAATATTGAAGATGCAGGCGATGCGCGTGGTTAATTAATGATGATGCAATGAGTAATGGCAAATTATAAAATATCTTCCATAATACATTAATCCCGTTGTTTTTTTGTACTTTTGTAGCGATTTGTCCTGTTTGTAAGAATTATGGGACTGAATGTAACAAATAAGCTATTTCAATGAGGAAAACATTTATCATCGTACTTTGGGCGTTGCTGCTGATAGGAATGCTGGCAACGTATATAATATTTTCGGCTATCTCGGATGGTAAGATAGGTTATGTGCCACCTATCGAGGAACTGGAAAATCCTAATCTAAAGTTTGCCACTCAGGTTATTTCGGACGACGGAAAGGTGTTGGGAACGTGGTCGCTCAGCAAGGAGAACCGTCTGTATGTAGGTTACGAGGACTTGTCGCCAAATCTGGTACATGCTCTTGTGGCTACGGAAGATGTGCGTTTCAGCGAACACTCAGGTATTGATGCGAGGGCTTTCATGCGTGCCCTTATCAAGCGTGGCGTATTCATGCAGAAGAATGCCGGTGGAGGTAGTACTATCACGCAGCAGTTGGCAAAGCAGTTTTATTCGCCTACAGCCGACAATGTGATGGAACGTCTGTTGCAGAAACCTATCGAATGGGTTATTGCCGTTAAACTGGAACGTTATTACACCAAAGAGGAAATCCTTACGATGTATCTCAATAAGTTTGACTTCCTGAACAATGCCGTGGGAATAAAGACTGCAGCTGGTACTTATTTCTCAAAAGAGCCTAAGGACCTGAACATTGAGGAGGCTGCTACACTTATCGGTATGTGTAAGAACCCATCGCTGTATAATCCGCGTCGTTTCAATGAGCGTACACGTGGTCGCCGAAATGTGGTGCTCGACCAGATGCGTAAGGCCGGTTATCTGACTGAGGCTGAACGTGACTCGCTTCAGGCATTGCCATTGGTGTTGAAATACAGGCCGGTTGACCATAACGACGGTCTGGCTACATACTTCAGAGAGTATCTCCGCGGTGTATTGAATGCCAAGAAACCGGTGAAGAAGAATTATCGTGGTTGGCAGATGCAGAAGTTCTACGAAGATTCTCTTGCATGGGAAACAAATCCTCTGTACGGTTGGTGTGCCAAGAACAAGAAAAAAGATGGCTCAAACTATAATCTTTATACAGACGGGTTAAAGATTTATACCACTATAAATTCGCGTATGCAGCAATATGCCGAGGAGGCTGTGCAGGAGCATGTGGCCGAGTATCTGCAGCCTCGTTTCTTTAAGGAAAAGAAAGGCAGAAAGACTGCTCCATATACCAATCAGCTCTCTAATGAGGAGGTTGAGGCTATCCTGAACCGTTCTATCAGACAGAGCGAGCGTCGCCGTGTGATGAAGGCTGCGGGATATTCGGATGCTGAAATTATGAAGGCTTTCAATACTCCTCGTGAAATGACAGTGTTTACATATCAGGGTGAGAAGGATACTATCATGACTCCTCTCGATTCTATAAAATACTACAAGCATTTCCTTCGTGCAGGATTTATGTCGATGGACCCTATAACGGGATATGTGAAGGCATACGTGGGCGGACCTAACTATGACAACTTCAAGTATGACATGGCTATGGTGGGACGCCGTCAGGTGGGATCTACCATCAAACCGTACCTGTATTCGCTTGCGATGGAAAACGGTTTCTCCCCGTGCGATGAGACGAGAAACGTAGAGGGTACTTATTTCGATGAAAACGGTATTGCATGGACTCCGAGAAACAGTTCTAAAAAACATTACGGTGAGATTGTAACTCTGAAATGGGGTCTTGCAAACTCTAACAACTGGATTTCGGCTTATCTGATGAGCAAACTTAATCCGTATGAATTTGTCAGACTGATTCATTCGTTCGGTGTGCTTAATAAAGAAATTCAGCCTACTATATCTCTTTGTCTCGGACCTTGTGAGATATCGGTAGGTGAGATGGTAAGCGCATACACGGCTTTCGTGAATAAGGGAATACGTACGGCACCGTTGTTTGTTACACGTATAGAGGATAATGACGGTAACGTGCTTGCCACATTCTCTCCACAGGTGAACGAGGTGATAAGCGAAAGCAGCGCATACAAGATGCTTGTAATGCTGCGTGCGGTAATAAACGAGGGTACCGGCGGACGTATCAGACGACTGTATAACATTACGGCAGATATGGGCGGTAAGACAGGTACCACTCAAAATAACTCGGACGGTTGGTTTATGGGCTTTACTCCGAGTCTGGTATCAGGATGTTGGGTAGGAGGTGAGGAACGTGATATTCACTTTGACCGTATGGCTGACGGACAGGGTGCTTCGATGGCTCTTCCTATATGGGGTATATATATGAATAAGGTTTATGCCGACAAGACTTTGGGATATTCGCAGGAAGAGAAATTTGATATTCCTGATGAGTTTGATCCGTGTAAGGATAAAGTATCGGAACTTGAAGAAGAGAATACAAGCCGTCTTGATGACCTGTTCTTCCAATGATTATAAATGATATTTAAGCGGTATTTAAATACTGTTTAAATCATGACAAATAAAATCGCGCTTTGACATTTCCTATAGGACAGGGGAGCCAAAGCGCGATTTTTATTTATTTACTGTTGTTTGGAAACAGGCTTATTTGATGATTGTCATTTCATCAATCAGATGTCCTGCACCCGCAAACTTGTCGATGATAAACAGTGTGTATCTGATGTCAACACACGCGGCACGCTGTAACTGTGGGTTGTAGGCAATGTCGCCTGTAAGTCCTTCGTAGTTGCGGTCGAAACCGGTTCCAATGAGTTCGCCTTTGCTGTTGAATACAGGAGAGCCGGAGTTACCTCCTGTGTTGTCTGTTCCTGTGGCAAAACATATAGGCATACGTCCGTCGGGCATTGCGTATGGACCGAAATCTTTCTTTTCGTACAGTTCCTTAAGTTTTGCAGGAACAACGAATTCAGGATTGTTCGGGTCTTCTTTTTCCATAACACCTTTCAGTGTTGTGTAGTACAGATACTCCACTCCGTCCGCCGGTTCGTAAGAACCGATCTTTCCGTAAGTAAGTCTCAGTGTAGAGTTGGCGTCAGGATATACCGGTGTGCCGTTCTTGGCTTTCAGTTCAAGCATTCCTGCCACCCATGTCTTGTGAGCAAGATTATATGCGTCTGTTTCGGCTTTCATGGCGTTCGATGTCGCGTTGTATCCGTCCTTTACAGACTTGGAGTATTTCACCATCAGATCTTCACGCAGAGTTTTGATGTCAGGTTTCTGAAGGAAAGCGTCGAGTGCAGCCTGACTTCTGAAGATAGACTTGTCGAAACATGCGTCAACAAAAGCGTCTGTGTTTCCGCCGAAGTTCTCGTTTATCTGCTTGAAGATGCTTATGCGCTGTTCTGCCGATATCAGTTTTGCATAAAGTGCAATCAGCTGTTTTGAAACTTTACGGTCAACTTCCGGATTGTAGTCCTTGTTGTAGAACTTCTTGTAAGCCTCTTTCAGGTTTTCAGTCTCTTCCTTTATTGCTTTCTTGTCGTTTGATTCGAGAGCATTGCGGAGTGCGTCTGTATCAGGAACTTTGTAGAATTCTGTTCCGAGCATAAGAGCCTCGTAGATAGCCTGCTGGTGATAAACGGCATTTCTGCGTTTTGCCACTATTGAACGGATAGCGTCGAAGGCCTCTTTATAACTGTTGTTGCCTGTCTCACGGCCATATTCCAGAAGGTGTTCCTGCTGTTCTTTCTTCTTGTCGAGAACTTTCAGCTTGACAAGTCCTTCGTTCATTCCTATAGCGTTCTTCCAGTAGTTGGCAGACGATGCGTATTTGGCCGCGTACTGTATGCGTGTCTTTGCATCTTTAGCCATTTCTTCGCCAAGCACTCTAAGGCGTACGCCACGGATAGTATCACGCATGAAGTTCGTGGTCTGCATACGTTCTTCCACCTCGTCGCTTATCATGTATCTCCAGTTTCTTCCGGGGAATCCCATAACGAAAGTAAAGTCGCCTTCTTTCACGCCTTTCAGGTTGATGGCTATGTGTTTCTTCACTTTCAGAGGAACATTGGTTGCGCTGTAGTTGGCAGGCTTTCCGTCTTTGTCGGCATAGATGCGGAACATTGAGAAGTCGCCGCAATGGCGAGGCCACATCCAGTTGTCGGTGTCAGCTCCGAATTTACCGATAGATGAAGGAGGCGCGCCCACCATACGTATGTCCTTATATACAGTCTTTACGAAAAGATAGTATTTGTTTGCTCCATAGAAAGGTTTGAGTTCGAGAACAGTGAATTCGTCTGTCTTGATTTTTTCTTTCTTGGCAAATCTGGCAGCTACTTTAGAAAGATATGACGGTGACAGGTAGTTCAGTCCTTCAGGGTCTTCATCTTTCTTGAGCTGTTCCTTGACGTATGTTGTTACATCAAGTATCTTGTCGATAAAGGTAATTGTAAGTCCTTCGCAAGGCAGTTCCTGTTCGCGTGTCATTGCCCAGAAACCGTCTGTCAGGTAGTCGTGCTCTACAGAGCTGTGCTGCTGTATGTAGCCGTAACCACAATGATGGTTGGTAAGGACAAGACCTTCGGCTGAGATTACCTCGCCTGTGCAGCCGCCACCGAAGTGAACTACAGCATCTTTCAGCGATATGTTGTCGGGCGAATAAACATCGTCTATGCTGATGTCAAGCCCCATATCGTACATTACTGCCGCATTCTGTTTTTTCAGGTCGGTCAGCATCCACATTCCCTCGTCGGCATGTCCGGCGAGGGTGAATGTGGTGAGTAGTGATAGTAATATCGTTTTTTTCATTATTCTACGATTGTCATTTCGTCAATAAGATTCTTGCATCCTCCAAGTTTTTCTACAATGAAGAGAACGTAACGGATATCTACTGCGATACAACGCTGAAGGTTGTTGTCGAAGTTGATGTCGCCGCTCAGTGATTCCCAGTTACCGTCGAATGCACAACCGATAAGCTCTCCGTTGCCGTTCATTACAGGTGAACCAGAGTTACCGCCAGTGATGTCGTTAGTAGTAAGGAAGCATGTCGGCATTTCGCCGTTTGCCATAGCATAGCGTCCGAAGTTCTTTGTAGAGTAAAGTTCTTTAAGTTTTGCAGGAACCACGAATTCAGGGTTTTGTGGGTCTTCTTTTTCCATTACACCTTTCAGAGTAGTGTAGTATTTATAGTGTACACCGTCTTTAGGATCGTATGGTTTAACGTTTCCGTAAGTCAGACGGATAGTGAAGTTTGCATCCGGTGCTTTAGGTTCCGGTGCATACATTTCGCAAAGTCCTCTCACGTATGTCTTGTGCAGCAGGTTGATACCTTTGCTTGCCTCTTTAAGTTTTTCTGAAAGTTTCTTGTTCATTTCAGCCTTAGCTTCAGAGTACTGTACCATAAGGTCGCTTTCGATAGCCTCTACAGTAGGGTTGCTGATGAACTTGTTGAAGTTTCCTTCGTTAGCGAAGATAGAGTTGTTGTAGAAAGCGTCAATGTATGCGTTGTAGTCGCCGTTGAATTTAGCCTTGACAGTTTCGTAGAACTCAGGAAGAGCATCGGCAGGAACTTTAGACGCGTAAAGAGGAATCAGGACTTTTGCAACCTTTCGGTCAACTTCGTGGTCGTAGTCCTTATTGTGTACATCTGCAAATTCTTCTTTAAGTGCTTCTACGGCTTTTTCGATATCTTTCTTCTTGTTCTTTTCAAGAGCTTTCTTCAGGTTGTCGAAAAGTTTATAAGAAGATTCGAATTCAATACCTGTTCTGAACACTTCACTGAAATAAGTTGACTGGGTGCGGATTGGTTCAACAGCCTTTACATACTCGTTGATTTTTTCAACTACACCCTGATAGTCGGCGTTCTTTTTTGCCATTGCGAATTTTGCGAAACGGGCTTCCTGTTCAGCTTTTGTTTCAAGCACTTTGTTGTCGATGATGGCTTTGTTCATACCGATAGAGTTCTTCCAGTAGTTACTTGAACTTGCAAATTTGCTTGCATACTGGATACGAACCTTGTCGCTTGCGGCCATTTCTGCTCTCAACACATTCTGTCTTGCTTCGCGGACTTCAATTCTTGGAGTGTTTGTACCGGTCATTCTCAGTTTCACTTCGCTTTCAGTAAGATAGCGGCTTGTACTTCCGGGGAATCCCATAATCATGGCATAGTCGCCTTCCTGAAGACCTCTCAAAGAGATTGTAAGGTGTTTCTTTGCTTTCAATGGAATATTGTCCTTGCTGTAATCGGCAGGATTTCCTTTCTTGTCTGTATAGATACGGAACATAGAGAAGTCTCCTGTGTGGCGTGGCCACATCCAGTTGTCTGTTTCACCTCCGAACTTACCTATTGATGAAGGTGGAGCAGCCACCATACGTACGTCTGTGTATGTCTTGATATAGAATACGTAGAATCTGTTACCTTCGTAGAAAGGCAATGCCATAGTTGTGATACCCGGAGCTTTCTTGAGATCGCTTTTCTTGAGTTCGTCGGCGGCAATCTTTTTCAGATATTCGCTTCCGAATGATTCGGCCTCTTCAATCTTGCCTTTTTCTATGTCATTATTGACTCTGTCCGTGACGTCAACAATACGTTCAACAAACTTGAATGTCAATCCCGGAGTAGGGAGTTCTTCTTCAAGACTTTTAGCCCAGAATCCGTCTGTCAGATAGTCGTGTTCTACAGAACTGTGCTGTTGGATAGCATCATAACCGCAGTGGTGGTTTGTAAGGATAAGTCCGTTAGGAGAGATGATTTCGCCGGTACATCCTCTTCCGAAAATACCTACAGCATCCTTCAGTGTAATCTGTTCAGGATTGTAGATGTCGGAGATGTTCATTTTTAAACCTTGTGCTTTCATCTTGTCAGCTAAATTCTGTTCTTTCATCAGCTGCAAAAGCCACATTCCTTCATCCGCTTTGGATGGCGTGAATACCGAGCACAGAAGTGCCAGTGCCAAAACTTTGATTTTCTTCATTTGACTATAGTTTTTGAATTGTTATTGTTTAAAATTTTCAAAAGTGACCAATTGAAAAGGAAAATACGCATATCCCTTAATCAATGAACACAAAATAGGATACAAAGATAACATTTAAGGACAAATTAAGTTCGTTTTTATGATATAAAAATATTCATTGTGTAATGAAAATGAGTAGGTATATTATGGTTTTCATCTTTTTTAAATGTATAATCGTCAAGTATTTAGTATTATTTGTGATAAAAATTTTTATGACTACTGATAAAGGAGTTACCTTTGCATCGAAATAATTTCTTTTAATTTATATGTTTAGATTTTGTTTTATCTTATTATTCATAACTACTTTGACATCTTGCGGTAAGAGATTTAAAATTGACGGTGTCACATCGGTTTCAAGACTTGACGGTAAGATGTTGTTTGTTAAGGTTCTGTCCGGAGATCAACTTGTCAATATTGATTCAGCAGAAGTAATACATGGTTATTTCCAGATGGAAGGTAAGATAGATTCTGTTGTTTTGGCTTCTTTATATATGGATGAGGAATGTATTATGCCTCTTGTTCTGGAAGAAGGTAATATAAATATTGAGATAAACAATGTCGGTATTTCTATAAAAGGTACTCCTCTTAATAACAGTTTTAATAAGTTCATAGAAGATAAAACAGCGATTGACGACAAGGCATACGAGGTGGAGAGGGAGGAAAGTCGTATGATTATGGATGGAGTTGACATAAATACTGTGCAGGCTGAAATAGACAGACAAAGGACTTCCGTTTCATCTCAAATGGACAATCTTATAAAAAACTTTATTCAGACTAATTATAGTAATGTACTTGGTCCGGGTGTGTTTATTATGATAGGAAATTCATTGCCATATCCTTTTCTGACACCTTTGATGAAGGATATCATTGAAGAAGCTCCTGAAGGTTTTAAAAACAATTATCTTATTAAACACTATCTTTCTTTGGTTCAAGAATATAAGGAAAAAGATATGAACTGATATTCTTGAATTCTTCTTTATGAGGATTTAAAAGGAACTTACAGGGGAGAAGTTCCTAAATAATATTCTCATTTCCCTATTACCATATAGGAAAAATCCATTTTTAGGGTAAGATTTTCATTCTAATTTTGCTGTTGATAAAAAGAAAGGAAAATAGAATATGAAAATCATTATTTCACTATTAATGCTGTTTATGCCTGTATTGGCAAGTAGCATACATGCACAGACATCCGAAGAGATGACCAGTGCTGAAAGGAAAGCTATTCAGGAAAAACTTGATAGCATAATGTTCGTTCAGGCTGAAAAAGCCATAATTGATAGAGACTTTACGCTGGAAGCGGATAAAGTGGAATTCAAATATGGTCAGACAGCTTTCGTTAATTCCAATACAAATTTTGTTTCAGTTAAAGGTGATAAGTCTGTCGTACAGATAGCATTTAATATTCCTGCATCCGGTCCTAACGGATTAGGGGGAATTACTTTAGACGGCAGTATATCTAATTATGAAACAAAAAAAGACAAGAAAGGAAATATTAATATCTCAATGAATGTTATGGGAGCAGGAATTTCCGCAATGGTGAACATAACATTGTATGAAGGTAACAACAGGGCTTCTGTTACCATCTATCCTAATTTTAATTCTAATAAAATGACATTAAGCGGTGTTATTCTTCCTTCGTCAAAAAGCAGGGTTTATAAAGGCAATTCTATATGATAATCTTTAAATAAAAATGAATATGAAAAAGTTACTATTTTACATTTGTTTGCCTTTGTTGGCAGTTTCATGCGAAAAAGATCCGGATATGTCTGAGTTAGACGCAGATTTGGCAGTATATACGGATTATGACAGCAGTGTGGATTTTGGAACATATAAAACTTATTTTTTGCCGGACAGTATCTTGGAGGCAGGTGGACATAAGGCCATTTATTGGAAGGATGAAAATGCCATGAAGATTATAAATGCCGTAGAGTCCCAGATGAACGAGCGAGGCTATACTCGTCTGACTGATCCTGAAGATAAAGATAATGCAGACTTGGGAATACAGCTCTCATATATTGATGAATCTTATCAGGTAGTTTCCGGAGGATACTTTGGCGGATGGTGGGATTATGGTTATTGGGGCCCATGGTGGGGAGGATGGTATTATCCTTATCCTGTAACTTATACCTATAGTACCAATACGTTAGTAATGGAAATGGTTGACTTAACAGGCGATTCTGAAAGTAAGAATATACCGGTTATATGGTGTTCCAACGCTTCGGGAGCTCAATATAGCGGTATGTATAACTTGCAGTTGCTTGTCAATTCTGTGGGACAGGCTTTTAAACAGTCGGAATATATTAAATGTAACAAATAATAGGAGGTACAGATAATGAAAACAATAAATATGATGTTCAGAAGAACGCTTGTTTTATGCTGTGTGGCTTTTGGAGTATTGTTTACGGCAAAAGCACAATGGGATGTGCGTAATCTTGATTTAGTGATAGACTGGCAGATGAACGCTCCATTTTCTACCGGGTATGCGGATAAGATCAGTGGTTGGGGTATGAATTACGAATTGAAGTATAATATAACACCAAGGTGGAATTTAGGTGTATTTGCATCGTTCCATTCAAATCATCAGTATGTTGAAAGACAGACATTGGCTCTTTCTCCAACAGAGAGTTTGACTACAGACCAGCAACGTTCGGCTTTTCAAGTGCCTTTTGGTATCGTGGCAAACTATAAATTGTACAACGGAAAGCATTTTGAGCCATATATAGGTTTGAAAGCCGGAACGATGTTCGCCAGAAATACTACTTATTATGGCATTAACGGTCTGTATGACAAGGCATGGGGAGGATATGTATCTCCGGAATTGGGATTTAATATCTATCCGTGCAAGACGAAAAACTGGGGATTCCATATAGCAGGATATTACAGTTATGGAACAAATAAGACATATACTTTGACCGATGAGATAAACGGACAGAATAATGCCGGATTCCGTGTCGGTGTTATTTTCTAATCTGCATAATGTTAATAGAAAAAGGCAGGAAGCAAAAGACTTTTTATGTCGTGCTTTCTGCCTTTAATATTTTGTTTTATAAATCTGTTATGAATTAAGGCTGGCCGAACGAACGCGGCTCAATGTCTCTGGAGTCATCTGCAATAGTGATGCTATGTATATCAGAGGAGCCCTCTTTAATATTTCCGGATGTCTCCGCATTAATTTGGCATATCTCTCGTTTGCCGGTTCAAACCTGAGTGTATCAGCTTTTTGCTGTGATGTTATTAATGATTTTTCGAAAATCCTTCTGTATAAAGTTCCCATTTCACTGTTTATGGAAGCCAAATGCACTATATCATGTTTTTTTATTCTCCATGCTATGGTCGGTTCCAGTGTTTCAATCATCAGTTTTGTAGGTTCTTCGTTGAAATAACTTTCCAGACAAACCACTATGGAATCCTCATATCCGATGTGTTCGGTTAGATCCTTATCGTATTTGAAATAAAACTGGCGTGTCATACCCTTGTCAATGAAATATAATGAATCGCACACTTGACCCTCATCAAGAATACGCTCTCCTTTTTTATATTTTTCAGGGATGAGAATTTCCGCAAATATCTTTAATACATCTTTCGATAATGTACAGTCTAATGACGATGCTATTCTTTTTGCTATATCTATGTTTGAATTCATTTTCGTGTAATTATTAAAGTTTTATTTTATTTTGATTTTGTCGAAACCCTCACCGAAAACACCGATTACGGCACTCTGTGAGACAAAAGCGTTGGGGTCAATATCCTTGATAAGACGGAATATAGTATTCGACTCACGTTTTTTCGCCAATACAAACATCATTTTCACGTTATTGTGAGTATAACAGCCCACTCCATCTATGAATGTTACTCCACGGTGCAAGTCTTTGTTTATTCTTTTACCTATTTCCTCATATTTCTGCGATATTATAAAGAATTGTACGGACTGGCGCGCGCTGTTTACCACCTGGTCAAGTACAAAGCTGGATATGAACAGAACTACATATCCGTAAACAACCTTTTCCCAGTCGTGCAGAACAAAATAGCTTGATGATATTATTATAACGTCGCATATCAGAATAACCCTTCCGAGTGTTATGTCGCGATATTTATTTATAATTGCGGCAATAATATCTGTTCCTCCTGTGCTTCCGTTGGCGGAAAAAGCGACGCCAATACCTCCACCGCAGAAAGATGCTCCAAGCACACATGCCATGAAAGGCTGGTCGTTGATGAGCGAGCCTTTTATAAAGTGCTGGAATATCGGTGTGGAAAAAGTTAAAACACCTACGGCAAAAATTGTTTTAAGGCAGAATTTAAGACCTAAAATCTTCAAAGCCAATAAAAGCAATACGAAGTTTATTAGCAGATAAGTGTATTGTACCGGAAATCCGGTTGCCCAATATACCACTGAGGCAATACCGGGAACTGCACCTGAAGGCAGGTTATTAGGCAATAAGAAAACAGTCCAACCGACAGCATACATAATCATTCCTAACGCAATTAAAAGATAATCTCTCATTTCTCTGAATAATTGCTGTCTATTCGTAATGGATAACACGGAACTCATTTGACACTATTTTATTATAACTCTAAAAATATTTTATATAATTAAGCCGATACAAAGGTATTAAAAAAAATAATGATTGATATAAATCAAGTGTGAAAAATATAGAAGACGATAAAATGATAAAAAAACATCAATAAATGTGTGACATGATATACAAAAGCGTGATTTTATATTTCATAAATGACATTTTTTTGTATTTTTGCACCCAAATAGACTAAAAGAGATGATATATGGCATTAGTCAACGAACATTTGTTAAAATTACCCGATAATTATTTGTTTACTGACTTGGCAAAAAAGGTGAATACCTTCAAAGTAACCCATCCTAAGGCCGATATAATAAATTTGGGTATTGGCGATGTTACTCGCCCTATACCGCAATCATGTTTGGATGCCATGCACAAGGCTTTGGACGATCAGGCTAAGGTGGAAACATTTCATGGTTACGGACCGGAACAGGGGTATAGCTTTCTTATTGATGCCATTATCAAACATGATTATGCCGCAAGGGGAATTTCTTTGGAACACAGTGAAATATTCATAAACGACGGGGCTAAGACAGATTCAGGAAATTTTGGTGATATTCTCAGACATGACAACAGTATCGGAGTTACCGATCCGATATATCCGGCATATATTGATTCGAATGTGTCTTGCGGACGCGCGGGAACTCTTGAAGATGGATACAGATGGAGTAACGTCATTTATATGCCATGCAGTCCGGAAAACAATTTCATACCTCCAATACCGGAACAAAGAGTCGATATTGTATATCTGTGTTTCCCTAATAATCCCACAGGAACAGCCCTTACTAAAGCTGAGTTGAAAAAATGGGTTAATTATGCTCTTGAAAACGATACTCTTATATTATTTGATGCGGCATACGAAGCGTACATTCGTCAGCCTGACATTCCACATTCCATTTACGAAATAAAAGGTGCTAAGAAGGTAGCCATAGAATTTCGCAGTTACTCAAAGACTGCGGGCTTTACAGGTATCAGATGCGGATATACCGTGGTACCTAAGGAAGTTACGGCTTCAACACTAATGGGAGAGAGAATTTCGCTTAACAAACTGTGGCTAAAGAGACAGACTACGAAATTCAATGGAGCTTCATACATTTCTCAGCGTGGTGCCGAAGCAATATATACACCAAAAGGTAGGGAAGAAGTTAGGGCAATGGTTGATTATTACATGGAGAATGCCAAAATAATGAAAAAAGGATTGACCAGTATCGGTTTAAAGGCATACGGTGGTGAAAATGCCCCGTATTTATGGGTAAAGGCTCCCAAAGGAATGACTTCATGGGGATTTTTTGATAAACTTCTTTATGAGGCACAGGTAGTAAGTACTCCAGGAATAGGTTTCGGACCAAGTGGTGAGGGGTATATACGCCTTACAGCATTTGGAGACAGAGACAGATGTAAGGAGGGAATACAAAGAATATGTAGAAATATATAATATAGAAATAATTAAAACCAATAAATAGAAACTTAGGTATTATGTCACAATTGAGATTTAAAGTAGTAGAAGAGGCTTTTCATAAGAAACCCGTGGAAGTGCCATCGCCTTCACAGCGTCCGAGTGAATATTTCGCCAAATATGTCTTCAATCGCGAGAAGATGTTTAAATATCTTCCAAGCAAGGTTTATACAAAACTTATAGACGTAATAGACAATGGTGCTACATTGGACCGTAGCATAGCAAATGAGGTCGCTGCAGGAATGAAAAAATGGGCGGTAGAACTTGGGGCAACACATTATACTCACTGGTTCCAGCCTTTAACTGAAGGTACTGCAGAAAAGCATGATGCTTTCGTTGAACATGACGGAAAGGGAGGAATGTTGGAAGAATTCTCAGGAAAACTTCTTGTTCAGCAGGAATCAGACGGCTCGTCTTTCCCTAACGGAGGTATCCGTAATACATTCGAAGCACGAGGATACAGTGCATGGGATCCGTCTTCACCTGTTTTTGTAGTTGACGATACATTGTGTATTCCTACTATCTTTATTGCATATACAGGTGAATCGCTTGATTATAAGGCACCTCTTTTGAAATCTATACATGCAGTGACAAAATCTGCGCTTGACGTAATACACTATTTTGACCCTTCTGTAAAGAAAGTATATTCATATCTCGGATGGGAACAGGAATATTTCCTTGTTGATGAAGGTCTGTATGCCGCACGTCCAGACCTGTTGCTTACAGGACGTACGCTGATGGGACACGAAGCATCGAAGAACCAGCAGCTTGAAGACCACTATTTCGGAGCTATCCCTACACGTGTGGCTGCATTTATGAAGGATTTGGAAATCCAGTCGCTTGAACTTGGTATTCCGGTCAAGACACGCCACAACGAGGTTGCTCCAAACCAGTTCGAGCTTGCTCCAATATTCGAGGAATGTAATCTGGCTGTCGATCATAACATGCTTGTTATGTCGCTCATGCGCAAGATTGCCCGTAATCACGGATTCAGAGTGTTGCTTCACGAAAAACCTTTCAAGGGTGTAAATGGTTCCGGTAAACACAATAACTGGTCGCTTGGTACTGATACCGGTGTTCTTTTGATGGCTCCTGGCAAGACTTCGGAAGAAAATCTCCGTTTCATCACATTCGTGGTAAATACATTGATGGCCGTTTATCATCACAACGGCTTGCTTAAGGCTTCAATCATGAGCGCGACCAACTCTCACCGTCTTGGAGCTCACGAAGCACCTCCTGCAATAATCTCTTCATTCCTTGGCTCACAGTTGAGCAAGGTGCTCGACCATATCGAAGAAAGTAAGGCGGACGAGTTTATGTCATTGAGCGACAAATTGGGATTGAAACTTGACATTCCTCAGATTCCTGAACTGCTGATAGATAATACAGACCGTAACCGTACTTCGCCGTTCGCATTTACAGGAAACAGATTTGAATTCCGCGCTCCTGGTTCTGAATCGAACTGTGCAAGCGCAATGATAGCGTTGAACACGGCAGTTGCAGAACAGTTGATGATATTCAAGAAAGAGGTTGACGAACTTATTGAGAAGGGTGAGCCTAAGATGTCGGCTATACTTCAGACTATCCGCAAGTATATTAAAATATGCAAGCCTATTCGCTTCGACGGCAACGGATACAGCGACGAATGGAAGGAAGAAGCCAAGCGTCGTGGCCTTGATTGCGAGACAAGCTGTCCGTTGATTTTCGACAATTACATGAAACCTGAAACTATCAAGATGTTTGAATCGACAGGTGTAATGAACCGCAAGGAGCTTGAGGCCCGTAACGAGGTTAAATGGGAAATGTATGTCAAGAAGATACAGATAGAAGCTCGTGTACTTGGCGATTTGGTTATGAACCATGTTGTTCCGGTAGCTACTGAATATCAGACTAAATTGCTTGATAATGTATATAAAATGAAGTCTATATTCGGTGATGAGGAAAACAAAAAATTGTCTGCCGAAAATATAACTATCATCAGAGAAATAGCCCAGCATACTGCCTATATCAAGGAAAATGTTGATGCTATGGTTGAGGCAAGAAGGGTAGCAAACAGAATTGAATCTATCCGTGAGAGGGCAATCGCTTACCATGACAAGATTGCTCCTATGCTGGAAGAAATACGCTACCATATTGATCAGCTGGAACTGATGGTTGACGACCGTATGTGGACACTTCCTAAGTATAGAGAACTGTTGTTTATAAGATAAAAACTTAAAATTATGAAGCGTATAATCAATTATGTATGGCCTGTATTGCTTTGCTTCGGCATAGGTTTTGCGGCAAGCAAACTTCAGACAGAGTCCATGACGGAGTGGTATCCTCACCTGAACAAGTCAGGTTTGACTCCGCCAAATATAGCGTTCCCTATAGCGTGGTCAATAATATATCTGCTTATGGGACTTTCGTTTGGAAGGGTATTGAACAACGGAGACAAACGAAGCGCAGTCATTTGGGTAGTTCAGCTGGTCTTTAATTTCCTTTGGAGCATATTGTTCTTTACCATGCGTATGCCTTTGTGGGGATTTGTTGATATATTGCTTCTCGACGCTTCTGTCATTTGTTTTATGCTGTCTGTAAGCAAGAAGGACAAACCATCGCTGTATATGTTTATACCATATATATTGTGGTTGGTTATTGCCACTTATCTTAACGGATATATCTTGATTAATAATTGATTATTTCTTTAATAAAAAAGTTCCGGAGCAGCTCTGAAGGCTTGTTCCGGGATTTTTTATTCTTTGTTTTTGGGTGCTGACAATGGTCGGCACCACTGCCCACTATAGTCGGCAGCATTGCTCACTATAGTCAGCAGCATAGCCCACTATAGTCGGCACCGGAAAATGTCGGGGCGTTTTGATGAATATAACGTAAAAATGAGAACCCCCTCATGTCTGAATCTGTTTTAGTAAAATTCATACATGAGTGGGTTCCTGATATATTATGTTGGTATTTCCCTTTACAGTTTTCCTTTTTCGTCCAAGTAGGAGTCTTTGAATCCGAGGAAATATAACACTCCGTCCAGGCCTATTGTATTGATGGACTGTTCCGCGTTTTCCACCACTTTGGGTTTGGCATGGAACGCTATTCCAAGTCCTGCAGTAGAGAGCATAGGCAAGTCATTTGCTCCGTCGCCCACAGCTATTGTCTGTGCGATATCAACCTTCTCCACCTGTGCAAGCAGTCTGAGGAGTTCTGCCTTTCTCTTTCCGTCAACTATTTCGCCCAAATATCTTCCCGTCAGTTTTCCGTTTTCTATCTCAAGCTCGTTGGCATAAACATAGTCTATTCCGAATTTTCTTTTCAGGTGTTCGCCGAAATAGGTGAATCCTCCGGAAAGTATGGCTATCTTGTAGCCGTAATGTTTCAGTACGAACATGAGTCTTTCCACACCCTCGGTTATTGGCAGATTCTCGGCAATTTCTTTCATCACGCTTTCGTCAAGCCCTTTCAGCAGTGCCACTCTTTCTGTGAAACTTTCCTTGAAGTCTATTTCACCACGCATTGCGCGTTCTGTTATGGCCTTGACCTGTTCGCCCACTCCTGCACGTTCCGCCAGTTCGTCTATACATTCAGTCTGGATCAGTGTAGAATCCATATCGAAACAAATCAGTCTTCTCATGCGGCGGTACATGTTGTCAAGCTGGAGCGAAAAGTCCATTCCCATTTCGCTGCTCAGTTTCATAAGATTTCGCTGCATCTCAACCTTGTTTTTAGGTGTGCCTCTGACAGAGAATTCTATGCACGACCTTACGCTTGCTTTCTCTTCGTCAAGCGGAACCCTGCCTGTAAGGCGTTTTATGGAATCAATATTCAATCCTTGTTCCGCTATAATCTTAGTGGCTGCAGAAATCTGTTTTGCAGTAAGCTTTCTGCCCAATATGGTGATTATGTACCTGTTTTTTCCCTGCATGGAAACCCAGTTCTCGTATTCTTCTACGGATATCGGGTAGAATCTTATGTTTACCCCGAGTTCCGATGCCTTGAAAAGGAGTTCTTTCATGATGTTTCCCGACTCTGTTTCCTTGCTTTTGAATAGTATCCCAAGCGACAATGTCTGATGTATGTCTGCCTGGCCGATATCCAGAATGGTAACATCGTATCTGGATAGGATTTCTGTAATAGATGCGGTCAGCCCCGGCCGATCGATGCCTGTTATTCTTATTAATGTTAATTCGGTATCCATAATGTTTTACAAAGTTTCGTTGTTATAGTGCTATTCTTTTAAGTCTGATACGCAGGTTTGAAAGTTCCGTATCGTTATGTTCCGAAGAAAGTCCGGATTGGCGTACGGTGAGTTTGTGGTTTTTCTTCTTGCTCATTTCCGGCAATGTCAGATCCTGTTTGTATATAGTCTGTTCTTCAGCCTGACGAAGCATGTAGCTTATGTTTTTCTCGAACCTGTTGTATATTCTCATAACTATCCGGTTGTTTCCTTTTTGTAGTGGCAGAAGGACTTTTTCTGTCCTGAATTTACATCCGTACGGATTCAGGTGTTTCATTATGGACACTCCGTTCAAGTAAATTTCAATACCGTTTCCGGCTCCGGCTTCCACTATGATATCCTGCTCTTTGGGCGATTCAATGTCTTGCATCACATAATATGTTTCATTTGCGTTTGCCGCGAAAGTCTGTTTCCCGATGGCGGTTTCTTTCCATTCTTTCACCGGAGGATTTTCTAAGTCTGTCTTCAAAGTTTGTGGTGCATGGAAACTGTGTAAGATACCGCTGTCTGGACCGCAGATGTATTGTTTTCCCCATACTGTCCCGGCGGTGGAAGTTAGTGCAGATGGTTTTCCTTTATCCAGGCATACGTTATAAGTCTTGCCGTCAAGCTCTATCTCAATGTTTTTCCCTTTTTCCTGCCCTGTATATATCAGTTCGAGCTGTTTGAGCATTAGCTGCTCGAAATACCATGAATATTTCACGGTACTTTTATATGTGCTCTTATGGTCAAATCCTGTAATGCTGTACAAAGGTATGGCATTGTCGCGTTTCAGGCTTACAGCCCTTATGGGTTCCGGCGATTGTACTTTTATATCTTGCTTGAACGTCAGTGTCAGCACGTTTATGCTGTTGCCTTTATATGCCGATGCCGGTATTGCTATGTCTATCAGTCCGTTTTTCTGTATGCAGGTGGCAAGTTTGCCGTCTGCCTTTTCAAGTTCGTATTCTGGCATGTAGAGTTTTATCCTTCCGTCTTCGGGGTATTTGCCGGACAAGATTAGGTAAAGAATGTTGCCCTTTCTTGTTACCGTTCCCCAGTCGAAATCCTCAATGAAAGGCGTGCGTTCGGCACCGTATATGGCATCGCCGTTTTTTTTCAGCCATGCTCCTATGTGCCTGATTGTTTCTTTTCTGTAATAATCGAGCCTGTACCCGTTATCTATTAATACGAGAAATACAAATCCTCCTCCACAGGATGCCGATTCTGACATTTCACGTATGTTCCATATTGCTCTGCTTTGAGCATCACCTTCGTTCAATATAAAAAGCGGAGTGTGTATGACTGATATATAACGCCGATTGCATTCTATAAACTCTTTATCGTAACTATAGGTAGAAAGGTCGCAGATGTCATACATCCCGTGGCATCCGTTGCTTACCATGCAATCAGGGCGTAGTTTGTGTACCAGTTCATACAGTTCTTTGCTTGTTTCGGGTGATATCGGATTGGAGTCGAAGTGTATTTCTGATATATCGCCGTATGCGGTGAGCAGTTCCGTTATTTGTTTTATTGTTTTTCCGTCCGGCTTGTCGTTGGCGGGATAGCATTTGCTGTCTTGTGTTTCAGTGTTGTAAATATGTAATCCCAGACGTATTCCATTTTTTCTGCACGCTTCGGCAAGCTCTTTTATGAAGTCTCTGCCGTTGTATTTGCGGTATAGCGAATTGTTGTCCGTCGAGGTGTTGAATAAATACATGTTGCCCACTTTTACGGGTGATATTATTGTGCGCATCCCGAAATCTTTGGCAATTTCCGTTATGGAGTCGGCATTGAACTTGGTATAGTCGAACTCCCTTGCGGTATTTCCTTTATAGTCTCGTGGTATTGTGAAAACGATTTGCATTGCCAACTTATTGTCTTGCCAGGTTTTCAATGCATTTTCCGGAACCTGTGCGGAAATGCAGTTTATGTATATTAACAATAAAGAAAATAATATGGATAAGACGCGTATCTTCATAAATGGATAATGATATAATGATAGGCAAAGATAATTACTTCTTTTGTGATATGCTAACTTTTGTGTAATTTTGCGCCTTACTTTTATAAACTATTATTAAAAACTAAAAAAGACAATGAAAAAACTATTTTTATCAATCGTCATTTGTATGATAACAGTCATTGCGGGCGCGCAGAATATCCAGTTGCATTATGACTTCGGCAGTTCTATTTATAAATCATTGGACACCAGGCCAAAAGTGACTACTACAGTTGAAATGTTCAAACCTGACAGATGGGGTAGTACATTTTTCTTCGTAGATATGGATTACACTAAAGAAGGAGTAGCGGGAGCATATTGGGAAATATCACGTGAACTGAGATTTTGGAATCCACCGTATTCAATACATGTTGAGTATAACGGTGGATTGAATTATATAAACAATGCGTATCTTTTCGGAGCTACATATACATGGAACAATGACGATTTCTCAAAAGGTTTCACATTTACTCCTATGTATAAATATATACAGAAAAATTCATCTCCAAACAATTTTCAGTTGACAGCAACATGGTATCTGCACTTCTGTAAAGGTAAATTGTCTTTCACTGGATTTGCTGATTTTTGGAGGGAAAGACATTTTGACGGAGAGGGTAACAGGCATGATTATGTATTCATGGCAGAGCCTCAGTTTTGGGTCAACCTTAATAAGTTTGAGAATGTGAACGATGATTTTAATTTGAGTTTTGGAACAGAGTGGGAAATTACATCAAATTTTGCTTTGATGGAAGGATGGCACTGGCTTCCTACTTTGGCAATGAAATGGTCATTCTAAAAAAATAAATAATCATGTTGGAAAAACTTTTCGGATTCGACAGGAATGTAACCCGCGTGCGTACCGAGATACTTGCAGGTATCACAACTTTCCTTACTATGGCATATATACTTGCCGTAAATCCAAACATCCTTAGTGCTACGGGAATGGATAAGGGAGCCTTGTTCACGACAACAGTCATTGCTTCTGCTTTCGCTACGTTATTGATGGCGTTTTATGCAAAATTGCCATTCGGACTAGCTCCGGGAATGGGGCTTAATGCTTTCTTTGCCTATACAGTGTGTCTCACTATGGGATATACATGGCAGTTTGCCCTGACTGCGGTATTGATTGAAGGTCTTATCTTCATATTATTGACAGTCACAAACTTGCGTGAGAAGATAGTTGACGCAATACCTGTAACACTGAAAAATGCCATTGGTGCCGGTATAGGCTTGTTTATCTCTTTCATTGGATTGCAGAATGCCGGAATTATTGTAAATAATGATGCTACACTAATAAGCATGGGAAATATCACTTCAGGACCGGCTTTGCTTGGAATGATAGGTCTGGTGGTTACTTCACTTCTTTTGGTTAAGGGAGTAAGAGGTGCGTTGCTTTTTGGTATCCTTATCACAACACTTATCGGTATCCCTATGGGTATCACAAAATTCGACGGTATCTTCAGTACACCTCCATCAATAGAACCTATCTTCTGGCAGTTTGAATGGCACAATATATTCACAAAGGAAATGATTGTAGTGGTATTCACATTCTTGTTTGTGGATATGTTCGACACTATCGGAACATTGGTAGGTGTGACTACAAAGGCCGGAATGATGGATAAGAACGGCAAGATACCTCATCTTAAACAGGCTTTCATGGTTGACGCCATAGGTACTACTGCAGGTGCGATGCTTGGAACAAGTACCATAACTACATTCGTTGAAAGTGCCTCAGGAGTAGGCGAGGGTGGTAGAAGCGGTCTTACTTCGTTTGTTGTAGCTGTTTGTTTCCTGCTTTCATTGTTCTTCGCTCCTTTCTTCCTTTCAGTTCCGGGAGCTGCCACAGCACCTGTATTGATTCTTGTAGGTCTGATGATGATGTCTTCTGTTCTGAAAGTTAATTTCTCAGATTATTCGGAAGCCATTCCCGCATTTATCTGCATTATCTTTATGCCTCTCGCATATAGTATTTCCGATGGTATCGTACTCGGTATGATAAGTTATGTTCTTATAAACCTGCTTACAGGTAAGTATAAGAAACTTACAATAGGAATGTATATACTGGCTGCGATATTTGTATTGAAATTCTTTGTATAGAGTTTACTTAATTTATATATCAACAAAAAAGGCGGTGGAATTTCCATCGCCTTTTTTGTTGATATATAAATAGGTTTATAATTAGAAGAATAATGGCGTTATTTTTATAGAGTTTTTATTAACTTTGTTCTGTTATCTATAAAATGTTACATATTATGCCTGATTATATTTACATATTGACAATCCATAAAAAAACAGTATTGAATATAATTAGGAAAAAGTCTGTTGTACTTAATAATGTAAGTAAAAAATAGATCAATAGGTTATTATAAGTATAAAATAAAGAAATATGGATATTTTAAATATAATATTAAATTGGGCGATTTGTGCTTACTTTCTATGTGGAATATATTTGTGGTTACGTAGGTATGGAGGAGATTTTTCACGTCGTTACTTGTCTCTTACTTGGATTCTAGCCGGAGTATTACTTTTTCTACGTTTGCTGTCCGATGAACTTTTTCCGCGTTCATCAGGTTATTCTGTTCTTCCTGTGAATAACCTTATGGGGGGGATTTTAGCGATTATAATGCTTTATTTATATCCTGTCAGAGTTATAAACATCGATTGGTTTAAAAAGAAATATAGGAATTTTGTTTTAATACCAGGTTTGTCATTAATTGTTTTACTTTCCATTATACATCCTTATTGCCGCGAATTAAAGTCTTTTGAAGATTTTTTGCTTCATATTGATGAATTTGATGTCATTTTGAGATTGGTAATACTGTTATTGGGCATCTTGCCTTTTACCGTAATGTTGTTTTACATACCATATAATTATACACGAAGTGGTGCCTACCATAGGTGGATATTGTCCTATTCTATAAAAATTCAATTGATCGGTGCACTGTATATTATGTTTATGCTTACAGGAAATTCGATTATCAGTGAAATTCATTTATTGGTAAATATATATTTATGTACTTCTGTTACATACCATGAGTTGTTTGTTCGCTTTAATGTTTCGAAAGAAATTAGAGAACAGATAAAAGTTGAAACAATAAGTCCATCTATTGATAATTTAATTACTCAGGATGATACAGATAGTTCACTTGTAAAGCAGATTTATAAATTAATGGATGAACAACAGATTTGGAGAGATCCTGATTTGAATTTGATAGAATTGGCGTCTATGCTTAATACGAATAGGAGCTATTTATCCAAGGCCATTCAGGAAGCAGGTTATAAAAACTATTCTGACATGATTAATCGCAGACGAATCTCTGAATTTGTTGAAATGGCAAAAACAGGAAAGATAGATAATGTTCAAGATGCTTTCTTCAGTGTGGGTTTTCGGTCTCGCGAGACAGCCTTAAGATGTTTTAAAAAATATATAGGTGTCTTGCCTACTGATTATTTACGCAACAATGTTTCTGCTTCTGATTTGTAATATGGTTTAACACTGTTTTTTCTTATATCGTCTTTTTCATATAAAGATAGATTTGATCTTGAAAAGAGTTTGAAAACTGTGTCTTTATTTTGCTCTTTATCTTGTTTGTAATATCTTTGTATCTATATGATAAAAAACAGTCAGTCATGAGTAAACTTTATCCAATAGGCATACAGAATTTTGAGGATTTACGAAAGAAAGGTTATATTTATGTTGATAAAACAGCATTGATATACCAGCTGATAAGTACTGGAAAGTATTATTTCCTTAGCCGTCCTC
>CALUIE010000011.1 GCA_944320605.1 uncultured Phocaeicola sp. | reverse complement strand
ACCGCTGACTAAGCCACTCATCCAAGGAACCGGAAGGCATTTTGATATTGTTTTTCTCAAATGCGATGCAAAGGTACTTCTTTTTTTTAAATGTGCAATACTTTGTTTAAAAAAATCTTCTTTTTATTTATAATCCGTATGAATGTTTACAAAATCTTTTGTCAAACCAGTGAACACATAATGTTTTAAACATGAAAGCGAATTGTATAATTTGCTTAGTCATATTCTATGTCATCATTGAAAGAAATCTCATTTTGTCTTTATTAATACAATTATCGGCCGTTCTTGATAGAACGACCGATAAATATTATCTATACAGATATTAAACTGAATGTGTTATTTTTTATTACATGAATTTTTTAATGTACATCCGGCACATGAATCACATGCCGACTTGCCTTTGCCGGACAATAACCTGTAAATGCGTAGCCCGACAAAGACTACGCACAGGATTATTATAATTCCTATTATTACAGTTTGTATATCCATTTATAAGAACAATTTACCGATTTGAAACACTATGAATGATACTATCCATGCCAGTACTGTGGTGTAGGTGGCGGCAAACAAAGCCCATTTCCAACTGCCTGACTCTTGTTTTATGGCAGCTATAGTGGCTACACAAGGGAAGTATATCAGAATGAACAGCATGTAGCCGAATGCTACAAGAGGACTTATGTTGAGTCGTTCTGCAAGGTTTGTGCTATCTACTTCCTCATCGCCTGCATACAATACTCCGAGAGTACTTACTACAAGTTCTTTTGCACCGACTCCGGAAAGGATACCTATACCCATCTTCCAGTCAAATCCGAGAGGTTCGATTACCGGTTCTATGGCTTTGCCTATCTGTCCTATATATGAGTTTTCCTGTTGCTCTGCCTGAGTGGAGTACTGATTATGGTTAGGATAATATCCCAGGAACCATATAATGATTGATGCCACCATTATTATTCCACCCATCTTTTTCAGGTATTGAACGCCTTTTTCCCATGTATGTCTTAACACGGATTTTGCTGTAGGCATTCTGTATGGAGGAAGCTCCATTACGAACGGAGCATCATCATCTTTTACGATGAACTTGCTGAAAACTCTTGCCATAACAATAGCCAACAGAATACCTATACTGTATATGCCAAGTAATACCAAACTGGCATGGCTCTGGAAAAATGCTCCTATCAATATAAGGTAAATAGGAAGACGTGCGCTACACGACATTAGAGGAGTGATAAGCATTGTGACTAATCTTGATTTGCGGCTTTCTATTATACGCGAACCCATAATGGCAGGAACATTGCAGCCAAATCCCATTATGAGTGGGATGAATGACTTTCCGTGAAGCCCCATTTTGTGCATTATCTTGTCCATGATGAATGCCGCACGTGCCATATATCCTGAGTCTTCCATTATCGAGATAAACGTATATAAAATAAGAATGTTCGGCAGGAACACTATTACTCCTCCCACACCGCCGATAATACCGTCTATTACAAGGTCTTTTAACGGTCCTTCAGGCATTAATGACTCAGTAGCCTGGGCTATTACACCCACAAGCCATTCAATAGCCTGCATAGGGTAATCGCCTATAACGAATGTTCCTTCGAACATTATGTACAGGAAAATGAAAAAGATAGGGAATCCCCATATTCTGTGTGTCACGATGCTGTCCACTATCCGTGTGAACATCTCGGTGTCCTGATTGTTGTCTGTATATGTTTCTTTCAGCGCGCCGGAAATGAAACCGTATTTGGCATCAGTGATAGCCTGTTCGCTGTCTTCATTCATTACAGCTTTCAGCCTTTCCGCTTCTTTGTTTCTGATGTCTATTATGGTGTCGGCATTAGGCATGTCAGAGATTATGCGGCGTTCTATATCCTTGTCGTTCTCCAGCATTTTTATTGCCAGGAAACGTGTGGAGTATTTATGTCTGATATTCTCTATCTTTCCTATTTCTTTTTTTACTGCTTCAATGCTTCTTTCCAGCTCCGGACCGTGATTGATATGGATATGGCGGATAAAGTTCTTTGGGGTAAAATCGTTTTCCTCTTCCTTGTGACTTCCGTACTTGTGGTCGGGCACGTATGCGTCATGCCATTTACGGTATTCCTGAAGGGCTTCGTTTTGTATTTCCTCCTTTTGTCCCATGAAATCGGCACCTTCGTAGAGTCCGATTATCACGTGGAAAAGCTCATCTATACCTTCGCCGGTACGACTTATTGTTGGTACGGCAGGAACGCCTAAGAGTTGGCTTAGTTTCTTTATGTCGAGTTTGTTGCCGCTATTCTGTAAAGCGTCGTACATGTTCAGTGCGATAACCATTCTTACATTCATGTCAATAAGCTGTGTAGTAAGGTATAGGTTACGTTCCAGATTTCCAGCGTCAACAACATTGATTATTACGTCCGGCGTTTCTTCTATGATATGTTTTCTTACGTATAATTCTTCAGGACTGTATGCTGATAGTGAATATGTACCAGGCAAGTCTATCAGGCGGAAATGGTATCCCTGGAAATCGAAGAACCCTTCTTTGGCATCAACGGTGACACCGCTATAATTCCCCACATGCTCGTGCGAACCTGATGCTATATTGAAAAGCGATGTTTTACCGCAATTGGGATTACCTACGAGGGCTACATTTATGGTACGTCTTTTCCCTTGTGCAAGGGCTTTCATCTGTTCTTCCGTAACAGGAATGTTTTCCGAGATAGGATCGTACAAAGATGCGTTTCCGTTTGTTTTTCTAGCTTCTTCTTCACTAATAATTTCAATCATTTCCGCTTCTTGACGGCGTAATGAGATCTCATATCCCATTATTTTATATTTGATAGGGTCTTTCAGCGGAGCGTTTAGTAACACTTCAACGGTCTTTCCTTTGATGAATCCCATCTCAATGATTCTTCTGCGGAAGCCTCCGTGTCCCAATACCTTTACTATTACTCCTTTTTCACCAGTTTTGAGTTCCGATAGTTTCATGATTCTCTATTTTTCGGCAAAGATAGATGATAGTAGCTTTTTATGCAAACTATTTAGATTGTTTTTAAATAATAAATTTATTGCTTGACTTCTTGAATAAAATGTCATGGCATAAAATTCTTTTCTTGTATAGTCATCGTATGTGTAAAAACATTACTTTTGCAATATGTTAGAACGTAGGATAGAAAGATATATAACAGAAAAGGAGCTGTTTGGTAAACAGGATAAATTGGTGGTTGCTTTAAGCGGAGGTGCCGATTCGGTAGCTTTGTTACGGGCTTTGCTGTCGTTGGGCTACGATTGTATGGCGGCGCATTGTAATTTTCATTTGCGTGCCGATGAGTCGGATAGGGATGAGGCTTTTGTAAGGAAACTTTGTGATATACTGTCCGTACCTCTTGAAGTAGTACATTTTCAGACATCGGATTATGCTAAGGAGAAAGGTTTGTCAATAGAAATGGCAGCACGTGAACTTAGGTATGAATGGTTTGAAAATATAAGGCAGAAACATGGAGCGTCGTATATTGCCGTGGCACATCATAAAGACGACAATGTCGAAACATTCTTGCTGAATCTTTCGCGTGGTACCGGAATAAACGGTTTGAAAGGTATAATGCCTAAGAACGGGTGGATTGTACGGCCTTTGCTTGAAGTCGGTAGAGATGATATTCTTGAATATTTGAAGAATATAGGTCAAGATTACGTGACAGACAGTACTAATCTGGAAGATATATATACACGTAATAAGATAAGGCTTGATATTATACCTTTGTTCAAGCAGATAAATCCTTCGTTTTGCGATTCCGTGTGCGAGACTGCTATACGCCTGTCGGATGTTGCGGCCATATACAGGCAGGCCATACATTCTGCAATGGAACGTGTAATGGTTTCATCAGATGCGTTATCAATAGAAAAACTGTTACGCGAAGTTTCACCACAAGCGATATTGTTTGAGTGGCTTTCTCCTTTAGGTTTTAATTCGACGCAAATAAAGGATATAATGAGAAGCCTTAAGTCTATTTCAGGCAAAATCTTTTACTCTAACAATTGGACTTTGCTCAGAGACAGGGACAGGCTGTTGCTGAAGAACAAAACGGTAGATAATGAAGAATATAAACTTAATGTGAGGTCTTTCAGTTTGGAGTCCGGTTTTGAAGTTCCGAAGATTAATTATATTGCATATATTGATGCCGACAAACTTTGTGGTGAACTGAAATTACGCAAGTGGAAATCTGGCGACAGGTTTGTTCCTTTTGGCATGAAGGGTTTTAAGAAAATTCGTGATTATTTGCGTGACAGAAAACTTTCTCTGTTCGAAAAAGAGAATGTGATGGTGGTAACGTCAGGTGAGGAAATAGTGTGGGTGGTAAATGAAAGGACGGACAATCGTTTCCGTATTGACAGCAACACTAAAACGGTTGTAGAACTCAAAGTTTCCTCTTCAAAATGATGAAGTTACTGAAACTATAGGCTTTTTTGAAAAAACAACTTTCATAATAGATAATAAGATATAAGATTACAGGTTTTTTGGTTAAATGATGTAAAATATCTTATAGCTGATGATGTAATTCCAAGTTTTTGTATTTACTTTGGAAATACTAAGCGGTTTATTATAAACGGTTTTGGTATTTAAATATTTAATAAATTATAATTTATGAACGAATTAATTGAAAAGATTAAGGAATTGAGCGCTGCTCTTGTTGCTGATGCTACATTGCAGGCTGAAAAGGGAAACAAAGCTGCCGGTACTCGTGCACGTAAGGCTTCTTTGGATTTGGAAAAAGTGTTGAAAGAATTTAGAAAAGCTTCTTTGGAAGAATCTAAAAAATAATGTTTGGGCAACGCTTTATTTTGAGGGTTGTATTACTTCGGATTTATATGGAGTGATACAACCTTTTTGTTTGTAAGTATATTGTCATATATTGCTTTGTCAGTTTTTGGGTTGCAATTATAATTGTTGTTTTATAGTGGAGGTTATTCTGATGAAGAAAATTCTTTGTCTGTTTTTTCATTTATTGTTACTTATGGCAGTGTCTTCATGTCATAGGCAAATTTCGCATGATGCATTAGTACATAAGATTGATTCATTGAATACTCTTTCTTACGGTTTGCGTTATAAGGAACTTTCGTTGTCATCGGAGTTTGCGGAACAGGCTTACATGTTAACTTCCATGCAGGGACATAATGATGCGGCAACATTGAACAATATGGGCTTTTGCTCGTTCATGAAGATGGATTTTGTAAAATCCATGGAATATTTTAATACTGTAGTCGAAATTTCAGACAACGAGGTGGAATGTCTGATAGCTGATGTGGGACTGATGAAAATATGTCAGCGTACATCGTCGAATAAAGAATTTTATGATTATAGGAATCGTGCACAAAGGCGAATAAAACGTATAAAGCAGGATAGAGTGGTTGAATCGGATTCAATACTTTCCGCAAGATTCAATTATGCCTTGTCAGAGTTTCATATCACATCTGGAATATATTTCTATTACTTACAGCAGGAAAAAGAATCTTTGGCCGAGATAGATGCGATAGATGTTGGCAGGATAGAAACGGATACGGCACAGATGCTTTATTATATGTACATGAGGGGGTCAGGAGGTATGTATTCTGCCCCTACACACGAGGACATCGTAATAGGGGAATTCGGTTATCTTATGGACTGTCTCAGGATTTCGGAAGAACGTAGATATGTTTATTTTGAAGCTAATGCCCTACAGGCTATGGCTGAAATATTAAATTTTAAGTCAAACAGGACCTTGATATACGAGAGGCGCAAAGGGTGGCTTGAAGTTATAAATGAAAATGATTGTCCTATAGACAGTTTGCCTTTGGATATTGCTGAGCGTTCCATGAAGCTTTTCAAGGATTATGGTGATTGGTATCAGATTTCTGGAGCATATAGAACAATGGCTACATATTATAACTATATCGGTATGCCCGAAAAAGCACTTCCATTACTTGATACAGCCTTACAGTATGTTAATAAGCATCATGAAAAATATTATGCTTGTACGGATACAACAGACCGATTGAAAACATACAGTAAGGATTTGCCGTATTCCCTTGAACTTAAATGGATAAACCAAGATGGAATAAAAACTGTTCCTGAATGGATTGCAAGATTGAGGGAACAGCTGAGCCGTACATATTCAGCAATGGGTATGAAGATACAGTCTGATTATAACAGGAATATATATCTTGATATCTTGGATTATACGCGTCAGGATAAAGAGCTTGAAAGCAGATATGCTGCATTGGATAAGGAATCGTATTTGCTGAATATACTTCTTATGATGGTTGTGCTTGGCTTTTTTATTCTGGTAATAGTACTTATTCTGCTCAATAAGTTTTGGAGGATACGTAATAATCTGTATATCTACAGACTTAATAAAGTGTTATTGGTGTGTCGTAACATTACTGCTGCCGTTCCTGTTGAGGCTTCCGAACAGGAACAGGTTGTGAGGATGGTTGAGAAGGCTGTAAGGTTGGATGTGTTGAGTATTGCGGGGGCTGATGAATTATGGATAGAATTGGTACGTTCCGATAGTGATGGAAATGCTCCGGAATGGGTTACAGATAAGAAGAATCCTGTACTTGATTTGACTGCTCCGGGAAAAAACAAACCTGTCGGAAGGTTATGGCTAAAAAAAAGTGAAAGTCTGAAACATGATGAAATGTCAATGATGGGTTTGATTACTCCTTATATGGCATGGACTCTTGAAAACGGACTTAATCTTATGATGCTTGCCGATACCAGAATACGTTTGGAGCAAGAGGAATATATTCATCGGATGCATATCGCAGACAATAAGAGACAAAATGAGATAAAGAAGACTTGTGTTGCAATTGTTAATGGTATAGTGCCTTATATAGACAGAGTAATTAATGAGATTGCAAAATTGAGGAATGCGTCTTTTGCAAAAGATAAAAATATCAGAGACGGTAAATTGCAATATATTGATGAGTTATTGTCTAAAATTAATGACTATAATGATATCTTGGCAGTATGGATAAAAATGAAGCAAGGTGAAATTAGTCTGAATATCGAGAATTTTGATCTTGATAGTCTGTTTGCCGTTATTGCCAAAAGTAAGCACTCGTTTGATATAAAGAAACAGCAATTAAATGTTGAAGAATGTGGTCTGGTAGTAAAGGCAGATAAGGCATTGACTTTGTTTATGATAAATACCTTGACAGACAATGCCCGCAAATATACTCAGGAGGGTGGACTAATAAAATTGTCTGCTTTTGAGAAAGAAAATTACGTAGAAATCTCAGTAGAAGACAATGGCCCTGGATTGTCAGAATGGGATGTGGAACATATATTGAATGAAAAAGTTTATGATTCCGGAAAAATAGGCATAGATACAGCATCGGATACGGAAGATCTTGCAAGCCAGAAAGGAAATGGTTTTGGACTTATGAATTGTAAGGGTATTATAGAAAAGTATAAGAAAACCAATCCTATATTTGGAGTATGTATGTTCGGAGTTGACAGTGAGCCTAAGAAAGGAAGCCGTTTTTATTTTCGTTTGCCAAAGGGAGTAAGAAAAACCTTGTCTGTAGTAATAGGTTTTATATTGTTTATCCGGATGTTTTCTTTTCCTGTAAATGCTTCCGTAATAAAGGCTGATACCGTTGGATTGACAGATGGATACGTAGTGACAGGTTATGACAGCCTTCTTTCTATTGCCAACATGTATGCCGATATGGTTTATGAATGTAATGTAAATGGTAATTTCAATGGTGCATTGGTTTTGGCGGACAGTGCATTTTATTATATGAACCAGCATTATCTGAAGTATTCAGGTAGTAAAGGACCGCTTCTTGATACTGACAGTAAAGAAAGCGCGCCTGAACTGGTATGGTTGGATAAAAAATTTGATACAGATTATTATATTATACTTGATGTCAGAAACGAAGTGGCGGTAGCAAGTCTTGCGGTGAAAAATTTTTCGAAATATTATTATAACAATAGGGCTTACACTATTTTATACAAGCAAATCAGCGAAGATAAATCGCTGGAACAATATTGTCAGAATATGCAGAAATCAGCCAACAATAAAATGGTAGCCATAATGTTATTTGTTGTTTTGATAGTTGTAGGTATTGTTGCTTATTATGTGATATACCTCAGACGTATGCTCCATTACAGATATAATATGGAACAGGTTCTTACAATTAATCAGACAGCTTTTTCTGTATCAGGTAATATCTCTGAAAATACCTCGGAAATATGTTCAGTAATGGTTAAATCCATATTTAGAGATATAAACGAACTTATAACAATAGATAATATTGTAATTGGAATATCTGATGAAGATAGTGGAAAACTGGATTTTTCATGGTACTTCGATTGTGACGATGAGATTCTTTTAGATAAACTCAATATATCGTATATTAGCAGGCGTATTATATATGATGATGAAAATAAATGGATAGTTTTACCATTAAGGGTCGATTCGCCGAATGAAGTAAAATATATAGGGGTGTTAGGGTTGAGATGTGAAGATAAGCTATTGCGGGAAGAAGATATGATTTTACTTGAACTGGTTAGCGAATATCTTGGAGTAGCATTATATAATACAATAGTACAGGTTGAGAGGAGATTTAATGATATTGAAATTGCAAAAGATGAGGCTTCAAGGGCAGAACATGAAGAAAACATGTTACATGTACAAAATTTGGTACTTGATAATTGTCTTTCAACAATTAAGCATGAAACAATATATTATCCCGGACGCTTAAGAAAAATAGTTGAACAGATTAGGGATAATTATAAAGCCGACCATGACTCTAAAGATATGGATAAGAGTCTTAAGGATATGGATGAATTGGTTAATTATTATAAGGAAATATTTACATTACTGTCATCATGCGCTTCACGTTTGCTTGAAGGAGTAACATTTAAACGTTCTTTTATAAGTGCTTCGGAAATGTTGTCTCATTCGGTTAAATATTATAATAAATTGATAAGGCGCATGGAAACATATCCGTTATTCAATGTGGATATAAAAGAAGAATGTATAGTTATAGGTGATGAAATATTGTTGAGGTTTTTATTGGAAAATCTTTTAGATGAATCGCTGAGATATAAAAGTGAAGGTGAGATAACATTGTCTGTTGCGAAAGATGAAGGTTTTGCCAGATTTGAGTTTACTGACAAAAGACGTGATTTTAGTCAAGATGAATTGAATCAGCTGTTTTATCCGGATAATGCGAAAGTAGAGGCGTATGAAAATGGTAATGTTTTGTTAGGAGCTGAATTCCTTATATGCAAACAGATAATACGTGACCATGATGAATTTGGAGGTAGGAGGGGATGCCGTATTAACGCAAATGTAACAAAATGTGGAAAGGGATTTTGTGTGTGGTTCACATTGCCTTTAAAGCAGGGTATGATATAAAAATGAGAATAAATTATGATATATATATAGTATATGGAAAAGTTTAAAGTAATAATAGTAGAAGATGTAAAACTTGAATTGAAGGGAACGGAAGAAATTTTCCGTCATGAAATACCAAATGCTTCAGTCATTGGAACAGCAATGACTGAAGCTGAGTTTTGGACCTTGTTGGAAAGTAAGATACCAGATCTTGTTTTATTGGATTTGGGTTTGGGAGGTTCCACAACTATAGGTGTGGAGATTTGTTCACGTTTGCATAAGGAGAGACCTGAAATTAAGGTATTGATTTTTACGGGTGAGGTTTTGAATGAAAAACTATGGGTTGATGCGCTTAATGCCGGAGCGGACGGTATAATACTTAAAACCGGTGAGTTATTGACAGCAATTGATGTGCAGGCTGTAATGGAGGGAAAGAAACTGGTTTTCAATTATCCTATATTGGAGAAAATAGTATCACGTTTCAAACAAAGTGTAGCTGTTGAACAAAGGCGTCAGGAAGCAATTATAGATTACGATATTGATGAGTACGATGAACGTTTATTGAGGCATTTGGCTTTGGGATATACTAAGGAAATGATAACCAATCTTAAAGCTATGCCTTTCGGAGTGAAATCAATAGAAAAAAGGCAAAATGAATTGATAAACAGATTGTTCCGTCCGGACGAAAGGATAGGAGTAAATGCATGTAGGCTTGTTACTCGTGCATTCGAGTTAAGGATTCTTGATATTGATAATCTTGAACCAGATGAGGAATAGGAATATTATACATCCTGCTACTGTATTTTTTCTATTATGGTGGTTGGTTGCGATATTGTCGTGGGTAGGCAGTGTTTACTCATGGTATGGTGTTAGGAATATCATAAGTACGGAGGCATTGAGATGGTTTTTAAGAAATACAGAAGAAAACCTTATGTTGTCGCCTGCATTATATATCGTCATAATATTTTTTATGTCCATAGGTCTGTTTTTACATTCAGGATTAGGTGATGTCTTGTGGCGTATGTTAAAACGTGAACGCAAGTTATCCGGTAAGGAAAAAAAATCACTTGTAGCTGTAATTATGGTGGTTGCAATGTATTTCATGGGATATGCATTGTTGGCATGGGGACCTTGGAATATTGTACGTGGTGTTACAGGCAGATATGTTGATTCGCCATTACACGATGGATCCTTTTGTATATTGTCAATAGGAATAGGGATTATGTCTATGGTGTACGGATATTCATCCGATCGTTATCGTAATGATAAAGATGTTGTGAGAGGTATGTCATATATGTTTTCACATTTTCCTTCCTATATTGTGTCGCTTTTTTTTGTAATACAGTTTATGGCCGCATTTCAGTATAGTGGACTTCCGTTGTGCTGGGGTATTACAGACGGATTGATGGATATTATATATTGGTTTTGTTGCTTAATTCCGTTTTTGTTTTGTCGTAATGACCGCAGTTCAATTAAATATAATTAAATCAAGAGGCTTGTTGATTGTATAGACGTTATTATGATATAATTTTGCAAATAATTTTTTATAGATAAAATAGGAATGAGAAAAGGATTATTATTTGTTGCGGCCGGTGTTATGACGTTGGCTGCTTGTCAGGAAAAAGGTGGTTATACCATCAATGGTACTATAACAGGTGCAGTGGACGGAGATTATGTTTACATGCGTTATTATGACGGAAGCAAAAGTGTAACTTTAGACTCTGCTATTGTAAAAAGCGGTAAGTTCGAGTTTAAGGGAATGCCGGATTCTATTTTTGAACCTAAGTTTATAACATACGGGAATGATGCGAATAGTCAGGTTTCGATGGTTTTTATAGAGGAAGGTAATATAAATGTGGATATGTCAAACAAGACTACTGGAACTCCTGCCAATGACGCTTTTACTGTTTTTAATGAGAAATATACTGCTTATGACAGACAATTGGGAGATATCCAGATGATATTCCGTACTGATACTACACTAACAGACGTTCAAAGAGATTCATTAGTTGAGGAATACGATAAGATTATGTCTGAATGTATGGATTATGTATATACTCAGACAGAAACTAATATCAATAATCCTGTTGGAGCATATTTGTTGCAGACTAATGGCTTCTCTTTTGAGGTAGAACAGGCAAAAGCTCTTTTAGATAAAATGCCTCAGAAATTCTTGTCATCTACCTTAATGTCCCGTCTGAAAGAATATGTTGACAATGCTATGAATACAGTTGTCGGAAAGAAGTACATTGATTTTACAATGGATACTCCTGAGGGTAAGTCCGTTAAACTTTCTGATTTTGTTAGCAAGAACAAATATACACTTATTGATTTTTGGGCAAGTTGGTGCGGACCTTGCCGTCAGGAGATGCCCAACGTTGTAGCGGCATATAAAGAATTTAAATCTAAAGGTTTTGGTATAGTCGGTGTATCTCTTGATAAGGATGCTGACAAATGGAAACAGGCAATCAAAGATTTGAATATCACATGGCCACAGATGTCAGATTTGAAGGCATGGCAGTGTGAAGGAGCTGCATTGTATGGTGTACGTAGTATCCCTGCAACTGTTCTTGTTGATCAGGAAGGAAATATTGTAGCCAGGAATTTGCGTGGTGATGAGATTTCTGCAAAACTTGGAGAACTATTGAAATAATTACTATAATCTATATAAAAAACGAAGAGACTGATATTCACAATCTCTTCGTTTTTTTATATAAGTTTTTTATTTAACTTCTGCTGCCGCAGGCATCATATCACCTTTAATAATAAGTCGTGTGATTTCTGATTTCCCATTTGTACGTAACGTTACAGTCTTCTGAAATTTACCAGGAAATTTCCCAGCTCCATTGTAGGTAACAATTATTTCACCGCTTTCTCCCGGTTTAATAGGCTCTTTGGGGTATTGTGGCACGGTACATCCGCATGTCGCTATAGCCTGATGAATAACCAAAGGACCATCGCCTACATTTGTGAACTTGAATGTACATGTCACTTTTGGATTACTTTCAGAGAAACTTCCAAAATCATGTGTAGTTTTCTCGAATTTTATTTCTGCTGTACCGGCAGCCATTACCATAATTATGCTCATGAAGAACATTACTGTGGTAAAAATTAATTTCTTCATATTTGTTTTACTTTTATTTGTTTGCTGCGAATTTAGTTTATAATCTAATCTATAAATACTTTTAATCACCAAAATTAACAGAATATGGCTGTAACAGATTGATTTTAACCTCGATTCACCTGTTTTACTCCTTTTACTGTTCTTAGTTTCTTTATTAATGCTTCCAGTTTTGAGGTATCGTCCACCATTACTGTCAGCATTCCTGAAAACAGTCCGTCGTGCGAATCAACGCTTATTGACCTTAGAAGTATATCGTTCTCCTTATTTATAATTGATGTTATATTTGTTACAATACCAATGTCGTCATGTCCCACTATACGCAGAGTGATAGGGTATTGTTTCCCCTGACTCTTTCCTGCCCATCGTGCACGTACAATCCTGTATGGAAAGCGAGCTTTCATCTCTGGAGCATTAGGACAGTCGCAACGGTGTATTTTTATGCCTCCCGAGATAGTGACAAATCCGAATACGTCGTCTCCATAAATAGGATTACAGCATTTTGCCAGATTGAAATCAATACCTTTCAGGTTTTGGTCAATAACGAGTACATCGTCTTTAAAATAATCCTTAGTCTCGGCATTCTGTTGCAGGTTATATGCTTTAGCACTTCTATATATTACTTCTTCACGTTGTTCTGTCTCGCGCTTTTGCATTTCCACGTATTTGTCGATAATAGTATTAATATCGCTACTTTCGTCGGATATGCTTTTATAGAAGTCTGTTACACTCTTGAAACCCATTTTTTTGATAAGTCTCATTAAGATAGACTCGTCATATTCAATTTTTTTGTTTTTGAATTTACGTTCAAGTGTTTCTTTGGCAAATTGAGTTTGGCGTGCTGCAATCTCTTTGAGGGCCTGGCGTATTTTGGTTCTGGCTTTAGACGTAGTTACAAAATTAAGCCAGTCCTGCTTGGGAACCTGAGTATTTGATGTCATTATTTCTACCTGGTCTCCGCTGTTCAGAACCTGTTTAAGCTGCACATTTTTTCCATTAACTCTTGCACCAATACATTTACTTCCCAAATTTGTATGAATTGTAAAGGCAAAGTCAAGTACAGTTGCACCCTGCGGAAGTTTGTAGAGGTCTCCTTTAGGAGTAAATACAAATACCTCATCTTTATACAAATCCAGTTTGAACTGATCCATAGCCTCGATGTCGCTGTCTGCATTCTCAAGGGTTTCACGTATTGATTTGAGCCATTCGTCAAGTCCGGTTTCTCCTTTTATACCCTTATATCTCCAATGTGCAGCTAAACCTTTCTCTGCTATTTCGTCCATTCTTTCTGTACGTATCTGTACCTCCACCCATTTACCTTCCGGTCCCATTACGGTTATATGGAGCGATTCGTATCCGTTGCTTTTGGGTACTGACAGCCAGTCGCGTAGACGTTTTGGATTAGGCAGATACATGTCAGTCACTATCGAATATGCCTGCCAGCATTCCTGCTTCTCTTTTTCCAGTTCAGAATCAAGGATTATTCTGATGGCAAACAAGTCGTAAACGCCTTCAAAAGGACAACCTTGTTTTTTCATTTTCTGATAAATGGAATGGATTGATTTTGTTCTTCCTTTCATGTGGAATTTCAATCCGGCATCTTCCAGTTTTCTTTTTATAGGTTCGATGAAAGCGTCTATGTATCTGTCACGTGCCTCTTTTGTTGCGTTTAGTTTATCTTTTATATGATAATAAACGTCGTGCTGGGTATATTTTAATGATAAATCTTCAAGTTCTGATTTTAGTTTATACAGACCAAGTTTGTGTGCAAGAGGAGCATATAAATAAGCGGCCTCATTAGATACCATAATTCTGGCTTCTTCATTCTCACTGTCTTTAATTTGTCGCATGAGATTTACTCTGTCGGCTATTATGATAAGTATCACTCTCATGTCTTCGGCAAATGAAAGAAGCAGATTTCTGAAGTTTTCAGATTCTATAGTAGGGCTTTTGGCGTACAACTCATTTATTTTTACCAAACCTTTTATTATAATTGAAACGTCTTCGCCATACTCACTTTTTATCTCTTCAAGTGTGCATAAATTATATTTCACAGACTCGTGCAACATTATTCCAAGAATGGAAGCGCGCCGCATACCAATTTCCTCTGCTACTATTACTGCAGTCTGCATATCTTTAATAATGGGGTTCATCCCAAAAGCATTTCTTGGAATACCTCCGTTTTTCATCACTCTAATAAGGTGAGATTTTATTTTTCTGCAGTCGTCTTTTTGCAGTGTATCTTTGGATAGTCTTAGTAGTTTCTTATACAGTGAAAAGAGTTGTTCTTTTTCTTTTCTGTTAAAAAAAGCTGTTTCTTCCATGACTTTATCTTTTTTCTTGTGTGTAAAGTTAGTTTTTTTCTTCTTGTTATTCGTTATATTTCGTTCTTTTTTATAATTTTGAGCAGAATTCTATACTATTGAATAAATTCATTACTTAATTTATACATTATGTTAACACAAGAAGACAAAGTATTATTAGCTAAAAAAGGTATCTCGGAAGAGCAGATAGCCGAACAGTTAGCTTGTTTCGAAAAAGGTTTCCCTTATTTAAAATTGTATGCGGCTGCTTCAGTTGATAACCGTGGCATCATGCTGGTAAATGAAGATGCCCAAAAAACATATCTTGCGGCTTGGGATGCATATAAGGAAGGAGACAAGAAAGTCGTAAAATTTGTTCCGGCTTCTGGTGCTGCAAGTCGTATGTTCAAGAATATGTTTGAATTCCTTGGTGCGGACTATGATGTTCCAACAACTGATTTCGAAAAGAAATTCTTCAACAATATCAAGAACTTCGCTTTTTATTCCGATCTTGATGCTGCTTGCGTAAAGAATAACGGTAAAGGCATTGATCTATTACTTTCTGAAGGCAATTATAAAGCTGTTGTATCTAACCTTTTGGAATCTGCCGGTTTGAATTATGGAGCATTGCCAAAGGGATTGCTTAAATTCCATAAATATGAAGACGGTGTCCGTACTCCACTTGAAGAACATCTTGTAGAAGGCGCATTGTATGCTGCCGGAAAGAGTGGGGAAGTGAATGTACATTTTACAGTGTCAACAGAACATCGTGAACTTTTTGCCAAATTAGTGGATGAGAAAGTGGCCCAATATGCGGCAAAATATGGAGTTAAGTATAATATAAGTTTCTCAGAACAGAAACCAAGTACTGATACAGTAGCTGCAGATATGGAGAACAAGCCATTCCGTGATAACGGCAAACTTCTGTTCCGTCCGGGTGGTCATGGTGCGTTGATTGAAAATTTGAACGATCTTGATGCGGATATCGTGTTCATAAAGAACATAGACAATGTAGTGCCAGACAGATTGAAGGCTGATACAGTAACCTATAAGAAGTTGCTTGCAGGTGTTCTGGTAACACTTCAGAAACAGGCTTTCGAATATCTTCAACTTCTTGACAGCGGTAATTATCGCCATGATGAATTGGAAAATATAATCCGTTTTGTTCAGCAACAGCTTCACTGCCGCAAAGATGATATTAAGGATATGGAAGACGCAGACTTGGTAATTTATTTGCGTAAGAAGCTTAACCGTCCTATGCGTGTTTGCGGTATGGTTAAGAATGTGGGTGAACCTGGCGGTGGTCCGTTCTTGGCTTATAATCCTGATGGAACAGTTTCATTGCAGATTTTGGAAAGTTCTCAGATTGACATGAACGATCCTGAAAAGAAAGCCATGTTCGAAAAAGGTACACACTTCAATCCGGTTGATTTGGTTTGTGCTGTTCGCGACTATAAGGGAAATAAATTCAATCTGGTTAATTATGTTGACAAGGCTACCGGTTTTATATCATATAAGTCAAAAGGTGGTAAGGAACTTAAAGCTCTTGAACTTCCGGGATTGTGGAATGGCTCTATGAGCGACTGGAATACTGTTTTCGTTGAAGTTCCTTTGAGTACTTTCAATCCGGTCAAGACTGTAAATGATTTGTTGAGAGAGCAACACCAGTAATTCTCTATAACAGATAAATGATAACATGCACGCATGACATTAATTGATACCTGTCATTGCGTGCATGTTTTTTTATTTTATATCAATTCCCATGATATAATCATTCATATAATATCCGCCACCTATATCGAAATCCCCTTCCGAAACTTTTTCCATACCCATGTGAAGATAAAAACCAAGAGCCGGATTGTTGCGGTTAACGTTCAGCTCCATTCGGCATGGTTTTCCGTTTATTTCTTTTACCGCTTCTTTGGCTTTGCAGAACAGTTGTTTTCCTATATGCTCTTTTTGGAATTCGGGGAGTACATAGATTTTCTGCAGGTGAAACAAGCCTTCTCCTTCCTTTTGTATTGATACATATCCGGATGGTTTGTTGTTTGTGTATGCAATGTAATAAATATGTCCTTCTTCTGTCATCTGTTTCAGAAGATTTTCCGGCGAATACATCCAGTCCATCATATAGTCAATTTGTTCTTTGGTCAGGATATCCTTGTAAGTTGCAGGAAACGCTATCCATGCCATTTCGTTTATCAGATTGATATCCTCTGTAGTAGCTTTTCTAATTGTAGTCATATATGTTTCTTTTAGTTGTACTCTTGCAAAATTACGTTTTTGTAGGACTATTTGTAATCTTACTTTAGTTAATTGAATTAAAAATAATAAAATATCAAGTACTTTGTAATACAATGTAATCTAATTATACATATATTTGTGCCATACAAACAAAGTAAAAAGAATAATCATGAATGTTGACAATGTAAAATCTCAGATGCGGAAGGGGATGTTGGAGTATTGCATTCTCCTGTTATTGCACAGAGAACCGTCATACGCTTCAGATATAATTTTGAAGTTGAAAGACGCAAAGCTGATAGTTGTGGAGGGGACTCTTTATCCGTTGCTTACCAGATTGAAGAATGATGGACTTTTGTCGTATGAATGGGTTGAGTCAACTCAAGGTCCGCCACGTAAATACTATAGGCTGACCTCTGATGGTGAATCGGTGTTGTCCGAGTTGGAAACAGCATGGGACGAACTTTCAAATACTGTAAATCATTTAAGAAACGAACTTTTAATAATTGAATAAAATGAAAAAGACATTAACGGTAAATTTAGGTGGTACTGTTTATCACATTGACGAAGATGCATACGTACTGCTTGATAACTATCTGAATAATCTGAAATATCATTTTCGTAATGAAGCGGATGCTGATGAGATTGTGCGTGATATGGAAACGCGTATTTCCGAATTGTTTTCAGAATATATAAACCAGGGACAACAGGTTATTACTATAGATAATGTGGAAGAGGTAATAGCCCGTATGGGTAAGCCTGAAGAGATAAATTCTGAAAATGACGCTTATAATGAGGATAACAAGTCTTATAATAATACATCTTTTAATGAGAAGACCAAACGCCGTTTGTTCAGAAATCCTGATGACAAGATTTTGGGTGGAGTAGTTTCAGGGCTTGCCGCATATTTCGGATGGGATACTGCGTGGCTGCGAATAATAGTCCTTTTGTGTGGTATTTTTCTTCATGGCTTTATATTGGCTTATATTATTGCATGGATTATAATACCTATGGCGCGTACTGCTACGGAGAAACTCCAGATGAAGGGAGAGCCGGTGAACATGGAGAATATAGGAAAAACTGTTACAGACGGTTTTGAAAAGATGAATGATTATGTTCATTCTGAAAAACCGCGTACTTTTATAGAAAAGTTGGGAAATATATTCTTTTCAGTGATTGGTTTTATCGTGAAATTGGCGTTTGTCATACTGGCTATATGTTGTGCTCCAGCGGTAATAGTTGTTTTGGTAGTTCTTTTTGCGTTGCTTATGGCAGCTACCGGAGTGTTGGTCAGTGTCCCTGCTTTCTTCTATGATGCTTTACCTTATATTAACTGGGATATGGTGGGTACATCTGCCGGTCTGGCTGTAACAATGGTTGTGTGCGGACTATTGTTGATAGGAATACCGGTAGTAGGTTTTATTCATCTTATTTTACATATTGCCGGTAAGAAGGAGCCTATGTCCACTTCGATGAAAATCGTTATGATATTGTTGTGGATAGTGGCGGCTTCGGTAAGTGTAATATTGGTATCGCAGGCACCTTTCATAATTCATCCGTCTCATCTTCTGTTTCACAGAATATTGTAATTCAAAGGTATAATATTTTCGGAAAAATGTTATCTTTGCAGACATAATGTTATTTTTGCAGATATAGATAAAAACCTTATAATTATGACAAAAAAAATACTTTTGCTTGGCTCCGGCGAATTAGGTAAGGAGTTTGTAATTGCTGCCAAAAGACTTGGACAGTATGTAATTGCATGTGATTCATACGCCGGTGCACCCGCAATGCAGGTAGCCGACGCTTTCGAAGTGTTCAGTATGCTTGATGGCGAGGCACTTGACAAGGTTGTCGCAAAATATCGTCCTGATATTATTGTGCCTGAAATAGAAGCCATCCGTACAGAACGTCTTTTCCATTTGGAGAAAGAAGGTATTCAGGTAGTACCGAGCGCACGTGCTGTGAATTTTACAATGAACCGTAAGGCTATCCGTGACCTTGCCGCAAAAGAATTGGGACTTAAAACTGCTAAATATTATTATGCCAAATCATACGAGGAACTGAAAGAAGCTGCCGAAAAAATTGGCTATCCATGTGTTATCAAACCATTGATGTCATCGTCCGGTAAGGGACAGTCTGTAGCTAAAGGTCCTGAAGATCTCCAATACTCATGGGATTACGGATGCAGCGGAAGCCGTGGTGATATAAAGGAACTCATCGTAGAAGAATTCATAAAGTTTGACAGCGAGATTACATTGCTTACGGTTACACAGAAAAACGGTCCTACATTGTTCTGTCCTCCAATAGGTCATGTACAGAAAGGCGGTGATTATCGCGAAAGTTTCCAACCAGCACGTATAGCTCCTGAACATCTGGCAGAGGCACAGCAAATGGCAGCCAAAGTAACTGAAGCCCTTACAGGTTACGGACTTTGGGGAGTAGAGTTCTTCCTTAGCCATGACAATGGAGTTTATTTCTCTGAATTGTCTCCTCGTCCGCATGACACAGGTATGGTAACCCTTGCCAATACTCAAAACCTGAATGAATTCGAACTTCATCTTTATGCTGTCTTAGGTTTACCTATACCGGGTATCACACAAGAACATATCGGAGCGAGTGCTGTAATCCTTTCTCCAATAGCAAGCAAAGATGCTCCCCGATATAAAGGAATAGAGAATGTATGTTCGCAGCCTGACACATACCTGCGTATATTCGGTAAACCATTTACCAAACTTAACCGCCGTATGGGTGTTGTGGTTTGTTATGACAAGGTGGGAGGAAATCTTGATGCTCTTCGTGACAAATGCAAGTCGCTTGCTGCAAAAGTGGAAGTATATTAATACTATTAAACAGTAAATAAACGGTAACTGAACGCCCGCTGAACACTGGATGAATACAGTGTCCGGTGGGCGTTTCAGCTTTAAGTACCGTTTAAATACTGTTCAATTACCGTTCAGAAGCTGTTCATCGGGCATTCATTCAGGCATAACTGTGCATACCGCCAAGTATAAAGTTTACTCCGAAGTATGTTATCAGTACTGATACGAAAGCCAGGATACAGAAGCGGTGGAAAAACATTTCATTTCGGAAAGTACTTAATGAATCTGTATGTATGGCTGCCGAGTATATCAGCATGGTTATGAGTGCCCATGTTTCCTTAGGGTCCCAACCCCAATATCTTCCCCACGAAACGTTTGCCCATATCGCTCCGATAAAGATTCCGAAAACTAACAGGAATACAGCCGGATAAAGAATGATTCTGCTGAAGTTTTCCAGATTCTTTATATCGTCATTTCTGTTATTGCCATTGCGGTAGAGAATTTCGGCAGATATTCCGTTTAGCATCATAATGGCTAATAGGGAGTACGAAATCATGACTGACATAACATGAATACTCAATAGAGGTGAAGATAATATCGGCATAAGGGGCGTTATGGCAGGATCGCTGTCGCCTATCATCGCCACTAACAAAGCCAATCCGGAAATCATATAACCTATTGATGCCGAATTATTCATTTTCCTGTGGAATACAATACTGAATATAACAGATATTGCAGACATTATCAGCATTGTCTCAAATCCGTTTGATACCGGTATATGCCCACTTATAATCCATCTTAATATTATTATGCTTAATATATAAGCCAGGGTAGGGAATAGAGTGAAGAATAAGGCTCTGCTCGCCATATCGTTCTTTTTCTCTCTTATCAGATTATAAATCTGAAATATATAGCCGAATATTCCAAGTGTAAGGCAGAACATAGCAAGGAATTTCAGACTTACACACGTGT
The DNA here is from genome assembly GCA_944320605.1 of uncultured Phocaeicola sp. Lineage (GTDB taxonomy): Bacteria > Bacteroidota > Bacteroidia > Bacteroidales > Bacteroidaceae > Phocaeicola. The sequence goes on along the minus strand of CALUIE010000011.1, from coordinate 27,607 downwards.
TATATATCTTTTCAGCATTAAATTCCAAAGATGCTGGTAGTCTGTCTCCGGCTTCTTCTTTCTGGTATTTTATGATTTTGTCTATTAGTTTTTCTGTTTGTGTGAAGTCTTTCATAGCTACTTTTTCTGCTACATAGTTCATGCTGTATCTTATAAACAACCATTTCTCTCGTTCTATGTTAGTTGGTAGATTGTCCGGTATCGAATACCATGCGAATGTCATTTTATCCTTGTCGTAAACAGGATATATTTTCAGAAGATTCCCCGTACATAATGAGCTTATAAGGCTGAATTTCTCGGCGGCCTCTTCCAGTTCACGGATGTGTCTTCTGTCTTTTTCGGTTTTCAATTGTTCATCAATCTTAAAACAGTCTGTTCCTATAAAATCCGTTAGTCTCGCATATTTCCCTTCTATACCTAATACATTCTGTACATATCTGCTTTTTATACGTATAAAAGGTTCCTTTTTCCATGAATCGTAATAGAAAAAACAGCCTGTAAGTACCTGTTCTGCCGATAACCCTTTATAGTTTCCTTTCCCATATATTTTCTTGGTGAAATTGATGGCAAGGGTTTGCAATGGAGCGATTCGCCCGTTATGATTTACGCGTATGTTCCCGAAAATTTCTGCCGTTTTCGCCGGTAATGTCTTAGGTAATTCACTTTCGGCAAACAATGAAGCGAAAGGTATGATGAGCAACATGGTTGATGTGGAAATCTTCTTCATAAAAGCCGATTTTTTCTCGATGAAGAATAGAAGCATTGTTATAAACAGGATTATATATCCACTGTAAGTTATGGTGATACCCATAGGGTCGTGGCTTACGTACAGGGTACTGCCTTTCCCGTCGGCATCATATCCAGACTGATATAAACGGTAACCTCTGTGTTTTAGAATCTTGTTCATCGAAACTGTTCCTTCCATCTCTGTGTTGTCATGTATTATTATAGTACTTATATAATCCATGGGAGTCGTTGTGCCTGAATAATATTCTGTGTGAAAGTCTTTAAGTGATATGCTGAAAGGGAGTTTATGTTCCGTTTGGTCTGTGGTTTTGAAACTTTGTATAGGTTTTTCGTCTATTCTGATATGAATGCTGCCCTGTACTCCTATGGTATGAGTAGTTAATGCCCCTACAAGGATTATGATGAAGGATACATGCATAAAGAAAGTTATTATCCTTCTGTGTAATTTCCGCTTATAAATATAAACGATACCGCTGACAGATACCAGAAACCATAATGTTATGAATATCGGATTGGAATAGAAATATTTACCGACAAATGATGTGCCGTATGTTTTTTCTGCTATCGTGGCTGTCACCATTATTATTATCAATAGTGACATTGTTGTTATGACGGTATATTTCGAAATTATCGACAGATGTTTTCTCATATTGAAGTCGGTATATGTTTTAAAGACTCTCCTTGAAAACAATCAGGAGACAGTTCTTGATAATTAGGAGATTGTATCGTTCCACACGTGTGGTTTATTCGTTCCACACGTGTGGAACGTTCGTTTGACAGGTGTGGAATGATTGTTTGACACGTGTGGAACGAAAGAAATTTCAGAATCAAAAAAAACATATCCTGTGTTTAGGGTGAGATTTACAGGATCTTAATGTTTAATCTTCTGGAAATTTGTCATTTTTATTATATGGAGTCTATAAATTTGACTATAGCGTCCCTGTCTTCTTTTGATAACTCCCTGAATTTCTGTATGGTATAATATGCATCACTCTTTTCGTTGCCATGCCACATGATAGCTTCTATTACGTTGCGTGCGCGGTTGTCATGCAGTCTGTCTGCCGTAGGCGAGCCGGTACATCTCTGGTGAAGTCCTCTTCCCCAGAGCGGAGTGGTTCGGCACCATCCTGTACGGATATCGTTCACCATGTATAGCTTGTGCTGAATCATGTCCGAATAAGGCCATATCTTCTGGTTAGGATACTTTGGCAGACGGCTGTCGCCCTTGCTGAAGAAACCGTTAGGATCGTAGAAATTGTCGTCGCCTGTAGTCCATGACGGTTTGTGGCAGTATGTGCAGCCTATCTGTTCGAAGAGTTCCTTGCCTTTCAGTACATCTGGGTCGTCAACATTTCTTGCTGCCGGCACTGCAAGACCTCTGTGCCATACCATGAAGTCTACGTAGTCTTCGTCGCTCATTTCCACGTCAAGTGCTTTCGAGGTGAGATAAGCAAGTATTGCAGCCTCGATATCAGCCGGATTTTCGCTTGCCGGATGCCATGTAGGGTGATTCTTTTCCGGATCTGCCTGCTCGATATAATCCTTGTATCCGGCCTGTACTTCAGGGTCCTTTGCAGAATATTTTGCGTATGTTCCTGCGGCATCAAGGTAGTGATATCTTCTGTTTGTTCTTGTCACGTTTGTGATATTCCACAAAGCGTTTGTTCCTGCGGCATCCTGCAGAGGTCCGCGGCTGAGGGCATATGTGAACTTGAACGGATGCTCTTCCTTCACTGTTCCTGGGAGAACATCTGTATCCTTTGAGTTGCTGTATTGTTTCACCCATTCGCCGTTTTTGAAGAATGCCGGATTTATACCGTTGGGTAATAGTCCGTCTGCTTCCTGTTTTGCATATTCGGCTTTCAAGTCTTCGTCTGAGATAGCGTCAAGAAGTCCTGTTCCATATATGCCGATAGTTGATTCTAATCTGACGGCATAATCTTCGGGCAGTGTATATCTTTGATTATAGACATATATAGCTTCTTTAGGAATTGTTACTTCCGGATATTGCAACTCGTATTTCTCACCATCGGGGAATGTATTGTTCCACTGGTCTGTATGGTTTTTCCATTCCACGGTTATCTTGCTTTCGTCCAATGGAGCCTTGAAAGGTTCCACGGCATGTGTCTGCGGCATACCTGCAAGCCAGCTGACATAAGCATCAGTCTGTGGGTTATATACCACGAGCAGACATCCGTTTCCTATACCATTGGTATCGAATTTTCCTGCGGGAAGCCTTTTACCGTGACCGTAGCCCGGGTGGCAGTGTATGCACGAAGTACGGATATACACAGGGCCAAGTCCGCTTCTCACTCCTTCCTGATTGCTCATGAAAGGTTTCTCAAACAGAGCCTCACCGTTTTTGAACTGACTGTCCATTCCTGCCTGTTCCACAGCCGGAGTTGGCTGTTCGAGGGCGTTGGAGGTAGCGAGGAAAGCTGTACCAAGCTGACCGCCGGTGTAGTACCATTCCGGCAAGTCACCGCTCTGCTGATTGCCGTTGCCAGGCAAGTCGTTTGTATTGTCATTACATGCGGTAAGTCCTGCAAGTAATGCTGTACCTAATAAATAAAGTTTCTTCATAAGTTAGTTATTTTATATTTAAAGGATGTTTAATACACTTTTATGCTTTATAAACAGTACAGGGTGTATAACCTTGGTGTTATACACCTCACACTGTAACTGTAAATATTTATTGTTAATTTTCTGTCAGGATTTTTGATGCTTCGCTTAGCAAATCGGATACTCTTGTCACTGCGTTTATGGCATCCTTAGTAGCTTGTTCTGTAGCACTTGTTTTAAATGGTTCAGGAATCTTTCCTATAGCAGTTATAGCTGCAGTAATGGCATCCTTAAGCTCTTTGTCCTTTTCTGAATTGACTGATGCAATGAAATCACTTACAGACATGTCACCGTCTTTGCTTCCCTGATATGCATTTTGGATACTTCTGATATTGTCGGCAAAATCAACAATAGAGTTGAGGCTGTATGGCGATTCTATATAGTTTTTGTCATCATCATCACTTCCGTTAGCAGGACGTCCCATCTTCTGTTCTGCCACTTCGTCCGCTATATCTATACATCCCTGAAGTATTTCCTGTGCGGCATCTGTATAGTTGACGTATTTACTACCTCCCTGTCCGGCATTTAGCATACTTTCGCCATAGTTGAAGGTTGGTTCAAGTTCGTTGTCTTTAAGTATAACTTGCTTTTCTTTAGTTACATTGTCCATGCCTGCCCATGATGCTTCAAGACGGATACATTGGAAGCAGAGATCTTCAGCCACGGCTGCCATGTAAATCATCTGATTGTTATTGAATCTAGAGATTTCTCTTGGTTCTGATTTAGTTTCGTCAGATGTAAGTTGAAATAACATGTATTCTATAGCATGGAAACCAAGTAGACCATAACCTAAGTTGGCACTAACGTATGAGCCCCCTCCTTTTCCGATAGCATTCATCATATCGGTATTATTCAATAGCTGTTCGAGTGCTTCTTTATCAAGTGGCCAAGAATCGATATGTGGGTCGATGTTATAATCGGCTGCAGCACCGAAAAGGAATGCTTCGCTCAATTCCCAGAACTTTCTTGATTCTTTCCAGTAGTCTCCGGCTTCAGTGATTTTGCTTGCTGCCAAATTACTGTTGCCTGCTTTATATGCCTCTTTTGCTTCATTGCAGGCATTCATCAGTTTGATAGCCGCATCCGCCATACTTTTGTAGGTCGGTATCACGGTGTTGTTCACGTAAGGAGTAACGGCATCCTTTAGAGTCTGTTCTTTTGCAGACAAGTCGCCTGTGTTTTCACCATTGTTGTCATCGCACGATGCAATCGATGTTGCCATGATAGCACTCATTGCTATAAAGGCAGAAGTCTTTAAAATACTTTTCATTTTGATTTTGAATTAAAGTTATACATGTTTGTTTTTTGTGGTTATCTTGTGAAAAATCCTGCATAGGCTATGCCAAGCGATACGGCAGGCTCGTTGTTGTACATACTTTTCAGAAGTCCTATCGAATATTCACCCTTGATGACAATCTGTTTCATAGGGAAATAGTTGATACCTGCTGCTACACGGTTTCTGCCGCAGTATTCGTATTTCAGTCCGTTGGTTTTGTGCATCGAGTCATAGTAATCGTATCTTCCGAAGATGTAGAATTTCTGGTTCTTTGCCCTCGTCTTTTCAAACTGTGAGAAGAGGTCGTATCCGGCTTCTATTCCTGCTGCTATTGCATCCGAAGCTACAGCTTGTTTTGGGGAAGGGGAGTTGCTGCTCATTCCCATGTTATATTCGCTTATCAGCTGTGCGTCGGACAGGTGGCCGTAGTCGAAGTTTCCTCTTACTATCCAGTTATGACCGTTATATCCGAAGTCGAACGCACCTATAGCCACTGTACCTTTCACGTTCTTGAACTTCTCCTTCTTGCTTCTGCTCAGAGTGTTGCTGAATGAGTTTCCTATATATCCGCTTACAGAAAGCCGCAGTCCTTTTATAGAGTAATTATCCACTCTGAAAGCACCTGCCATGGCATTTGCAATCTTGAACTCGTATGGGCTTCCGGCTCCACCCTGAATCCAGTTCATGCGGTTGAAACGGTCGGAATCAAGCCCCGGCAGTAACATGGCTTCGTATCTCCATTTTCCTGCCTGTCCCCAAAGGCTGATTCCTGTTTCGTGCCATGTACAAGGCATGATGGTATTTTCGCCTTCCGGACGGTAAACGCCGAAAAACTCAGTTGGCATATGATGCTGGTTTGTCCCTCCCACAGGCACTATGATGTGTCCCATCCTGATGTTGAATTCTTTGCAGAATGATTTCTGAATCCAGAACTGTTCGAGTGCCACTTCGCCTCCGCGTTCTATTTCGCTTTCGTATTCGCCGGCTTCTTCCTCTTCTATTTCTACGGCACTTTCAGTACCTCCGTGCTCAATTTCTATTTCGCTACCTAAAGACCATCCTTTGCCGAAGTCATAGCCAACATAGAATACTACGTGCGGCAGGTCAAATCTGCCGTGACTTTCTCCGCTGTAGTTTTTCGCATCCGTGTACCTGAGATAATTGTCGCTGAAGAAGTTCCTGCTGTATGCAGCCTCACCATAACCTCCGAAGGTCAGTCTGCTTTCTTTCTTTTCCTCTTTCTTGTTTTCTGCACTGCTGTCGGCTGTAGCGGCATTGAGTGTAATGGCCGAGAAAATGGCCGTAAATAAGATTCTTCCTGTTGCCATGATTTTATGTCTGTTTTATTGTTTTTAAGTCACGGCAAAGGTATCGGCTTTTCTATGTTACGTCAATACCTATAAATTGGTAAAATTATACTTAAAAATACCTATAAGTAGGTATTGTAAGTAATCAAAATGCCAATAATTTTGTTATTTATGCGATAAATACTTAAATTCGTATTGATAATAAAAACAAATTTTTGGTTATGAGAAATTTTAATTACTATGCTTTGAGCAGTATATGTGCGCTCATAATAGGTGTACTATTGGTTGTGTGGCCTGATGTGGCAGTCAGGTATTTGGTAGTTACCATAGGTGTTTTGTTTATGCTTCCGGGGTTAATCGGTATATTCGGCTACTTTGCGACAGCAAAACGTCGTGAGGAAGCAGGGATACGGGCTACTTTACCTGTTTCAGCGATAGGTAGTGTTCTGCTTGGATTCTGGCTTATGATAATGCCTGACTTCTTCATCACTATATTGATGTATGTACTTGGTGCATTGTTGGTTCTCGGTGGACTTTCTCAATTGTTTAATTTTATTTCGGTAAGAAATATAACCAAAGTTCCATTTATTATGTATATGATACCGGTGTTGGTTCTTTTGGCAGGTATAATGGTTTTGGTTAATCCGTTTCAGGCTGCAGCGGTTCCGTTTATAATTCTTGGTATATCGTCAATAGTTTATGCACTTACGGATTTGTTCAGATTAATCAGATACAAGAAGAAAGTTCTTGATAAAGAAGTTGAAATAGAAGATATAACTCCCATAGAGGAGATTAAAGATTAAAAATAAACGGGACTGTAATCATGTTTTCAGATACAGTCCCGTTTTATTGTATTTTGTCATTTCTTACATTTGCCTGTAGTTTTTGGCTAACCCTCCTTCGCTTGTTTCCTTATACAATGAAGGAAGATCATGCCCTGTCTGCTTCATCACTTCAACAACTTTGTCGAAAGATACCCGGTGATGTCCGTCGGTAAACGCAGAATAGATATTGGCATCAAGTGCTCTTGCTGCTGCGTATGCGTTTCTTTCAATACATGGTATCTGTACAAGTCCGCATACAGGATCGCATGTCATTCCGAGGTGATGTTCAAGTCCCATTTCGGCCGCATATTCAATTTGTGCAGGACTGCCGCCAAACAGTTGGCTTGCGGCTGCTGATGCCATTGAACATGCCACACCAACTTCTGCCTGGCATCCTGCTTCGGCACCTGATATTGACGCGTTCTGTTTTACTATATTACCGACTAAACCCGCGGTGGCAAGAGCGCGCAATATTCTTGCATCGCTGAAATCGCGGCTTTCCTGCAGATGTTTAAGTACAGCAGGCACAACTCCGCACGATCCGCATGTAGGGGCTGTTACTATTTTCCCGCCTGAAGCATTTTCTTCACTTACAGCAAGCGCGTATGCAAATACTAATCCGCGTGAGCGTAATGAGTCTTTGTAACCCTTGGCACGTATGTAGTATGATGATGCTTTTCTTGGCAGGTTGAGTGGTCCCGGGAGAACTCCCTCAGCGTCAAGACCTCTGTGTATGGCTGCTTTCATGGTCTCCCACACTTCTGTCAGATATTCCCAAATTTCCGGACCTTCGCACTGTTCCACGTATTCCCAATAGCTTCTTCCGGTATTTTTACACCATGCAAGTATCTCGCTCATGTTTTTCATGTCGTATATGTCCTTCGAAACAGTTCTGCTTTTGCCTTCCTCTGCAAGTGCTCCTCCACCTACACTGAAAACAGTCCATTCGTCTGTCACTTGTTTTTCTGTATTCAGTGCTTTGAATGTCATTCCATTGGGGTGGAAGGGAAGGAATACATGCGATTTCCATATTATTTCGACAGGTGCGTGTGGTTGCAGAGTATCCAGTATAGCTACATCTGTCATGTGACCTTTTCCTGTTGCGGCCAGACTTCCGTATAGTATTACCTGAAATGAGGCAGCTTCAGGATGTCTCTCGAGAAACATTTCGGCTGCTTTGCGGGGGCCCATGGTATGACTGCTTGATGGACCGGTACCTATTCTATATAGTTCTTTTATTGATTTCATATTATTATCTTGTTTGTTATATGTTTACAACAGTTATTCCCACTCCGCCGAACTGTACGTGCTCGTCGTGGAAACTTGAAACTCCCGGAACGGTAGCCAGATATTGCCTTATCAGCGTACGCAGGATTCCGGAGCCGGTTCCGTGAAGAATCCTTACATTTTTCGCTCCCACCAGTATGGCATCGTCTATAAAATATGTCACGGCTTGTATAGCTTCGTCGCCTCTCATACCTCTTACGTCTATCTCGTGCTTGAAGTTGAGTTTCTTGTCATACATGCTGCTTTGAGTGGCACTGCTTACGAAACTGGCTTTTGCCGGGTTAGTTACTGATGGTTTGGGCGCATCGGCATGTTCCAGACGTTCAGTCTTGACATTTGTTTTCATCAGTCCGAACATTACCACCGCATTCTTGTCATTTATCTCCATTACCTGACCGGTACTGGTCTGTCCCTTTATGCGTACGTAGTCGCCTGCATTGATAGGTTTCACTTTTGGAATGACAGGTGTCTCTGTTTCGTTTGCCCTCTTTTCTTTCTTTTCCTTGCGACGTTCCTGTTTTTCCTTCAGTTTTTCCATCTTTTGGGCAATCTTCTCTTCCATGGCAGCTTTTTCCAGCTCTTCCACTTCACGGCGGAAATCTGTCAGTTCCTGTCTTGCTATTCGTGTACGTTCCTTGTCCGCCTGTGCTTCCTTGATGGTACGTATGGTGTTTTCTATGCGCGCATTCGATTCCTGAAGAATCTTTTCTGCATCTTCCTTTGCCTTTCTGAGAATCTCCTTTCTGCTTTTATTAAGTTCCTCCATCTCTTTCTCGTATCGGGCTATGGTATCTTCCATCTGTTTTTCCCTTTTGCGTATGTTCTGGCGTTTTGTTTCCCAGTAACGCTTGTCGCGCACTATGTCCTGCAGATATTTGTCGCTTTGTATATATTCGCTGCCAACTATTTCAGACGCATCGGCTATAACATCTTCAGGTAGTCCTATCTTTCGCGCTATTTCAACAGCAAACGAGCTTCCCGGATTTCCGATTTGAAGTTGGAACAGTGCCCTCATTTCATGGCGGTCGTATAGCATCGCTCCGTTTATCACACCTTCATTGTTCTCTGCAAAATGTTTCAGGTTCTGATAATGTGTGGTTATTACTCCGAATGTTTTCTTGTTATTGAAACGTTTCAGTACGGCTTCTGCTATGGCACCACCTATTTGCGGTTCTGTACCTCCACCAAACTCGTCTATAAGTATGATACTGCTGTCGTCACAGTACTTCATCATATTTTTCATATTAGTAAGGTGAGATGAGTATGTACTCAGGTCGTCTTCTATGCTTTGTTCGTCACCTATATCTATGAATATACTGCTGAATATTCCTGCATGGCTGCGTTCGTTCATAGGTACAGGTATTCCGCACTGTAACATATATTGTAGTAGTCCAACGGTTTTCAGACACACAGATTTACCTCCGGCGTTAGGTCCGGATATGAGTAGTATTCTGTTCTTACTGTTCAGCGCAATTTCTAAAGGTACTACCTTTTTATTATGTTTCTCTAAGTTTATTTTCAGCAATGGGTGTATAGCGTCAAACCAGTCTATTGTCCTGCTGTTTTCCATAGCGGGTTTAGTTGCCTTGATGTCAATACTGAAGAGTGCTTTTGCTCTTATAAAATCAATCTTTGCAAGGAACTCGTATGAGACCATTATGGCAGGAACGTGTGGACGTATCTCTTTTGAGAATTCGGTAAGGATTCTTATGATTTCTCTTCTTTCCTCACCTTCTAATTCTCTGATCCTGTTGTTGGCTTCTACCACTTCGGCAGGTTCAATGAAGACGGTCTTTCCTGTTGCTGATTCGTCATGCACTATACCTCTGATTTTTCTCTTCATTCCCGGTGCTACCGGTATTACGAGTCGTCCGTCGCGTACGGTTGGAGTTACATCTTTGTCAACATATCCCTCTGTCTGTGCTTGCCTTAATATAGAATTCAGACTGCGTGATATGCTACCGGCTGTAGATGCTAATTCACGTCTGATGTTCAGAAGCTCCGGAGAGGCATTATCCTTTATCTTTCCGAATTTATCAAGTATGTTGTTGATTTTTGCTGTAAGCTGCGGAAACACCATGATGTCCTCAGCTAATTTCCTGAGGTTAGGGTATTGGCTGTTAGTGTAATTGCCGTCATCATCGGTTTCGTCATCTTTCTGCAGGAACTGTATTATCTCTCTTATCGTATCAAGTGAGCGTCGCAGGTCGAACAATTCCGCTTCGTTCATGTACATACCTTCTATTTTTATTTTCTTCAGTGAGGGACGTACATCGAAAAAGTTCTGGCTTGGAAATTCATTTTCTCCCTGTATGATTTGCATGAACTCGGTAACTTGGTCCAGTAATGAATTGACATTGTAAAAATCATCGGAGAATGACATTTCGTCCACCTTCTCATGTCCTAAAGAACACAGGCATTTGTTCTTGATAAGTGTGCGTATCTGGTCGAATCCTATTTTCTGCTCAAAATTCAGAGGATATATCATGTCTGTATATTGTATTTATGCTGTTTTTAATTTGCGGCAAAGGTACTATAATGCGATTGCATTTCAAAAAAAGAGGGATAATAATTTGATATGTATAAAGCTAAAGCATGTATCCTTTTTTATAATTCAATACAGGTTATTTATGTAGTTGTATTATTTGATAACGTAATCTGTTTCATATTGTGATATTTGAATAAATTAACTATATTTGCACTCCGAAAAAAGGGTTATTGGAAGATGAGATTAAAGAAAAATATAGAAATAGAAAAGGGTCCTGACGGATATGTATTGGGGGGAGATGATATGGAAGCATCGGAATACGACATGCTTACCCCGCTAAGTGATGAAGCTGTATATCTGATTAGGGAAATAGAACAAGAAGAATTTGATGAAGATACACTTGCCACAATGTTGTGTGATGAGTTTGGTATGGACTATACGCGTGCACTCGATGAAGCTCTTGCCTTTATGAATCATTGGCAGGATATAGGAATAACACGCTGGTAATATTTCTTTCAGGTATGTTGGCAATTAGGAGATATTTTCTCAATACATTTAATACAGTGTTATGGATGTGGAGACAGGCATCGGGATGTAGAATTCCGGTGTCTGTCTCTGTGTTTTTGGGGCTTGTAAGAATTGCTGCTTCCTTAGCATTTATATGGATAAGCAAAGAGATGATTGACGCTGCGGTTACTACCGGCTCGGGGTTGATGAAATATGTATTCGGATTGATTGCTGCCTTGGCTATAGAAATTTTGAGCTCGGCCATTCAGGGGTATATAGATGTAAGGACTGAAGTCCGTTTGCGTAATTCGCTAAGAGAAAAGATTTTCTGCAAGGCTTTGAATGCCAGATGGAGTGGCAGGGAAAAATGGCATACTGGAGATGTGGTCAACCGTTTGGAAGAAGACGTAAGGGTGATAGCTGATGCTTTGTGTCATCTTATGCCAGGCGCATTGATAACGGCTGTACAACTTGTTGCGGCCTTTGTGTTTCTATGGCTTATGAATCCGGCTTTGGCATGGGTTATAATATGCATTCTTCCGGTATTCTTATTATTATCGGCGTTAGTGGCACGTAAAATAAAAAGGCTTACGTCCGATATACGTATCTCCGATTCGCAGGTACAGTCTGTTTTGCAGGAATCATTACAGAAACGAATTGTCATAATAGCTTTAAGTAGGGCGGAATATGTATTGAAACGTTTGGAAAATGCCCAACATATTCTACTTGGAAAGGTTATGAAAAGGAACAAGTTTACTGTTGCTTCTCGTATTGCAATTATGACAGGTTTTGGTACAGGATATCTAACGGCATTTGTGTGGGGAGTTTTTCGTATGCAGGACGGTGTGGTTACTTTTGGTATGTTGTCTGCCTTTCTGCAATTGGTCGGACAAATACAGAGGCCTACGGCAGATTTGAGTCGTCGTTTGCCTGCTATGATACATGCCATGGCTTCTGGAGAAAGACTTATAGAGATATATAATGCGGAACAGGATGAAGTTTGTGCTGTTGACGGTAGTTCTCAAAGCAAATGGAATGGTATAAGGTTTGATAACGTCACCTTCGTTTATCCGGATGGAAACAGGAAAATACTTGATAATTTCAGCCATGATTTTCGCCCCGGTACTTCAACAGCCATAATGGGTGAAACTGGTGTGGGTAAAAGTACAATGATGAGACTTATGTTGGGACTACTCAAGCCTGAAAGCGGAAGCGTATTACTGTATGACGAAAATGGTGCTACAGTAAATGCGTCTGCCCGTTCAAGAACTGATATTGTATATGTGCCTCAGGGTAATAGTCTTCTTAGTATCACGATACGTGAGAATCTTAACGGTGGAAATACTTCTGTTTCAGATGATGATATTAAGAAAGCTCTTTACATGGCAGCGGCTGAGTTTGTATATGATTTGCCTGACGGACTTGATACCGTTTGCGGTGAAGGAGGAGAGGGGTTGAGCGAAGGACAGGCACAGAGAATAGCTATAGCCCGTGCGTTGCTTAGCAAAGGAAGGATTATGTTGCTCGATGAGTTTACCTCTGCACTCGATAGCGAGACCGAACGCATATTGATGGATCGTCTGACCGAGAATTATAATGGCAAAACTTTGGTCTTTATCACTCATCGTGGTGAGATAGCAGAACGTTGTGATAATATTGTATATATAAAAAAGAAACTGAATGAAGAAATTGGTAATGCCCAATGAAATATTAATGGGTGAGGTGAAAAGGCTTTTATCACAGGGTACAACAGTAACGATAATGACTAAGGGAAACAGTATGTTGCCTTTCATTGTAGGAGAGAGGGACAGTGTGGTATTAAAACCGTATGGAGTACCGCGGATAGGAGACATAGCACTTGCGCATCTTGACAACGGTTCATACGTCTTACATAGGATAATAGCTATTTCTGATACCGGAGTTGTTACTCTTATGGGAGATGGCAATATACGTGGAACAGAAAAATGCTGTATCGACAGCTTATGTGGAAAAGCTGTTATGGTGATAAGAAAAGGAAAAAGATGTAATCCTGATTCTAAAGGATGGATTCGCATGTATAAAATATGGAGAGGTTTATTGCCTGTAAGAAGATATTTGCTTGCTGTTTACAGAAGACTTTTTATTAAAATCATATAATATGGATATTTTAAAATCATACATAGTGGGCGGACACAGATTTAGTGTTTCCATGCCGGAAAATTCTGTTTTGTGGAATAAGATGGATAATTACTCTCCTTTTTTAGAAGAGGGTGGAGAAAATATACCTGATTCTTGTGATAGTCAGGAATCGGTATTTTGTCTGAACATCGACCTTATTTCAGGTGGTGAGGAAATAGTATCGAAATCAAAGCATCTGGCAGAATTTGATGATGACACTGCATACATCTCTTTAATGTCTTCTTCCGAAAACGAGCGTGTTTTTGTAATATCTTTAAATCGTGAACTCAGAGACAGAGGCGGTGTACTCGTAGCAGGAAGTGATTTGAAAACTTGCAGGCTGTATATGGGAAAGTGTAATAACGAGAGACACGGTATATTTGTGGTCAATAATGCCTTGATGTTATTGTATGCCCTTTCTACAGCAGTTAAAGATACTATTCTGATACATTCGTCGGTAGCTGTAGCCGATGGATTGGGATATGCTTTTTTAGGTAAGAGTGGTACAGGAAAAAGTACTCATACCAGATTATGGCTGAATAATATAGCAGGAACTTGGCTTCTTAATGATGACAATCCGGTTGTACGTGTAGATGAGAAAGGTGATGCAATGGTATATGGTTCTCCGTGGAGTGGAAAAACTCCTTGTTATCGTAATGCAGGTGTACCTTTGAGGGCGATAGTAAGGTTGAGCCAGGCACCTTATAATAAAATATCCAGACTGACTGGAGTATCGGCGTATGCGGCACTCGCTCCTTCTGCATCGTCTATGAAATGGGAAAAGAGTATGGCAGACGGATTGCATGAAACAATTTCCAAAATAGTTATGTCAGTGGGCATATTTCATTTGGAATGTTTGCCTGATGCAGATGCTGCACGTATATGTCATAATGCTATAAAATGAGATTTATATAAAAGATTAGAATAACTATATAAAATATTATTTAGTATGAGAATAAAGAAAGGTTTTGTACTGCGCGAACTTGCAGGCGAGAAAATAATTTCAGGAGAAGGACTTGAGCAGATTGATTTTAACAAGTTGGTTACACTTAATACTTCGGCTGCATATATATGGGAAAATATCTCAAACAGAGAGTTTGACCTTGAAACAATAGTAGATTTACTTTTGGAACGTTATGATATAGAACGTAGTGTTGCTTTGAAAGACTCACGAAGTCTGCTTGACGATTGGAAATCCATAGGTCTGATAGAAGATTAATAACTATATTGGGCACGTATATGCATGTATGTTTATTTATAACGTACATGCATTTTTTTGCAATATAAATTTAATATATAGGTATATATTTGCGAAAATTCATCATTTATGCAGATAAAAGTCGTGCTATGATGATTATTTATGCAAAAAAGCAGTAACTTTGCCGCCGGTAAGAGTTTTTTAATAGAAAATGCAAGAAACGGTAAATAACATTATTGAGATTTCACATGTCTCAAAATACTTCGATGATAAGGTAGCTCTTGACGATATCAATCTTTATATTCGTAAGGGCGAGTTTGTAACTATTTTGGGACCTTCAGGTTGTGGAAAGACAACATTGCTTCGCTTGTTGGCTGGTTTCCAGACTGCATCGGAAGGTGTTATAACAATTAATGGAAAAGAGATTACCCAGACACCTCCGCATAAGCGTCCTGTAAATACTGTATTTCAGAAATATGCTTTATTCCCTCATCTGAATGTTTACGACAATATAGCGTTTGGTCTCAAACTTAAGAAGATGCCTAAGGATGAAATCATGCGTAAGGTGAAGAACGCCCTGAAGATGGTAAGTATGAGCGATTATGAGTATCGCGATGTAAACTCGCTTTCCGGTGGTCAGCAGCAGCGTGTGGCCATAGCACGTGCCATTGTGAATGAGCCTGATGTTCTTCTGCTTGACGAGCCACTTGCGGCACTTGACCTCAAGATGCGCAAGGACATGCAGATGGAACTTAAGGAAATGCACAAACGCCTGGGTATCACGTTCGTGTATGTGACACACGACCAGGAAGAAGCTCTTACTTTAAGCGATACTATTGTAGTGATGAGTGAGGGTAAAATTCAGCAAATAGGAACTCCTACTGATATATATAATGAGCCGGTCAACTCATTTGTTGCTGACTTTATCGGCGAAAGTAACATTCTTAACGGAGTGATGATACATGACCGCCTTGTTTGTTTTGCCGGTGTCGAGGCTGAATGCGTTGATGAAGGATTCGGCGAAAATGCGCCTGTGGATGTGGTTATACGTCCGGAGGACCTTTATATATTTCCTGTAAACGAATCTGCTCAGTTCCGTGGTAAAGTTACATCATGTATTTTTAAAGGAGTACACTACGAAATGGTAGTAGAAGCAAATGGATTTGAATTTGTTGTACAAGATTATCACCATTTTGAAGTCGGGGCAGAAGTAGGACTGTTGGTAAAGCCGTACGACATTCATATAATGAAGAAAGAAAGGGTATGTAACACATTCGAAGGAAAAATCATAGACGAAACTCATGTTGAGTTCCTTGGTTGTGAATTTGAGTGTCGTAAGGAAGCTACCTCAGGTATGGATACCGGTACTGAAGTGCTGGTAGAAGTCCCTTTCGATGGAATAGTGCTTGACGATAATCAGGAAGACGGTACACTGACAGGAAGTATAAGTTTTATACTGTATAAAGGAAACCATTATCACATAACAGTTGATTCCGATTGGGATGAACCGGTATATGCCGATACTAATGACATTTGGGATAAGGGCGACAATGTAGGTATTAGCATTCCGTCTGAATACATATCCATACGCAGAAAAAATTAATAACTAACTATAAAAGGAAACGAGGTGAAACTAAGTAACATTCGTATTTTTCTTACTTCGCGTAAGAGTTGGACATTGCCGTACATCATCTTCTCGGCATTTTTTGTGGTCCTTCCGCTCATATTGATTGTGGTATTTGCGTTTACTGACGAGAGGGGAAATTTCACTTTTGCCAATTTCAGTAAGTTCATGTCTCATCCGGAGGCTGTGAACACATTTATCTATTCAATAGGTATAGCCATAATAAATACCCTGATATGTATCCTGCTGGGCTATCCGGCTGCGTATATTCTGAGCAGGTTAAAGTCAGGCTATTCACAGATAGTAGTGATGCTTTTTATACTGCCTATGTGGGTAAACATTCTGATACGTACTCTTGCCACAGTGGCACTGTTCGATTTCTTCCGTGTACCTTTGGGTGAGGGGGCATTGATTTTCGGTATGGTATATAACTACATTCCGTTTATGATTTACCCTATCTACAATACATTGGTCAAGATGGACCGCAGTTATATCGAGGCAGCACAGGATCTTGGAGCAACTCCTTTTCAGGTTTTCACCAAAACCATACTTCCGCTGTCCATGCCGGGAGTGGCAAGCGGTATTCTCATGGTGTTTATGCCTACCATTTCTACTTTTGCAATAGCCGAGCTGCTTACCATGAACAATATAAAGCTGTTTGGTACTACAATTCAGGAGAACATTAACAACAGTATGTGGAACTACGGTGCCGCACTTTCGCTCATTATGCTGTTCCTTATAGGTGCCGCCACTCTTTTTGCTTCTGACGACAATCAGGAGAAGGAAGGAGGCGCGATATGGTAAAAATGATCAAGAAAGTCCTTTGCCACGGCTATCTATGGCTGTTGCTTCTGATGCTTTATTCTCCTATCATCATAATAATGATATACTCCTTCACGGAGGCTAAAGTTCTTGGCAACTGGACAGGCTTTTCAACAAAACTTTACGAAAACCTTTTTGTTCATGGTACTCACCACTCTTTGGTAAATGCCCTTTGGAACACTATTACCATAGCCTTGATTACAGCAGTAGTATCTACTCTGCTTGGAACGATAACTGCAATAGGTATGTTCAACCTGCGTACCCGTCAGCGTAAGGCGGTCTCATTCATAAACAACATTCCTATATTGAACGGAGATATAATTATGGGTGTATCCCTGTTCCTTCTTTTCGTCTCGTTGGGAATACATCAGGGATATGGCACTGTGCTCATGGCTCATATCGCTTTCTGTACACCATACGTGGTGCTCAGTGTGTTGCCGCGTCTCAAACAGATGAACCCTAATCTTTACGAGGCTGCACTCGACCTGGGAGCAACTCCCGGACAGGCATTGAGGAAAGTCATCATTCCTGAAATACTGCCCGGAATGATAGCCGGTTTCATGCTTGCAGTAACAATTTCGATTGATGATTTTGCTGTAACCATATTTACTATAGGAAATGAAGGGCTTGAGACTCTCTCTACATACATATATTCGGATGCAAGAAAGGGCGGACTTACACCGGAGCTTCGTCCGTTGTCAACTATTATATTCCTCATAGTGCTGTTTATGCTTATAATGATAAACCGCCGTGCAGGAAAGAAGAACGCAAAATAACGATGATAGATTATGAACAGACTTTATACAATATTTCTGACACTGCTCACAGTAATATTCCTTACAGGATGCTATAACAGTGAGGATCGCGAGAAGGTCTTGAAGATTTACAACTGGGGCGATTATATCGACGAGGAAGTGTTGGCGGCTTTTCCCGAGTGGTATAAGGAGCAGACAGGAGAGGAGATAAGCATTGTATATCAGACATTCGATATAAACGAAATAATGCTTACCAAAATAGAACGCGGTAAGGAAGATTTCGATGTCGTTTGCCCTTCTGAATACATTATTGAACGAATGATAGTGAAGGACCTGCTTTTGCCTATAGATACAGTTTTCGGCAAGACACCAAACTACATTCACAATGTATCTCCCTATGTACGTGGCGAGCTGGATAAACTTGGACTTCCGGGACGCCCGACATCAAAATATGCTGTAGGGTACATGTGGGGTACGGCAGGAATACTTTACAACAAGAAATATGTATCAACAGAAGAAGCATCTACATGGCATTCTTTATGGGACAGCAAGTTTCGCAACAAGCTGCTGATGAAAGACAGCTATAGGGACGCATACGGAACTGCTGTAATATATGCCAATCGTGAAACTTTGGCAAAGGGCGACATAAAAGTTGATGACCTGATGAACAACTATTCTCCTGAGGCTATTGCCACAGCTGAAAAATACCTGAAGGATCTGAAACCTAACATAGCCGGATGGGAGGCTGATTTCGGTAAGGAAATGATGACCAAAAGCAAGGCATATCTGAATATGACGTGGAGCGGTGATGCTGTTTGGGCTATTGAGGAAGCCGAAGCAATAGGAGTGGAATTAGGGTATGAAGTGCCGAAAGAAGGAAGCAATGTATGGTTCGACGGATGGGTTATTCCGCGTTATGCGCGTAATAGAAAGGCTGCAAGCTATTTCATTAACTATCTTTGCCGTCCTGATGTGGCATTGGCAAATATGGAGACCATAGGCTATGTCAGTGCGGTTGCCACATCTGAGATTCTTGAGGAAAAGATTGATACCACTCTTGAAACATATTCCAATCTGGCTTATTTCTTCGGTCCGGAGGCAAGACATATACAGATAGATCCGATACAGTATCCTGACAGTGCGGTAGTTGCACGCTGTGCAATCATACGCGATTCTGGAGAGAGGACGCAGGCAGTTCTGGATATGTGGTCGCACGTCAAAGGTGATAATCTTGGAGGAGGACTTGTGATATTCATTCTTCTTACATTGTTGGTGTTGGTAATCTATGTTTCGTATAAAAAGATAGAGAAATACAGGAACAGACGGAACCAGAGAAAGAGAAAGCGTAGAAATAAGCGTCATTTCAGATAGAATTATAAATTTTGAATATAATGAAAACATTGTCAAGGGGGCAAATTGCCTCCTTTTTTAATTTGTCGATAAAATAGACCGGTATATCTAAACTTTTTCTCAGACATCTCTATGCTTTTTATATTTGTCGCATAAACAATTTATTTGATATGCATGTGAAAAAGTTAGGACATTTGTTTTTGTCTGGTGTATTAGTATTTATAGGAGTCTGTTTACCATCTTGTAAGGATGATGAATTAAGAGTGTACGAACCTTTGGAAAAGATTCACATAGGTGAACAGTTTATATCAGACTATACACTCGACAATATAAAGCAGGGAGATTCGATTATTGTTTTGAATTTTTATAAAGATGAGGTAACGGATCTTGATTATATAGAATATGATGAAGAAAACTGTTGTTTCGTTTTTTGTAAAGGCTCTACATCGAAATATAAAGTTAGTTGGGATTTCAGTTCATATAATAGTTACATAGAAGTTCAGTACGGGCAAAATGGAATGTGGTATAAAATGAATCAGTATGACTGGAAGGAATACATCCTTACAGCGAATGATGGTATGACTGTAAGAATGGTGTGTGATCCAAGTAAAAATCAGATAAATTTAATTGTAAATAAATTTTCTATCGAAGAGTATATTTCGGAATAATAAGTTTTGATTTAATTTGTATTGATAAAGAACCGCGTCTAACTCTATATTGAGTAACGATGCGGTTCTAATTTTTTATTTAAAACCTAATAGTATTTATATGTTGTAGTTCAATAGGCTATATTGTATTTTTTTACATCAGACTTTTTATTATGTTTTTTTTTGTTATATTTGCAATGATTAAAGAATGTTTCAAACAAGAGCTTTTCGACTATGATCCGTAAAATTACATTTCTAATATTGTTATTAATGATCTTTACCGTACAATTATCATTTGCACAGGTTTTTAGTGGTCATATAATTGCTGAAGACAGCACTTCAATTTCATATTCAACAATATACAGTCGTGAGTCTGGTATAGGTATAACCGCTGACGGAAACGGAGTATTTTCTGCACGTGTTCCTGCTGGAAAATACAGATTTGAGGTTTCTGCCCTTGGATTTGAGGCTCGTACAGTAGAGGTAAGTATTGATGCGGACGGATACGATTGTACCATTATGCTACGTGAACAAGTTTATCGTTTGAAAGAAGTTATCGTAACAGGAGATAATGAGGATCCGGCTTATCGTGTTATGCGTAATGTTCTTGCAAATGCAGGAAGAAATAGACGTCTTATTTGTGGTTATTCCGTTACAAATTATGCTAAAGGTACAGGACAGATAACAAAAGTTCCTGAATTATTTAAACTGTCGGATGATTTTGCACGTGACAGTGCCGAAATCTGTGGTTCTGCCTATGTAATGGAAGGTGTGTATGATATAAATTATAAATATCCGGACAATTACAATACTGTAATAAAGGCGTTTAAATCTTCATTTCCCATTGAAATGCCTGTACAAATTTGGGACCCTTCTGATATAGACTTTTATTCCGATTATGTTGGAGGTGGCATTTCTCCTCTTGGCAGAAATGCTTTATCCGCATATAACTTTAAACTTGAAGGCTATTATATGAATGACGAAGGTCGTATGATAAACAAGATAAGAATAACACCAAAAGCTAAAAGCTCAACAGCATTTTTACTGGACACATATACATAGTTGAGGATCTATGGTGTTTATCGGATGCGGATCTTTATACTTCGAATTCAATGTACAGTATAAATCTTGTCGTAAATGCCAAAGAAATGCGGAAAGGAGTTTTCTTGCCAGCTACATCAAGCCTTAAGGCTAATGCTTCTATTATGGGTATGAAATTATCGTTTGGTCTTTTCTCTTCTTCAAACTATTCGGATATAGATGTTACTGAAGTTGACTCAGAAAATGTCGGTTCTGTGGTTGAGGTAAGTAAAACAATTTTAAACAATAAAAAGAAAGAGCGTGCAGAACGAATTGAGAATGAAATTGCAGAAATAATGTCAGAAGGTGAACTGACCACAAAAAAGGCAATGAAAGTGGTTAGGTTGAATGATAAGTTGTCTGAACTGCAAATTACTGATACACTGAAGGGAGCTGAACGGTATAATCTTGACTTGAGAACTGTACGTAAACATAATGTGCTTGATGGAGCAATGACACGCGATTCTCTATATTGGGCTTCGGTTCGCCTTGTTCCACTTAATGAAGAGGAAGCATTGAGTTATAAAAAATCTGAAGAGAAAGAATTACTTAAAGATTCGGTCAAGAATATTTCGGCTTTTGAGCTGTTGGTCGGACACAAATTTTATAACAGAAATGGTAAACTATGGATAAAAAGTCCGGGACTTGACAGAATATTATATGATATAAATGCGGTTGACGGATTTAATATTGGAGCAAGTGTTGAATTGGGTGCAAAATTTAATAAAGGCAGAGAAATATCTCTCCGACCTTGGGGGTATTATCTTACTCACAGGAAAGAAGCCAACTATGGTGCTGAACTTAAGGTTGATTATGCTCCTGCAATAAATGGTAGAATGGCTATTTCTGTTGGACGTGAAACTGCTGATTATAATGGCGCGCGAGGATACGGAAGATATTTTAATATGATTTCAACATTTATGTTTGGCGATAATTATGCAAAATTCTATGATAATAAATTTGTCCGTTTCGATAACTCTGTGGATATTGCAAACGGACTTAATCTTGAAGTTGGGGCGGAATATTCGAATCGCTCAGCTTTAAATAATACAATACATAAGTTTAGGAAACACGAGTTTGAACCGAATATACCGGCATCGGAGAATTATAGAAGTATGCCGGACAATTCAATGTTTCACTTTTCCGGAACTGTTAAATACACTCCAGCTTCTTTTTATAGGTATATTGATGGTAAAAAGGTTTACATAAAATCGAAATATCCAACCTTTGCCGTATCATATTCACATGGCTTTGATTTAGACAATGATGCCGGTAGGAACTCTGTATATAACAAGATAGAATTTGGCATATATCATAAATTAAATTTTGTGATGTCGGATTTAAACTATTGGGTAAACGCCGGAATGTTTGTCGATTCTAAAAATGTATATTTCCCTGATTATCATCATGCGCCGGTAAATCCTTTCTATTTGTCATTTTACGATGATGAGGACCGATTTAACCTGCCTGGAAATTATGAATATTCTACATCAGACAAGTGGGTAAGCGGTGGCGCAAGTTATAAGACAGGTAGAATATTATTGAATTTTATTCCGTTCCTTGACAAACCTTTAAATACAGAAAGTATAGGATTTAGGATTATGGCGGTCAAAGGGTTACCTGTATTTAATGAAATAGAGTATCGCTATATCTGTATGGATACAATGAGTATTGGCGTAGCCTTGGCGTTTAGAGGAGACAAGTATGCAGGAGTAGGTTTCACTGTAGGAATACCGATTGGTAAGGCCTTATATTCTTTCCATTAAAGAAATATTTTTGTTTTAATATCTGTTTTCCGAAGTATAGATATTTTGAATACAAATCTAAATTTAGGTGCTGACAATGGTCGGCACCACTGCTCACCTACGTCAGCAATGCTGCCCACTTTGGTCGGTAATGCTGCCTACCTTGGTCAGCATCATGTTTTAATATGTCACTTGGTGAAACTGAGAAATTCCACCAAGTGACATGATGATTAATATACTTTATTAAGGATTTCTTTTGCAACAGTACCTGTTACCAGTCCATCTTCTCCAAAGTGTACATTTCTTTCGTTGAAACGTCGTTCTATTTCGTCTATAACATCTCTGCCGATATTGTTTTCTGAAAGAGAGGTAGTAAGACCGAGAGAATTGAAAAACTCACGAGTTTTTCGTATAGTTTCATTTATACGAAAATCATGTGTACCTGAATTTACCCCGAATACTCTTGTTCCTACCTGCATAATCTTTTCGCCTTTCTGTTGGCGAAGAATATCCATTGTACCTGGAAGGATTATTGCGAGAGTGTGTCCGTGAGTAAGTCCGGTAAGAGCTGTAACTTCATGGCCGATCATGTGTGTAGCCCAGTCTTGTGAAACTCCCATTGCGATAAAACCGTTTAAGCCCATAGTGGCACACATCATAAAGTCTGCCATATTTTGGTAATCCTGTTTGTTTTCCTTGATTTTAGGAGCAATTTCAACCAGTGTCTGAAGTATGCTTTCAGCCCAACGATCCATTACTCTTGATTCGCCGGTTTTTGTGAGATACTGCTCCATTACGTGTACGAATGTATCAGCAATACCACATGATATCTGGTAGTCAGGCAGTGAGAAGGTAACTTCAGGGTCAAGAATTGAGAATTTAGGGAAGTTTGAGAAGAATGCAAATTTTTCTTTTGTGTCCTTACATGATATAACGGCACCGTCATTCATTTCTGAACCTGTTGCCGGTATGGTCAGAACAGTTCCTAAAGGAATGGTTTTGTCGGCTTTTCCTTTTTTTACTAAATCCCATGCGTCACCTTCATAAAGCAGACCGGCAGAGATGAGTTTTGTTCCGTCAATAACAGAACCTCCTCCTACAGCTAAAAGAAAGTCTATTTTTTCCTTTTTACCCAATTCTATTGCTTTTCTTAAAGTCTCAATGGCAGGGTTAGGTTCTATACCCCAGAATTCAACTGT
The DNA here is from genome assembly GCA_944320605.1 of uncultured Phocaeicola sp. Lineage (GTDB taxonomy): Bacteria > Bacteroidota > Bacteroidia > Bacteroidales > Bacteroidaceae > Phocaeicola. Next base: position 3,972 of record CALUIE010000011.1, on the reverse strand, counting down.
ATTATGATTCTTGAGAGCTTCTTTTACCTGGTCATAGACTCCGTTTTTCTTTACACTACCACCGCCAAAAGTTATCATGATTTTTTTGTTGGTAGGTATTTCATTACTCAACTGGGCAATCATACCTTTACCCATAATTAGTTTAGTAGGATTCTGAAAACAAAAATTGTTCAACATATTATATTGTATTTATGGTTTTAAAATGTATGCAAATGTACATATTTATACTGAGAGTTCAAACTTTATATTTTTAACGTATTTACGACCGTTTTTGTTTTCCTTTTTTCACTATCTTTGCGTTCTGAAAACAGTTTAAATTATGAATAGAATTAAAACTTTGATAGTTCTTGCTGTCTTATTGCTGAATACATTTGTTTTCAGTGCTCAGACAGTTACTCCAAAGCGTGAATTTCGTGGATCATGGATACAATGTGTAAATGGACAGTTTCAGGGAATGCCCGTAGAGACTATGAAACAGACTCTTCTGAAGCAACTTGATAATTTGCAGGGAGCAGGTATTAATGCTATAATCTTTCAGGTCAGGGCAGAAGCTGATGCTTTATATAAATCTTCATACGAACCGTGGAGCCGTTTTCTTACCGGAATTCAAGGAGTTCAGCCATATCCGGTATGGGACCCACTGCAGTTTATGATTGATGAATGCCACAAACGAGGTATGGAACTACATGCGTGGATTAATCCTTATCGTGCATGTACTAAAGGAACTACACGATTGTCTCCTCTGCATCCTTACAACAAGCGTCCCGAACTGTTCGTGAAATATGCCGGACAGCTTTATTTCGATCCGGGATTTCCAGACAACAGGAAGTATATCTGCAAGATTGTGCGTGATATCGTAAACCGTTATGATGTTGATGCTATCCACATGGATGACTATTTCTACCCATATCCTAATCCTGGTGAGAACTTCCCTGACGATGTAAGTTTCGCTGCATACGGTCGTGGATTCACTGACAGAAACGAATGGAGAAGGAATAATGTAAATATCTTAATAAAGGAATTGCACGAGACTATCCGTGAATGTAAACCTTGGGTGAAATTTGGTATTTCTCCTTTTGGAATTTACCGCAATAAACAAACATCGCCTGAAGGTAGCGAGACTCGTGGGCTACAGAATTATGATGATCTTTATGCTGATGTTTTGCTTTGGGTGAACAAGGGTTGGATAGACTATAACATTCCGCAGGTATATTGGGAGATAGGTCATCCTGCCGCCGATTATGAAACATTGGTCAAGTGGTGGGCAGAGAAATCAAGTGCTCGTCCTCTATATATCGGTCAGGATGTGTATAGAACAGTGAAGAAACCTGATATGAAGAATCCTTCTGTACATCAGATGGGGGCAAAGTATGATTTGCAGCGTTCGTTGCCTGACGTACAGGGTAGTTGCCAGTGGTATTCTGCTGCAGTGATGGAGAATCCGGGTAATTATAGAACTATATTGGCGAAAAACTATCACAAGTATCCGGCTTTGCAGCCATTGTATCCGTTTATCGATGACAAGGCTCCTGGAAAAGTCAAGAAATTAAAGGATGTTTGGACAGAGTATGGATATATTCTTTTCTGGACTGCTCCTAAGGCAAAACACGTGATGGACGAGGCCGTTCAGTATGTTGTCTATAGGTTTGAGAATAAGGAAAAGGTAAATCTTGAAGATGCATCGAAGATAGTTGCCATAACGAGAGACACTTTTTACAAACTGCCATACGAGGATGGAAAGACTAATTACCGCTATGTTGTAACAGCCCTTGACAGGCTGAATAACGAGTCAAAACCCGAGTCAGAGAAGGTTAAATTGTAATTTTTGTTCTTGAATATACTTTGCGGGTCAAATCTTTATCGGATTTGACCCGCAAAGTATTATAGTGATAGTTAAGCAGTGTTTAAATGCTGTTTAAAGCCTGTTCCAAATCATTTTTCAAGTCGTCTATGTGTTCCAGACCTATTGATAGTCTGATTGTTCCCTGATGGATATCCTGTTCCATGAGTTCGTTTTCAGTCAGCTGCGAATGTGTTGTGCTTGCAGGATGTATTACTAATGATTTGGCATCTGCTACATTGGCAAGCAATGAGAATATTTTCAGATTGTCGATAAACTTGTGTGCCTCTTTCTTACCGCCTTTAATCTCGAAAGTGAATATTGAACCTCCGCCTTTGGGCAGGTATTTATTATACAGTTCATGATTGGGGTGCGATAGGAGTGAAGGATGGTTTACTCTTTTCACTCTCGGATGTGAAGAAAGATAAGATACTATTTTAAGTGCATTCTCTACGTGGCGTTCTACTCTAAGTGACAGCGTTTCAAGACCTTGCAATAACATGAAGGCATTGAACGGGCTTATTGCAGCTCCTGTGTCTCTGAGCAAGGTTGTTCTTATTCTTGTCACAAAAGCAGTGCGCGGATCGATATCGGTGAATATTATTCCGTGATATGATGTGTCAGGTTCTGTCAGTTGTGGAAACTTTCCTGATTCCTTCCAGTCGAACTTTCCGGAATCTACAATAACTCCGCCAAGAGAAGTTCCGTGCCCGCCGATGAATTTTGTGGCGGAATGTACCACTATATCTGCTCCATGTTCTATAGGGCGTATAAGATATGGGGTTCCGAATGTGTTGTCTATTATCAGAGGTATGTTATTCTTGTGTGCTATGTCGGCAACAGCCTGTATATCTACTATATTTGAGTTCGGATTACCAAGTGTCTCTATAAATACAGCTTTTGTATTCCCCTGAATAGCCTGTTCAAAATTCTCTATTCTATCGGGATCAACAAAACTTGTAGTTATTCCGTAAGTAGGAAGAGTATGTGCCAAAAGGTTATAGCTTCCGCCATAAATAGTCTTTGCCGCAACAATGTGGTCGCCCTGTTTTGCGATGTTAAGGAAAGAATAGGTAATTGCCGCCGCTCCTGAAGCTACTGCCAGAGCAGCTTTTCCTCCTTCAAGAGCCGCTATTCTTTGTTCGAAAACTCCCTGAGTTGGATTTCCCAATCGTCCGTATATTTCTCCGCTTTCTTGAAGCCCGAATAAAGCCTCGGCATGTGCGGAATTGTTGAATACGTATGATGTGGTCTGATAGATAGGTACAGCCCTTGCTCCTGTTGATTTCTCTGCATCTTCCTGTCCTATGTGTAGCTGTAATGTCTCGAAATGTAGTTTCTGTGTATCTGTCATAATCTCTATAGCTTTATTGTTACATCTGCAAAGTTAGACTCTATGGTGGTATTATCCAATATTTATGTAAAATATAGAAAATATCACTATTATATATCTGTATTCTGTGATTTAATTCTTATTTTAGTGTCGAAAATCAAATAAAACAGAATATTTGTCTTATGAACAATGTAGAGAAATTAGACAAGGTGGACTTGCAGATACTTCGAACCTTGCAGGAAAATGCCAGACTGACAACAAAAGAGCTTGCCGCTAAGGTGAGCCTGTCCTCAACTCCGGTTTTTGAACGTCTGAAACGCCTCGAAGCAAGTGGGTATATTAAAAAATATATTGCAGTACTTGACGCAGAGAAACTTAATCAGGGTTTTATTGTTTTCTGTAAGGTAAAGATGCAGCATCTAAACTATGACATTGCACGTAGTTTTTCAGAAGTTATAGCGAGGATACCGGAAGTGACAGAGTGTTATAATATTTCGGGTAGTTTTGATTATCTTCTAAAAATTCATGCGCCTGATATGAAATATTATCAGAGTTTTATACTGAATGTGCTTGGCAGGATTGACACTCTGGCATCATTGGAGAGTGTGTTTGTGATAAAGCACGACTATGGAATACATATATAAAGTAATAAGGCTGAACCCCGTTGAGGATTCAGCCTTACAAATTTTATTGCAGTAGGTAAAAATTATTTCTTACCTTCCAACTGTTCTTTCAATGCAGCAAGAGCATCGATGTCACCAAGAGTTGTAGAAGCAGCCTGGTTCTGGATCATTGGAGC
>CALUIE010000010.1 GCA_944320605.1 uncultured Phocaeicola sp. | reverse complement strand
GCATGTTCTTTGATTAAGCACAAAAGAATCACTACGACTGTTGCGAAGGCTAAAGCTTTGAAAAAGTTCGTTGAACCTTTGATAACAAGATCAAAGGAAGACACAACAAATTCACGTCGTGTTGTATTCAGTAATTTGCAGGATAAGTATGCAGTGACAGAACTTTTCAAAGAAATCTCTGTTAAAGTTGCCGATCGTCCGGGTGGATACACTCGTATTATCAAGACTGGTCATCGTTTAGGTGATAACGCTGAAATGTGTTTCATCGAATTAGTTGACTACAACGAGAACATGGCTAAATCAGCTGTTAAGAAAACTACTCGCACACGTCGTTCTAAGAAGAGTGCTGCAGCTGAAGTTCCAGCTACTGAAACACCAGCAGCAGAAGCAACAACAGAAGAAGCCCCTAAAGCTGAATAATTCTGTATATGCTATATATAATTTTAGAGGATGTATCCAAAGATACATCCTCTTTTGTTTATATAAAGATATTCTGAAATTGAATAAGTTTATATGTTCCAATCGTGGAAAATATAGTAAGGGATAATTACTGTGTATTTCTTAATAAGATACTGAACTTATGTTTTTTATAGAAAGCAATAGTGTTTTTGAATATTCCTAATACCTGAGAAAAATTTAAACGAGGATGTTTTTAGGTGTACGTAGATTAAGTTTTAAGATAATTTGGTAACAAAAAATCCTCCCATTATAAATAACGGAAGTATTTTCTATATATATGAAATGATTAGTTTAGTGGAATAAGGTTGATGATTTTTTCTCCATTGCCAGCAGCATTATCTATTATAATTTCATTTGATTCATTTATAGTTCCTATAACATTAGCACCATCTATATATCTGATACCGGTAAATGTTATATTAGCACTTTCAGAACTTGTAGAAATACTCTGTATCTCATAGTCTAAAACTTGAAATTCTGAAACTTGATAATCATTCATGCTTAGTTTACTAAAATGTGTATTATCTTGTCTGTACCATGCTTTGTTCGTATAAAAACAATCAGGCTCAAGCTCATACCAATTAAAATCTTGCGGGATTTCTACTTCGCTATATGTTTCTCCGTTAAATTCATACCAACTTCCCCAATTATCACGTAATAGAGCTGTGTTTTTTGCATAGTTGTTAAGAACTTGTTGAATTTCATATTTGTCACTTGATATAACATCATCAGGTAAATTATTAAATTCACATACCTCTGTTTCTTTCATTTCATTATTACCAACTGTTTCCCATTTGATAATCTTTTTATCTTTATATGAATAAAGTTCATCTCTTATCATAAAAGGAACAGCGGTGATAGGATAAATTCTATCTCCCGGACATTTTACTTTATAGTTTTTATCATCAGTATTATCATTCCAATACATGATAAAACCATTACCTGTTACATCAAAGTTTGTGAATTCCTGTCCATCCGGTAACATTGATTGCATAGTAAAATCTGAAACGTTAAGTTTGTAAATCTGATTATATGAGAAATTACCTGATGTAAAGTAAATATTACCTTTATTGTCTTGTTGTGATTTTAAAGTTCCTTCGTATATATCAATCTGAATTTCTTTCGGCCATCTGTATAGTTTCTCTGTTTCCACATCAACTATAGACATATATTCTGTACTATGATAATCGAGGTTTATTACTAAATCATTTTCTACAGGCTTATAAAACAAGTCCAGAACTTCTTGTGCGACTGGATTTACAAGAATGACTTTATCACTAAGTTTTACGACTTTACTAATGTTGATATTATTGTCCTGACCGTCTTCTCCTTTTATTGAAAGTTTTATTTCGTTTCCTGAGAAATCAAGTTTATAATAAGCATCTCCAGTTTCAGCTCTTGTTATTCCTTTAGCTGTTTTCTGATAAATCATTTTGGCATCACTGACATTAAGACTCGTCAGATATTTATACCCTTCTTCATAATTAATAGAATCTGCATTACTGGAGTCATCATTTTTACATGCAGTCATTAAAGCTACTGCACCAAGCATTAATAAAAATTTTTTCATATACCAGAATTGTCGTTTATCTCCATTCAGTCTCGTTTCAGGAGAGTTCACAAATAAAGAAAGCGCGAGACCATTAACTTATTTTATACGACAGGCTCTGGTAAAACCCTTGAATTAAAATAAGCAACAGCCCCACGCCATATATGGATATGACGCGAGAGATGTTTACTCATTCCCGTTCTACAATAGTTTACCAGACTTCGTCGTAGAGAATCAGTTAAACACTTTCGTGTACCTTCGTTTTTTAATATGTTTGCCATGAAGAGCATGACGATACAAAATTATGAAAAATAAGGTACATTACAAATGTTTCATCTCATAAAGAGGCTGTTGCTATTACATAATAAGCTAACTTTATGTGGTGTAAGTCTTTTAAGTTTAATAGCTGTTTTGTATTGGTTATTGAATTATTATATATATTCTTTTTTTTCTGGAAATATAAGTATTTAAATCAATTTTTTTGAGTGTTTTTATAGGTTTGAATTGTTTTTTGATGTCGTGATAAACGTAAGTATTGTACGGATAAAAAAAGGCAAGGCGTGGCATTTTTATGCCAGTCCGCCTTGCCGGGATATACATATAAAACCAAAACGTATAGTTTCAGATGTCAATTATCGTATGTTTGTTTTATACGGTTCATTGCTTCAATACAGTCCTCTCTGCTTCCGAATGCAGTCAGTCGCAAGAATCCTTCACCCGAAGGTCCGAAACCTACTCCTGGAGTACCTATAACGTGGGCACGGTTCATCAGTGTATCAAAAAACTGCCATGAGCTGCTGCCATCTGGAGTCTTGAGCCATAGATATGGCGAATTCTTTCCTCCATATACTGTCATTCCTGTATTGTGGAATCCTTCGCGCATTATACGGGCATTTTCCAGATAATAGTCTATGTTTGCTTTTACCTGTTTTTTCCCTTCCTGTGAATATACTGCTTCTGCGGCACGTTGTGTGATATAGCTGGTCCCGTTGAATTTCGTACATTGCCGTCTTAACCATAGTTTGTTTAAAGGAACAGATTTACCGTCGGATGAGTATGCTGTCACTTCGTCTGGGATAACAGTATAGCCGCAACGTACTCCTGTGAAACCGGCAGTTTTGGAAAAACTGCGGAATTCAATGGCGCATTTTCGTGCTCCTTCTATTTCGTAAATTGAATGCGGAACATTATCTTCGCGTATAAACGCCTCGTAAGCTGCATCGAAAAATATTATTGAATTGTTCTTCAAGGCATAGTCCACCCATTGTTTCAACTCGGTTGCTGTAAGGGTAGTTCCCGTAGGATTATTCGGATAACACAAGTATATAATGTCCGGGCGTTTCTGTGGTAACTGAGGTACAAACTTATTTCCTTCATTGCATGGCAGATATGTGATATTGCTCCATCGTCCGTCAGGATCAGGTATTCCGGCTCTTCCTGCCATGACATTACTGTCTATATATACAGGGTATATAGGATCTGTAACAGCTATGGTATTGTCCTTATGAAATATGTCACCTATATTACCTGTATCGCTTTTTGCACCGTCGTTAATGAATACCTCATTTTGTGACAGATGTATGCCCCGATGTTCGAAATCGTTTTTAATTATGGCTTCAATCAGAAAATCATAACCTTGTTCCGGACCGTAACCGTGAAATGTTGATTTATTTGACAGTTCATCAGCTGCACGATGCATAGCCTCTATACATGCCTGAGGTAGAGGACGCGTTACATCGCCAATACCTAATCTTATGAGATGTATATTGGGATTACATCTGGTAAAAGCATCTACTTTACGTGCAATATCTGAGAATAGGTAACTGTCTGTCAGTCTTAGAAAATTATCGTTTATTATAGCCATAATCTATTCATTGATGTTTATTTCTCCATTGAAAACCTTAACTGCTGGACCTGTCATATATACGTGGTTATCGGAAGTGTCCCATTTTATTTCCAATGTACCTCCATCCATCCTTACTTGTGATATCCTGCCACACTTGCCGGTGTGGGCAGCGGCAACAGCAGTTGCGCAAGCTCCTGTTCCACATGCCATCGTTATTCCGGAACCGCGTTCCCATACTCTCATGCGTATGTCACCTTTAGAAATTATTTGTGCGAATTCAACATTTACTCTGTCCGGAAATAGCGGGTGCCTTTCCAGTTTGTGTCCTAACGTCGCAATGTCTGTTCTTGCAACATTATCAACAAATATCACTAAGTGTGGATTCCCCATTGAAACAGCCATTCCTTCGCTGAATCCGTATCCTTCGCCTAAATGTACTTTATGTATGTTTTCCGGAACTCCCATGTCAACGGTAACTTTTTCAACATGGTTGTCAGGCCTGAGATGTAGTTTCAGTAGCTTTATACCTGAAAGTGTCTCAAGTGTTATGCTGGTTTTTGATGTAAGTCCTTCTTCGTAAAGATATTTGCCAATGCAGCGGCTTGCGTTACCGCACATCCGTGCTTCGGAACCGTCGGCATTGAATATTCGCATACTGAAGTCCGCTACTTGCGAATTACCTATAAGAACCAAACCATCACTGCCTATTCCGGTATGAGGACGACTCCATTCCACAGCCAATTCTTCAGGATTGTCAACCGGATAATACATGGTATTTACATATATGTAATCATTTCCGGCTCCATGCATCTTTGTAAATTTTATATTCATGCTTTTTTGTTTTTTTGTTTTGTATGGTCTCAGGTAACAGCATTACTCTTTTCAAGAAAGGTTTTGCTGCTGGTACCTGATACTCCGTTTTTTTAATATGCGGCTTCATGAACACCGGCCACAGCACGCCCACTTGGATCGTTCATGTTTTTGAAAGCTGCGTCCCAGGCTAATGCTTCGGCTGTAGAACATGCTACACTTGGTATGCTTGGTACAGACCTGGCTGCAGAATCACTTGGAAAATGTTCTTCAAAAATACTACGGTAGTAATATTCTTCCTTGTTCTGTGGTGGGTTTATCGGGAAGCGTTCTGCCGCATGTTCCATTTGTTCGTCGCTTACTGCTGCCGTTGTGATAGCTTTCAGTGTATCTATCCATGAATATCCTACACCATCTGAGAATTGTTCTTTCTGTCTCCATACCACAGCTTCCGGAAGTAATGTGGAAAAAGCATCGCGAACAATTTTTTTCTCAATTTCTTTTCCCGGACACATCTTTACTGCAGGATTCAGGCGCATTGCGACATCAAGGAACTCTTTATCAAGAAATGGAACTCTACCTTCTACCCCCCAGGCAGAAAGTGATTTGTTTGCGCGCAGACAGTCATAAAGATGAAGTTTTGAGAGCTTTCGTACAGTCTCCTCATGGAAAGCACGTGCGTCAGGTGCCTTATGAAAATACAGATAACCTCCAAATACCTCATCTGCTCCTTCGCCACTAAGTACCATCTTTATTCCCATTGATTTAATGACACGTGCCAACAGATACATTGGAGTGGAGGCACGTACTGTGGTTACATCGTATGTCTCAATGTAATAAATCACGTCACGTATTGCATCCAGACCTTCTTGGATTGTATAGTTTATTTCGTGATGCACAGTACCTATATGTTCTGCTACTATACGTGCTTTTCCCAGGTCCGGGGCACCTTTAAGTCCTACTGCAAATGAATGTAGTTGCGGCCACCACGCATCCTGTTTTCCATCGGTTTCTACACGTTTGTCTGCAAATTTTTTTGCTATAGCAGATATTACCGACGAATCGAGTCCGCCTGAAAGCAGTACACCGTATGGAACGTCACTCATTAACTGACGTTTTACCGCGTCTTCAAGTGCGCTTCTTACATCATCTACCTGACTTTTATATGCTTCATCAGAAGTACAGTCCGTATATCTGTCTTTTACAGCTTCGTAATCAGTCCAGTCACGTTCATACCACTTGTGCATCTTGCCTTCCTTGCTCCAATAATAATGTCCGGGCAGAAACGGTTCGTATTTATCGCATAATCCTTCGAGTGCTTTCAGTTCGCTTGCACAATAAACGGTACCATCTGCATCATAGCCTATATATAATGGAATTACACCTATAGGATCGCGTGCAATTAGAAATTCGTCGCGCTCTTCGTCATATAGCGCAAATGCGAAAATACCGCTTAATTGCTCCATGAAATTAATTCCGTATTTACGGTACAGAGCGAGTATTACTTCGCAGTCGCTACCCGTCTGAAATTCATATTTCCCTGCAAATTCTGTACGTATGTCACGATGGTTGTATATTTCTCCATTTACAGCAAGAATTTGTTTCCTGTCAGGAGAAAACAATGGTTGTCCTCCGCTTTGAGGATCTACTATTGACAGACGTTCGTGTGCCAATATTGCTGAACCACCGCAATATATTCCGCTCCAGTCAGGACCGCGGTGGCGTATGCGTTTCACCATCGTGAGAGCCTTTTGTCTCAGTTCAGGCGTCTGTTGCTTTATATTGAAAATACATGCTATTCCACACATAGTTTTCTAGTTAATTAAGAATTAATAATTAAAAGCTGGTTGATGCTGTCATTTTTCATTATTAATTCTTCATTTTTCATTATTAATTATCAAACATATTATCAATCTCTTTTGCCGCTTTGCGTCCAGCCGCAATACATTTGACTACAAGAGAAGGACCTGTGGCTGCGTCTCCCGCCACTACAGCATTCGAAGGAAGTTCCGGTAATTGCGGTTTCAGGAATCCCATAGCCAGCAGTACAAGGTCGGCTTTGATGATTTCTTTCTTTCCTGTAGGCTTCATAGTAGGGCGTCCTCCGTCCGTAGCCGGTATCCATTCCACTTCTTCCACTTCCACACCTGTCACTTTACCATTCTTGCCAATGAATTTATTTGAGTTCAGATTCCATCGTCTTGTGCATCCTTCTTCATGGCTTGAACTGGTTTTCAATACAACAGGCCATTGAGGCCACGGAGTGGCAGGATTATTACCTACAGGTGGTTTTGGCATTATCTCAATTTGTGTAACATCTAAAGCACCTTGTCTGTGTGCTGTTCCTATACAGTCACTTCCCGTATCTCCACCTCCTATGACCAGAACGTGCTTTCCACGTGCGGAAATCTTATCTTTTTCCTGTATATCCAGTCCTGCTAATATTCTGTTTTGCTGTGCCAGAATATCCATAGCGAAATATATTCCTGACAGTTCTCGCCCCGGTATTGCCAAATCTCGTGCCTGTGGTGTTCCTGTGCATATTGCGTATGCGTCGAATCCTTCAGGTAAGTGTGCAAGGTCTATTTCTTCGTTTGTCTTGAAAATTATACCTTCTTCTTCCATTATATGCAATCTGCGGTCTATGATATTTTTCCCGAGTTTGAAATTAGGAATTCCATATCTCAACAAACCGCCAGGCATTTCGTCGCGTTCGAATACAGTTACTTCGTATCCACGACGATTAAGTTGGTTCGCTGCGGCCAGTCCTGCAGGACCTGAACCGATGACAGCTACTTTCTTGCCGTTCCTTTCATATTTGTTAGGAATTATATATCCTTCTCGGAATGCCGCTTCTATTATTGCTGCTTCATCTTCACGAATAGTTACAGGCGAGTCAATGCTTAGTTTCAGGACACATGACTTTTCGCACAGTGCCGGACATATCCTTCCCGTAAATTCGGGAAAATCATTAGTATTGCTTAATATTTCGTATGCTTTGTGCCAGTCTCCTTTGCAAAGGGCATCCTGAAATTCAGGAGGACGATTACCTAACGGACATGCCCAGTGGCAAAACGGAACTCCGCAGTCCATACAGCGGCTTGCCTGTAATTTACGTTCACCAGTGTTCAAAGTTTGCTCTACTTCGCTATAATCGGTTACACGTTCGTGTATCGGACGATAACCGGCCTCTTGTCGAGGTATATTTAGAAATGCTTTAGGGTTTCCCATGTTGTTCAATTAATAATTAAGAATTAACAATTAAAAGTGATGGCATCCACCATTCTTAATTGTTAATTATTCATTTTTAATAATCTCTCTGTACTTCTGCTATTTTTTGCTGCAGTTTACGCATTTGTTCTTCTGCCAGTACACGTTTATATTCTATAGGTGTCACCTGGATGAACTCGTCAATATGTTCCTGCCATTCATCAAGAATTGTACGTGCAAGTTTTGAACCTGTAAATTTCCAGTGTTGCTCTATCAATTCCTTGAGTTCCTTGCGCGATGCGGAATCTTCAAGCAGGCTTAGTTCAACCATTTCCATATTGCAGAAATAATCGAAACGGTGTTCAGGATCCCATACGTATGCGATACCTCCACTCATTCCTGCGGCAAAGTTACGTCCGGTCTCGCCGAGTACAACAACTCGTCCTCCCGTCATATATTCGCAGCAGTGATCTCCTACACCCTCTACTACAGCTATTGCGCCAGAATTTCTTACGGCGAATCTTTCTCCCACTCGTCCGTTAATATATACTTCTCCTTTGGTCGCGCCGTACATAAGCGTGTTGCCGGCTATGGTATTCTTTGAAGCGTCGAACACAGAACCTGAAGGTGGGAGCAGACATATACGTCCTCCGCTTAATCCCTTTCCTACATAGTCGTTTGCCTCTCCTTCCAGACGGAATGTGATTCCTGAAGCTAAGAATGCTCCGAAACTTTGACCGGCAGATCCTTTGAATTTTACGTTTATAGTTCCGTCAGGCAAACCTTTGTGACCGTATCTTCTTGCCACTTCACCTGAAAGCATCGTACCAGCCGAACGGTCCGTATTTGCTATCGTGTACTCTAGTTCTGTCGGTTTAGCATTGTCCAGAGCGTCTTTTGCGGCTGAGATCATAGCCCTGTCTTTTATTCCGAGCAGATCCAACGGTTTGTCATTAGTGTGATGTATATCTGAATTGTTGTCAATTTTATGCAGTATCCGTCCGAAATCCAATCCACCTATTTTCCCTTTTCTGCCTGTCTCGTTTATCTGTATAAGATCAGTACGTCCCACAATATCTTCCAACTTGGTGAATCCCATTTCAGCCAGATATTCTCTTACCTCTTCAGCAAGGAAACGGAAATAATTTACTACGTATTTGTAATGTCCTCTGAAATGTTCTCGCAATTTTTCATCTTGTGTCGCAACTCCTACAGGACATAGATTAGTGTGACATTTCCTCATCATTACGCATCCTAATACTATAAGTACGGAAGTACCGAAAGCAAATTCTTCTGCTCCAAGCAGTGCCATACTTATTATGTCACGTCCGGTTTTAAGTTGTCCGTCGGTTTGGAGGCGTACCTGTCCTCTTAATCCGTTCAGTACAAGAGTCTGTTGGGTTTCGCTCAGACCTATCTCAGGCGGTATTCCCGCATATCTCATCGAAGAAGCAGGTGATGCTCCAGTGCCGCCTTCCGCTCCGGATATTACTATAAGGTCAGCTTTCGCTTTTGCTACTCCGGCAGCGATTGTACCAACCCCGCTTTCTGCCACTAATTTCACACTAATCGCAGCACGTGGATTAACATTCTTCAGATCGAAAATGAGTTGTGCCAAATCTTCGATAGAATATATGTCGTGGTGTGGTGGAGGTGATATAAGCGATATACCCGGTATAGAATGACGTGTACGTGCAATTACCTCATCTACCTTGAATCCCGGCAATTGTCCACCTTCTCCCGGTTTAGCTCCCTGCGCTACTTTTATCTGTATTTCTTCGGCATTAACCAGATATTCTGTTGTGACCCCAAAACGTCCTGAAGCTATCTGTTTTGTTTTACTGCATAGACTTATGTCTCCGTCTTCTGAATGATATGCCGATGAAAAACGATTGCTGTCTTCTCCTCCTTCACCGGTGTTGCTACGTGCTCCAAGACTATTCATTGCCAAGGCAAGAGCCTCGTGTGCCTCTTTGCTTATGGCACCGAAAGACATTGCGCCTGTAACAAAATGTTTTACAATATTTTCTATCGGTTCAACCAAATCTATGCTTATAGGATTCTTGCGGAAATGGAAGAAATCTCGCAGAAATATCGGGTTGTCCTTCTCGTCAGCCTTATGTGTGAATTCCTTGAACTTCTTGTAACTGCCTGTACGTGTGGAGAGTTGTAGCAGACTGATTGTGTCAGGATTCCAGGCATGTTGCTCGCCGTCTTTTCTGTAAGAGAAAAGTCCGATATGCTCTAATAATGAGCCTGTCTCGTTTCCCGAAATAGCTATGCCGCTTTTGTGGAATTTGAGATAATCGGATGTTATATCTTTCAGACTAGCCCCACCGATTGATGATACTTCTGTACCGAAATATCTTTTCATAACTTCGGTATCAAGTCCTACGGCTTCGAACAGCTTTGCGCCACGATATGAACGTATCGTGCTGATACCCATTTTGCTCATTACTTTATACAAACCTTTGCAAAGAGCCTTTATATAGTTTTTCTCGGCAGTATTGTAGTCTAATTGAACATCACCTTTTTTAACAAGGCTGTCTATAACAGCAAATGCCATGTATGGACATATAGCACTGGCACCATATCCGAGCAGCAGTGCGGCGTGCATCACTTCGCGTGCTTCACCACTTTCCACAATCAATGCGGTCTGTACACGTTTTTGTACAGAAATCAAGTGATGGTGTACAGCACTAACAGCTATAAGAGACGGTACAGGAGCATATTCTGCATCAACATCTCTGTCTGAAAGTACTATATAATTGGCACCCGCATCTACAGCTTCTTCCGCATTTCGGCAAAGGTTTTCGATTGCAGTTCTCATGCCTTCCTCTTTTTCTGAAGTCTTGAATGCCATTTTAAGTTTTACTGTACGGAAACCTTTATAACGTATATTGCAAAGGATGTCCAATTGTGTATTAGTCAGTATAGGGTGTGGAAGACGTACCATCTTGCAGTGACTTGCACTTGGACTGAGGATGTTACTTCCTACGGCACCAATATATTCCGTGAGCGACATTACCAATTCCTCGCGTATCGGGTCGATGGCAGGATTCGTGACCTGAGCAAACTGCTGTCGGAAATAATTGAATACTGATTGTGGCTTTTCGCTCAGTACCGCCAATGGGGTATCATTACCCATTGAAGCGGTAGGTTCTGCTCCTGTGGCGCACATCGGACTAAGAGTGCGTTCTATGTCTTCTCTTGTATAACCGAAAATACGCAGTTTTCTACCTTGATCTTTTACGGAGTTTTCTACTTTACGTCCGCTTCGCAGAGTATCAAGTTCGATTCTGTTTGCTGCAAGCCATTCGGTATATGGAAGTGCTGAAGCCAATCCTTCCTTTACCTCCTTGTCATAGAATATTTTGCCTTCCTGAGTGTCTATAAGTAATATCTTGCCTGGCTGAAGTCGTCCTTTAGCCTCTATTTCATCAGGATTGAAACTTATTGTACCGGTTTCGCTTGCCACTACCATTGTACCGTTTTTTGTGACTAACCATCGTGCCGGTCGCAATCCGTTTCTGTCAAGCATACCTCCGGCATATCTTCCGTCGCTGAACAGTAGGGCAGCCGGGCCGTCCCACGGCTCCATCAGAATAGAATGATATTCATAGAAATCTTTCAGTTTTTGACTGATTGGATTTTTCTCGTTTATTGATTCCGGAACCATCATAGCCAATGCATGTGGCAGACTCAGGCCTGACATTACGAAAAACTCCAGTACGTTGTCCATTGAGGCACTGTCACTCATACCCGGTTGTATTACAGGACGTATTTGTGAAATGTCGCCTAATTTTTCAGATGACAACACACTTTCTCTGGCTTCCATCCATGCGCGGTTGCCTCGTATTGTATTTATTTCACCATTGTGGGCCATCATTCTGAATGGCTGTGCAAGGCTCCATGTAGGGAATGTGTTTGTGCTGAAACGTGAATGTACCAATGCCAATGCACTTGTGAAATAAGGTTGAGTCAGGTCTGCGTAATACTCACGCAGTTGCGTAGAAGTCAGCATACCTTTATAAACCATATTTCTGCTTGACAGAGAAACTATATAGAAGTCTTTGTGTTGTATTCTGTTTTCTATTTTCTTCCTTATTATATATAGTTTTTTTTCAAGTTCCGGTTCATCGGAAACTGTTGTAACGAATATTTGTTTTATATCCGGTTCTGTAGCTTGCGCGTCCTTGCCCAATATTGATGAATTTACCGGTACACTGCGTACGTGCATCAGCGTCATTCCCTCTCGTTCTATCTCTTCTATCATTATACTCATAATCTCCTGTCTGGCGTCTTTATCGCGAGGCATGAAGACTAATCCTGTACCGTATTTCCCTTTTTCCGGAACAGGGATACCCTGTAATAGGATAAACTCGTGGGGAATCTGTATCATTATGCCCGCACCGTCTCCAGTCTTACTGTCTGCGCCTTCCGCACCACGATGTTTCATATTCTCAAGTACCTTAAGTGCAGAGTCTATCAGTTCGTGTGATTTCGTACCGTGCAGGTTCACTATCATTCCCACACCGCAGGCATCATGCTCGTTTGAAGGATCATATAATCCTTTTTGAGCGTCTTTTCTGATAAAATGGTTTTCTCTCATTGTGTTTTGGTTGCTTTATGTATATAAATCTCGTTTTAATGTATTATTTTGTATTGCAAAAGTATGTTTTTATGTGATTTGTGATTTGTTTTAGCTCTTTTTTCTGAAAAAAAAGATAATGCTCTGTATAAAATGCTTACAATAATGTATTATTAAACTTTTATTTGTTATGATATGTAATTAAAAATAGCATATTTGATTATGATTTAATATGGTAGGGTTTTGATTTTCTAAAAATATATATTATACAACATATTGTATCATACGAAAACATTTATTTTGTGTCGAATGAAAACAAGTATATAAATATGTGTGGAATCGTAGGATATATAGGTAAGCGACAAGCATGGCCTGTGCTTGTAGGTGGTCTTAGGAAATTGGAGTACAGAGGATATGACAGTGCAGGGGTAGCACTTGTCAATACGTCAGGGGAAATGAAAGTTTTTAAATCTGTAGGTAAAGTCGTTGATTTGGAACATGTGGTAGCAGGGAAAGATATGTCTGCGCTTATGGGTATAGCGCATACACGCTGGGCCACTCATGGTGCCCCTAGTACTATAAATTCTCACCCTCATACATCTATGGACGGTCGGTTGGCATTGGTACACAATGGTATTATCGAGAATTATGCTTTGCTTAAACAGAAACTTGCTGATAAAGGATATGTCTTTAAAAGTAGTACAGATACTGAAGTACTGGTGCAATTGATAGATTATATACAGAGAGAAGGAAATTTGGATTTATTGGCGGCTGTACAGTTGGCTCTGAAAGAGGTAATAGGGGCATACGCAATTGCTGTTATTGACAAAAAACATCCGGATGTTATCATAGCAGCTCGTAAAAGCAGTCCTTTGGTCGTAGGTATTGGCGATGGGGAATACTTTTTAGCTTCAGATGCTACTCCTATTGTAGAATATACCAATAAGGTGATATATCTTTCAGACGGAGAAATAGCGGTTTTGCATGAAAATGAACCTGTCAGGATAGTTGATCTGGATAATGTGGAATGTTCTCACGAAGCCCAGACTATAGCTCTGAATATCGGTCAACTTCAAAAGGGCGGATATCCCCATTTTATGATAAAGGAAATATTTGATCAGCCGGAATGTATAGCCGACTGTATGCGCGGACGCTTGAATGCGGATACACATTCAGTGGCTCTTTCTGCGGTAAACGAACATAGGGACAAGTTTGTGAATGCCGGTCGTTTTATAATTGTGGCCTGTGGTACTTCATGGCATGCCGGATTAATAGGCAAACAACTTATAGAAAGTATGTGCCGTATTCCGGTTGAGGTGGAATATGCTTCCGAATTCCGATATCGTAATCCTGTAATATCATCGTCCGATGTAGTAATAGCCATTTCACAGAGCGGTGAGACAGCTGACACTCTTGCTGCCATAGACCTGGCGCATAGCCGTGGAGCATTTGTTTACGGAATATGTAATGTTGTAGGCTCGTCCATAGCCAGGGCTACAGATTCAGGGTCATACATACATGTCGGTCCTGAAATAGGTGTTGCTTCAACAAAGGCTTTTACAGGGCAGGTGACAGTTCTTCTTATGTTTGCCCTTTCGTTGGCTAAAGAGACCGGTACAATATCATCTGATGACTATGTCAGGATTGTTGAGTCGCTTTATGCCATACCTGACAATATGCGCAAGGTTTTGGAGCAGAATGATTATATAGCAGGAATATCACGAATGTTTACATACGCCCGTAATTTTATTTATCTTGGGCGTGGATATTCCTTCCCCATAGCCCTTGAAGGTGCGTTGAAACTTAAGGAAATATCATATATTCATGCCGAGGGTTATCCTGCTGCTGAAATGAAACATGGCCCTATAGCATTGATTGATGCGGATATGCCAGTTGTAGTCATTGCCACGCGTTCTCCGCTTTATGATAAAGTGCTGAGTAATGTACAGGAAATCAAGGCGCGTGGTGGAAGGGTTGTGGCTGTTGTCACGGAAGGCGATTCAGTAATCAGTTCACTCGCTGATTTCAGCATTCAGGTACCTGCTGTACCTGAATGTCTTGACGCGTTGGTAACATCCATTCCATTGCAACTCATGGCATATCATATAGCCGTATGCAGAGGATTAGATGTTGATCGTCCTCGAAATCTTGCTAAATCGGTAACTGTAGAATGATTAATAGTATGGCATTTACCTTAATCTTGTAAGTGCAATTTTAATAACCTTTTGTACTGGTGCATCGGGCTCCTCGTGAAGAATCTGACTCACAACTTTTTGTGAAGGCACCTGTGCGAATCCTAACATAGTAAGGGCGGCAACTGCTTCCTCATATATCTCAGAATTGGCGGTTGATATAGGTGTAGTGGTACTTCCGGTATTTTCTACACCTATATTTTGTATCTTATCTTTTAGTTCTACAATAATACGCTGTGCAGTTTTAAGGCCTATACCTTTAACCATTTTCAGCAGTTTCTCGTTGCCGGAGCTTATTACATTACATAATTCTGTCGGACTCAATGCGGATAATATCATTCTTGCCGTATTTCCTCCTATACCTGACACGGTTATCAACATCAGAAACAGTTCTCTTTCCTGTTTTGTGGCAAATCCGTAAAGTACATACGCGTCTTCTCTGATAGCCTCATATATGTATAGTTTTACATCTGCCTTTCCCTGTATAGCGGAAAAAGTGTTCAGTGAGATGTTTATACCGTATCCCACTCCGTTGCAGTCCACTACCGCCATAGTAGGAGTAACATCGTCAAGTTTTCCTTTTATATATTCAATCATATTTTTCTTATAAATTATAATTTAATGGCAAAAATAACTATATCAAAGTTATAAATCGTAAGTTGTGGATGAAATATTTCAAAAAACGTTCTTTTTTTTCTCTTTAGAACAATTCTAATTTCTTAATTTTGCATCGCCGTGATGAGAATAACAGTTCTCTATGGCAAATATAAATAAGAATAAACAATTAAACACCAATAAGATTATGAAAAAGATTAGAGCAGCCGTAGTAGGTTACGGAAATATCGGAAAGTTTACTATCGAAGCACTTGAAGCAGCTTCGGATTTTGAAATAGCAGGTGTCGTTCGTCGTAATGCTGACGCCAATAAGCCTGCTGAACTTGCGCCATATAAAGTAGTTAAGGATATTAAGGAACTTGAAGATGTTGATGTTGCTATTTTGGCCACTCCGACACGTAGTGTTGAACAGTATGCAAAGGAAATTCTTGCGTTAGGAATAAATACAGTTGACAGTTTTGATATTCATACTCAGATAACATCTTTACGCCGTACATTGGGCGAAACAGCAAAGGCGCATAATGCAGTTTCAATCATAGCTGCGGGTTGGGATCCGGGAAGCGATTCAGTAGTACGCACACTTCTTGAGGCAATTGCTCCAAAAGGTATCACATATACAAACTTCGGTCCGGGCCGCAGCATGGGACATTCTGTTGCCGTACGTGCTATTGCAGGAGTTAAAGACGCTTTGTCAATGACTATCCCTGTAGGAACAGGCATACATCGTCGTATGGTGTATGTAGAACTTGAAGAAGGAGCAGATTTCAAGACTGTTGAGGCTGCCATCAAATCGGATGCCTATTTCGTAAACGATGAGACTCACGTAATACAGGTTCCATGTGTTGATGACCTTAATGATGTTGGTCACGGAGTAAACCTTGTGCGTAAGGGCGTTTCAGGCAGGACACACAACCAATTGTTTGAATTCGACATGAAAATCAACAATCCTGCACTTACTGCACAGGTATTGGTTTGTGTTGCCCGTGCTTCAATGCGTCAGCAACCTGGATGTTATACAATGGTTGAAGTTCCTGTGATTGATCTTCTTGCAGGCGACCGCGAAGAACTTATTGCTCATCTGGTATAATTTGAAATTTATCAATCTTTCCATAAATCTCTTTCCCGATTAGTTTTGGGAGAGAGATTTTTTTATTTCCTTTGCATGTAAAATTTAAAACTTACGGTTATGATTTTAGGAAGTATAGTCTGGGATGTTGATCCCATACTTTTCCGTCTGGGTTCAATAGAGCTGAGGTGGTATGGATTAATGTGGGGATTAGGATTTATCCTTGCATACGAGATGGGTTCTCGTTTGTTTAAGAAAGAAGGTCATCCTGACGATTGGGCTGACAAACTGTTCGTTTATTGTATTGTCAGTGCGGTTGTTGGTGCAAGATTAGGACATTGTCTCTTTTATGAATGGGATTATTATGGTTCACATCCCGTAGAAATACTTAAAATTTGGAAAGGCGGTTTGGCCAGTCATGGGGGAGTGTTCGCGTTGATACTTGCTTTGATATGGTACTCAAAGAAAGTTACACACAAAAGTGTCTGGTGGTTGTTCGATCGCTTGATACCGGCTGTTGCTGTGGTGTGTGCATGTATCCGTTTTGGAAATCTTATGAATTCTGAAATATTCGGTTATCCTACAGATCTTCCTTGGGGATTCGAGTTTGTGCGTTCGCGTGAGTGGCAGGAACTTTATAATCAGAATGGAGTGGCTCAGGCGTGTCATCCTACCCAGATTTATGAAATATTGTATTGTGCTGTAGCATTTGTCTTTTCTTGGGTCGCTTATCACAAGTTCGGACTTCAGAAACGTGTTGGCCTTATTACTGGTATATCGCTTCTGATATTCTTCGGCTCTCGTCTTGGACTGGAATTTATAAAGAACCCTCAGGTTGCTGAAGAGGTTGGAATGACGTTGAACATAGGTCAGTGGTTGAGTGTTCCGCTGATATTGCTTGGTATTTATCTGATAGTAACCAGTAAGAATCGTAAGGAAAGTTTTTAGTAGTTTAAAACGCCTTGTCATTCAAACCAAAACGCTTTGTCGTTTCGTTTAAAACGACAGGTCATTTTTTTGAAACGTATCAAAGGCAGGAAATGGATTGTTGTAGGCTGATTTTAACAACAATCCGTTTCCTTTTTTTATTATATAACTTGTATCCTTATGATGTTTTGTAATATTGTTTCATGTTCTTGCAGAAATGATACATGAAACATTTTTTATTGCAGATGAAACATCTGTTATATATCTTTGTAAATAACCTTTATACATTTGTTGCAGAAACGAAAACAATCTATTAATTAATCAAATTATTTAATGCGTATGAAAAGCATAAAGCGAAAATTTCTGCTTGCGTGTTTCTTAATGATATGCATAGTCATGCATGCGCAAGAACTGACAGTTAAAGGAACTGTCCTGTCGGCTTCCGACAATTTTCCTGTGATCGGTGCTACTGTAGTGGAGGATGGTAATAATACTAATGGTACTATTACTGACATCGACGGTAACTTCACTCTGACTGTGAATCAGTCAGGTTTCATTTCCGTATCTTTCGTAGGTTATAAGACACAGACGCTTAAAGCCCAGAGTGTAATGAACTTTGTATTGCAGGAAGATGCAGAGGTGCTTGATGAGGTGGTAGTAACAGGTTATACTACACAGCGAAAAGCGGACTTAACAGGTGCTATTTCGGTGGTCAGTATGGATGAAATCTCAAAACAGAACGAGAATAATCCGATGAAAGCACTTCAAGGTAGGGTTCCGGGAATGAACATCACTGCCGACGGTAATCCCAGTGGCTCTACTACAATCCGTATTCGTGGTATTGGAACATTGAATAATAATGATCCTTTATATATTATAGATGGTGTACCTACGAAGGGGGGAATGCATGAATTGAATGGTAATGATATTGAGTCTATTCAGGTTCTAAAAGATGCTGCTTCTGCTTCAATTTATGGTTCGCGTGCAGCCAATGGTGTTATTATTGTAACTACCAAAAAAGGTAAACAGGGTCAGATAAAAGTTAACTTTGACGCTTCTGTCTCTGCTTCTATGTACACAAACAAGATGGATGTATTGAATTCTGAAGAATATGGACGTGCGATGTGGCAGGCCTATGTGAATGATGGTCAGGATCCTAATACTAATGCGCTTGGTTATTCCTATAACTGGGGTTATGATGCTAATGGCATTCCTGTATTGAACAGTATCAGTATGTCTCGCTTCTTAGATAGTGCAAATACGGTTCCTTCTGCAGATACAGATTGGTTTGATGAAATAAGTCGTACAGGTGTTGTACAGCAATATAATTTATCAGTAAGCAATGGTTCGGAGAAAGGGTCTTCTTTTTTCTCATTAGGATACTATAAAAATAATGGTATAATCAAGACTACTGATTTTGAACGTTTTTCTGCACGTATGAATTCTGATTATAATCTTATAGACAATATTCTTACTATTGGGGAACATTTTACAGTAAATAGAACTTCAGAAGTTGCAGCTCCCGGAGGATTCTTGCAAAATGTATTACAGGCCAATCCTTCTTTACCTGTATATACCACTGAAGGCGAATATGCTGGTCCTGTAGGTGGATATCCGGACCGTGAGAATCCTGTTGCTCGACTTGAAAGAAATTCGGACAACAGATATTATTATTGGAGAATGTTTGGTGACGCATATATCAATCTTAATCTCTTCAAAGGTTTCAACATACGTTCTACATTCGGTATCGACTATTCACAGAAACAACAGAGAATATTTACTTATCCAATAACAGAAGGAAACGTAGCCAATGACAAAAATGCAGTAGAGGCAAAACAAGAGCATTGGATGAAATGGATGTGGAATGCTGTTGCTACTTACAATTTTGAAAAAGGCAAACACAGAGGTGATGCCATGGTTGGTGTCGAACTAAATAACGAAGACAATACTTGGTTCTCAGGTTATAAGGAGGATTTTAATATCTTAAGCACGGATTACATGTGGCCGGATGCAGGTGTTGGAACAGCACAGGCTTATGGCTCCGGAGACGGATATTCATTGGTTTCTTTCTTTGGAAAATTCAACTATACATACGATGACAAGTATATGGCTTCGTTAACAGTACGAAGAGATGGTTCTTCAAGATTTGGTAAGAATAATCGTTTTGCGACTTTCCCTTCAGCATCTTTAGGTTGGCGTATAAGTCAGGAGGAATTTATGAAAGATATAGAATGGTTGGATGACCTGAAAATCAGAGCTTCATGGGGACAGACTGGTAATCAGGAAATTTCAAACATAGCTCGTTATACTATTTATGTTCCTAATTATGGTGTAAATGAATCGGGAGGACAGAGTTACGGAACATCATATGATATAGAAGGAACAAATGGTGGGCAGACTCTTCAGTCCGGATTCAAACGTAATCAGTTAGGTAATGATGATATCAAATGGGAAACAACAACACAGACTAACATTGGTCTTGATTTCTCATTGTTTAATCAGCAATTGTATGGATCTTTAGACTGGTTTTATAAAAAGACTACAGATATTCTTGTTCAGATGGCAGGTATAGCATCAATGGGTGAGGGTACAACACAGTGGATTAATGCCGGTGAGATGGAGAATAAAGGTTTTGAGTTTAACATCGGACATAGAAAGACTTTTGAAAGTGGGTTCAAATACGATTTCAATGCCAATATATCTACATACAGAAATAAGATTACAGCACTTCCAGCCACTGTAGCGGCTAATGGTACATTCGGCGGTAATGGAGTAGAAAGCGTTATAGGTCATGCAAATGGTTCTCAGGTTGGTTATGTGGCAGACGGTATATTCAAGACTCAGGAAGAGGTTGATAACCATGCAACTCAAGAAGGTGCCGGTATCGGCCGTATCCGTTGGCGCGATTTGGATGGTAATGGTGTCATAAACGAAAAAGACCAACAGTGGATTTATGATCCTACACCGGCATTCAGCTATGGACTGAATATGTATTTCGAATATAAGAATTTTGATTTCACAATGTTCTGGCAGGGAGTACAGGGAGTAGACATCATAAGTGATTTGAAAAAGGAAACAGACCTTTGGAGTGGTTTGAATATTGGATTCCTTAATAAGGGAACAAGACTTCTTGATGCATGGACCCCGTATAATACCTCATCGGATATTCCGGCATTGACAAGAAGTGACGTTAATAACGAAAAACGTGTTTCCACATATTTTGTTGAGAATGGTTCTTTCTTAAAACTGAGAAATGTTCAGATTGGATATAACTTACCAAAAGCCGTTTCTCAGAAATTTAAGGTTGACAGACTGCGATTATATCTAAGCGCCCAGAATGTGCTTACAATCACAAGTAAGGATTTTACAGGCATAGATCCTGAGAATCCAAACTATGGATATCCTATTCCTTTGAATTTGACTTTCGGAATAAATGTAGGTTTCTAATAATATAAATAAAATGATTATGAAAACGTTTATAAATATATTAATGATAGGTCTGGCGCTGTTTTCAAGCAGCTGTTCTGATTTTCTGGAAAAACATCAGCCTCAAGGCTCGCTTGACGAGGAACAACTTTACACTCCGGAATATGTGGATAATCTGGTGATTTCTGCCTATGCGGTTTGGATTTCGGGAGAAGATATAAACTCCTCTTTCTCAATGTGGAACTATGATGTACGTTCGGATGATGCCTATAAAGGTGGTAACGGTACGGAAGATGGTGATGTATTCCATAACCTTGAAATCTCACAGGGCATAATGACTACGGCATGGAACATAAGCGATATGTGGCAGAGATTGTATAACTGTATTTCTCGCTCTAATGCAGCGTTACAGCTTTTGAATGAGATGGATGAAAACGCTTATCCTCTGAAACAACAGAGAATTGCTGAAATGAAATTCTTACGTGGACATGGACATTTCTTGTTGAAACAGCTTTATAAAAAGATTGTTATCGTAAATAATGAGAATCTGACCCAGGATGAATATGACAACTTGTCGAATACTGTATATACCAATGATGAAGGATGGCAGCAGATAGCTAACGATTTCCAGTTCGCTTATGACAATCTTCCTGATGTACAGGCTGAGAAAGGAAGACCTACAAGAGGTGCAGCAGCTGCATATTTGGCAAAGACTTATCTCTACAAGGCTTACAGACAGGACAATCCTGAGACAAATGAGGTTACAAGCATTAACCAGGAAGATCTTAAAATGGTGGTGAAATATACGGAAGAATCAATAATGACAGCGGGTGGTTATGGTTTGGAAAGTGATTTCAATAACAATTTCCGTCCGGAACCTGAATTTGAAAACGGTAAAGAGTCGCTGTGGGCTATGCAATATTCCATGAACGACGGTACTACAAACGGTAATTGTAACTGGGCAACAGGACTTATCGTTCCTAATATACCGGGTGTAACAGATGGTGGATGTGACTTCTATAAACCAAGCCAGAACTTGGTAAATGCGTTTAAGACTGATGACAATGGACATCCTTTGTTTGATACATTTAATGATGATGAGTATGTTATGACACAAGATAATGCCGACCCTCGTCTGTTCCTGACAGTTGGATTACCGGGTTTGCCTTACGAATTTAATACTAATTATATTATAGATAACGGAGAATCCTCTATATGGAGCAGAAGTAATGGACTTTATGGATATTATGTATCCTTAAAACAGAATGTTGACCCGGATGGAATTTTTCTTGTGAAAGGCTCTTGGTGGGGAACATCAATGAATCATATAGTCCTGAGATATTCTGATGTGTTGCTTATGAGGGCCGAAGCACTTATCCAGCTTAATGACGGAAGACTTAATGAAGCCCTTACCCTTATAAATAGGGTAAGAAACAGAGCTAAAGAGAGTATTAATGCAAGTACTTCTTTGATTGCCGATTATGAATCTGACTATAATGTAAAAATCAAGGTCGAACCTTATGACAATGTTTCCAGTCAGGAGGAAGCTTTGAAAATGTTGAAGTTCGAGCGTCGCATTGAACTTGCTATGGAGTGCGACAGGTTCTTTGACTTGGTGCGTTGGGGAGAAGCAGAAAGCGTATTAAATAAATATTATTCAGCAGAAGCAGAAGTGTGTACGATATATACTAATGCTCATTTTACAAAGAATAAGAATGAGTATCTTCCTATTCCATTTGCACAGATTAGTGCAAGTAACGGTATTTATGAACAGAATTGTGGAGGATGGTAATTATATAAAAAAAGAATAATTATGAGAACATATACATATAAATTAACTTCCGTGTTACTGATTTTGTTTTTGATAGTAATATCAGGATGTGATAAGAATGACAAATCTTCATTTTTACTTGGTGGAGATACATATATAGAGAAAATAGTACTTGATGAACAGTATGAAGGTGTAATAGATAATGAAAATGCAAGTATTACAGTAGGAGTTCCTTATGCATACGATACTAAAAACATGACTGTAAGTCAGTTAATATTATCTGAGAATGCACAGGCTTCAATAAAAGAAGGCGATAAAGTGAATTTCTCTTTCTCACAGAGTATAAGAGTAACTAATGGTGATGCATACTTTGATTATACAGTAAATGTAAAGCATGATGAGGCTAAGATCTTATCATTCAAATTGAACGGATATATAGGTGTTATAAACCAAGAGACTCATAATATTTCAGTTAGGATACCTACTACAGAAGATATCACCAATCTTACTGCAAATATAGAAATGAATGATGGAACTGTAGTGGTTTCACCTGAAAACTATTCTGCTCTTGACTATACTTATCCTGTAGAATTTACAGTGGAGAATAATACTGCAAGGACTGTTTATACTGTTACTGTAACAAAATCTTATGCTGCGGAAGTTCTTTATATCGGGCTTGCAGAAAATGTTGATGCTTTAAATTATGAAGAAAAAGAAGCTGTTAACTGGATGCTTCTTAATGTTGCAAATTCGCAATATGTTTCATTTACTGATATTGCAAATGGTGCTGTTGATTTAAGTGAATGTAAAGTAATGTGGTGGCATCTTCATATTGATGGTGGAATAGACAATATGGATAAGTTTGATCAGAATGCGGCCTCTTCATTAAATGCTATTCAAAAAATAAAAGATTATTATGAAGCGGGAGGAAGTTTTCTGCTTACAAGATATGCAACTTATTATGCTGTGAAATTGGGTGCTACTTTGGATGGTAATAATCCTAATAATTGTTGGGGTCAGACAGAAGAAACTGGTGAAATAACTACCGGACCTTGGAATTTCTTTATACAAGGTCATACAGATCATGTATTGTATCAGAATCTGATAATGAATTCCGGTGAGAGTGATAAAGTTTATACATGTGATACCGGATATAGAATAACTAACAGTACAGCTCAATGGCATATAGGTTCCGATTGGGGGGCATACCCTACAGAAAGCGATTGGGAAATGAATCATGGTGGTAAGGCACTTGGTTATGGTGGAGATGGTGCTGTTGTAGCATGGGAATATCTTCCAAATAATGGTAAGGGAGGTATTATATGTATAGGCTCCGGATGTTATGACTGGTATTCTTACGGTGTGGATGTTTCTAACGATAAATATCATGAAAATGTAGCAAAACTTACAACAAATGCAATCAATTATTTAATGAGTGAATAAATATAAATTGACCGTTTATGAAAAATATTATATATACTATACTTTTGGCTTCAATGGCAATGCCATTGGTAAGTTGTAATGATGAGTCTCCAATCCTTACTCAAAAGGATTGGGACGGAACTAGTACTTATTTTTCTTCTACAGATGAAAAAACGTTTGGAACATACTATCAACCATACGTTGGTTATGTTGGCGACCCTATGCCTTTCTATGACCCGGTGGCAGAAGATTTCAAGATTATGTATCTCCAGGATTTCCGTCCTAATCCCGAACTGACTTATCATCCAATATGGGCAGTTTCTACAAAAGATTTATCTTCTTATACCTCAATGGGCGAGTTGATTCCTTGTGGTACAAAGACAGATGTTGATGCTGCATTGGGTACGGGTTCAACAATATATAATGAAGAAGATAAGTTATACTATACATTCTATACCGGACATACAGCAGCGCAGGAAGTTGTAATGCTTGCCACTTCTCCTGACTTCAAGACATGG
Source organism: uncultured Phocaeicola sp. (assembly GCA_944320605.1). GTDB lineage: Bacteria > Bacteroidota > Bacteroidia > Bacteroidales > Bacteroidaceae > Phocaeicola. Next base: position 26,630 of record CALUIE010000010.1, on the reverse strand, counting down.
ACAAAGAATAGAACTCTTCATCTTCAGGGTGGCGATTATGGTTATGATGTGAAAAATTTCCGTGATCCATTTGTCTTTAAAGGTGATGATGGAATGTATCACATGATTATCTCTACTTTAAAAAATGGTAAAGGTTCATTGGTAGAGTTTACATCATCAGATTTGCTTGACTGGCAGCATAAAGGTGTCTTTATGACTATGATGTGGAACAGATTCTATGAGTGTCCTGATATCTTTAAGATGGGTGACTGGTGGTATTTGGTATATTCAGAACAATATAAGACAATAAGAAAAGTACAGTATTTTATGGCAAGTACTTTTGATGAATTAAAGGACTGTACTTTAGATGAGGGTAATCCAAAGTGGCCTGATGATAAACAAGGTTACCTCGATTCAAGAGCATTCTATGCAGGCAAGACGGCCTCAGATGGTACAGACCGCTACATTTGGGGATGGTGTCCTACACGTGAAGGTAATAATAACTCTGCAGTTAGTGATAAAGAGGAGCCGCAGTGGGCAGGAGCACTGGTTGCTCATAAATTAATCCAGAACCCTGACGGAACATTAGTGTTAGGAGCAGTCGAAGGTATTGCCGGCAAGTATAACCAAACTTCTGAAGTTAAGGTTATGGAGCAGTCTGAGGAAGGTGTGCAAGTAGGTAATGGAGAATATAAACTTTCTGCAGGAACATACGCTCTTTTTAACAGACTGAACGTCCATAACAAGATTTCATTTACGGTAAAAACAACCACGACTGAAGATGTTTTTGGTTTCTCTTTCTGTCGTGGAACAGATTCTGAAAAATATTACAGCATGATAGTAAATTACGAGGACAATGGAACTCGTAAACTTAACTTCGAAGAAGATGGCAATACCCGTAAGTTTATAAGTGGAGCGGATAGTTATAACTTCTCGAATCCTGCCGACATGACGTATGATATAACTATATTGACAGACAATTCAGTATGTGTGGTATATATAAACGATGAGCTTGCATATACAAACAGGGTATATGGCTTGCAGAAGAATTGCTGGTCAATCAATTGTTATGATGGAGATATAACAGTAAGTGATATAAATGTAATGTATTATTAATTAAAAATCTAAAAAAATGAAAACAAATTTTATTAAATCATTAGGGCTATTATTGATGTTTTCAGCCTGTCAGAAAGAAAACAATGAGATTGTAAATTCTGATTTAAATGAGCCTGTATCGGTTAGTTTTTCATCACAAATTTCCCGTGTTATTGGAACACTATGGGAAAGTGATGATGAAGTCGGTATTTCTGCTACTGATGGAAGTGATGTTGATTATGTAAATGTAAAATACCTGTCGGATGTTTCCGGTAATTTTAGTGTACCGCAAGAAGGTGAACCAATATGCTATAAGAATCAGAATGCGATGTCTTTTACTGCATATTATCCTTATTCTTCAACTGTTTCTGAAAATCTTATCACTGGAAATACTCTTTCTGATAATAAAAAGTGTAATTTCTTGTGGGATAAAGTTGAAGACGTGGCATATTCAACGACTCCTTCTGTTAATTTTACTTTCAATCATTCTATGGCTGAACTTAGAATAGAATTTACATATCCTGAAGGAACTGATGTTGATGCTTATAAGAATGTTACAGTAAAAGGTTTGAAACATGAAGGTACATTCAATATTACCAATGGTGAGACTTTAGTGACTGCAGCAGACGCTGCGGACTGGAATGTAACAATGGTCCAGACCGGTGGAAAACTGTCTTACAGTGGCGTTTTCTTTCCACAGAAGGTCTCGGATTTGAAATTAGTGATGAATGGTCTTGAATTTAACCTTGTTAAAAGTGAAGTAGAATTTGTGAAAGGCGAATACTATACAATAAACGCTACAATAAATGCAGACGGCTCAGTAAAAGTCAGCATGAAGATAAGCGGCGCAACTATAGAAGATTATAACGATGGTGGTGTTGCGAACATCGCATTCTTAAGTACCGGCGAGCATGTTGAAGCTTGTGATGATGAAGCGAAAGCCGCTTATAATTGGTTAATCGATAAATATTCTAAAGTCACTTATATTCCTGTAACGTCAATCGGTGATTTGTCTGATTACGATTTGGTTTGGGCGCATATCTCAAAGAGTAGTGATTACGGAACTGAGAATACATATGCTATTGATAACAGCATGAAATCTTATTATGAAAATGGCGGTAAAGTGATTGCTTCTAAAGGGGCCACTATGAGTATTGCGAAATGGGGTATAACAACATTTATACCTAATAACTGTTGGCGTGGTGATGGTTTAAATAATGGAGTTTCTATTTATGTGAATAATACCACTCATCCTATTTTTAAAGATATTAATATAGAAGGGAATAATATATGGCTTCACGGTGAAGGCTTTAGCGGTACAGCGGAAATTTACCAATGGGCAAACTTTGATGAAGGAGCTTCCGACATGGGTATAGCTTGGACTAACGGCGGTGGTGTATGTCTGGCTTCAGATGGAAATGCCCCGAACACTACAGTACGTATCGCGGAATTCAATAATGATAATCACGGGGCTGCCATTGTTATAGGCGACCCAGCCTATATTTGGAAGAGTACTACAAATACGGTCGACGATGCTACTTTGGTGAAACTCACTGTAAACACCATAGAATATTTACTTAACCAGTAATTGAACATTTATGCTTGGATTCAGAACAATAACCTTATCGCTATTACTGTCTTCAGCAATTGGCATGTATGCCGGCAGCAAAGATATAATAGTAGATAATTTAGGAAATGAACACAACTTCGTGCATATAAATCCTGTTTCAGGAATATTGCTCCTCCCTATCGAAGATGCAGCCCCGGAAGGCGATGTAAGTTTTGTTCAAGGCAATAAAAATGTATTGGGGCATACATTCAAGGTCAGGCTGGCAAGGCAAAAGGTGGATTATTATCTTCCTGTAGATTTGTCTTTCTGTGATTCTGAACCTATTAAGATGTTTGTGAACGGTGTACCTCCTTCATCAGTCTGCTGGAAAGAAATATCTTTTTCCGATAAGTTTGATAAAGAGAATATTGAAAAATTCCGTCCGGTGTATCATCATACACCGGCATACGGATGGATGAATGACCCTAACGGTATGTTCTACAAGGACGGAGTATATCATCTGTATTTCCAGTATAACCCTTACGGCTCAATGTGGGGTAACATGCATTGGGGACATTCCACTTCTACCGATCTGATTAATTGGAAAAATGAAGGTGTGGCAATAGCACCAGATGCTATAGGAACGATTTTTAGCGGTTCATGTGTTGTGGACCACAATAATACTTCCGGATTTGGTAAAGGGGCTGTGGTTGCTTTCTATACTTCAGCCAAACAAACTCCTTGGGGTGACTGTCAGACACAGAGCATGGCATATAGCCTTGACAACGGAAAGACATTTATCAAATATGAAGATAATCCCATTCTGACTTCTTCAGAAAAAGATTTCCGAGATCCTAAAGTATTTTGGTATGCACCGAAAGAACATTGGGTAATGATGCTTGCTGTAGGGCAACACATGGAAATTTATTCGTCAAAGAACTTGAAAGACTGGAAAAAGGAAAGCAATTTTGGCGAAGGACAGGGATGTCATGGAGGTGTATGGGAATGTCCTGATCTTATAGAACTTCCAATTGAAGGTACAAAAGACAAAAAATGGGTCCTGATATGTAATATTAACCCAGGTGGTCCTTTCGGCGGTTCAGCAACACAGTATTTTGTAGGTGATTTTGATGGTACCACTTTTACAAATAATTATCCTGAAGAAACAAAATGGATGGATTACGGTAAAGACCACTATGCTACAGTAACATGGAACAATGCTCCTGACGGAAGATGCATATCTATAGGATGGATGAGTAACTGGCAGTATGCCAATAATGTTCCGACGAAACAATATCGTAGTGCAAACACCATAGCAAGAGATTTGATTCTCTTCAAGCAGGATGGAAACATTTTCCTGAAATCTGAACCTTGCAAGGAGATGATTGCTGCAAGGAAGGGTGGCAGACTGGTAAAATCTATAAATGTAGCCAAAACGGAAACAATATCATTGTCACCACAGAGTGATAACGGAGCTTACGAAATGGAATTATCAATAAATCCCGGAAAGTCAAAGAAGGTATCATTTGCTCTTTTAAACGGTTGTGGCGATAAAGTCCAAATGATATACGATGTCGTGAAAAATACTTTTGCGATGGACCGTAATAACAGTGGTGAAATTTATTTCAGTAAAGATTTTCCGGCTGTTACAGAAATGCCTGTAGGCAAATCCAAAGAACTGAAGCTCCGTCTGTTTGTTGACAAATCAAGTATTGAGGCTTTTGTTGACAACGGAAAATTTGTGATGACAAACTGTGTGTTCCCGTCAGAGCCATATAATATGATTGTATTCGAAAATGACGGCAATAGGTATAAGATCAATAATATGAATATTTATAAGATAAAGTAATATGGCTACAGTAAAACTAAATAAACTTATCCCTGTGATGCTCTGCTTTTTCGCCATGGGTTTTGTTGACCTTGTGGGAATAGCATCCAATTATGTGAAGGCAGACCTTGGCTTGAGTGATTCTCAAGCCAATATCTTCCCTTCCTTGGTATTCTTTTGGTTTCTGATATTTTCGGTACCGACGGGAATATTGATGAACCGCATAGGACGCAAGAAAACCGTACTTCTGAGTCTTGTAGTGACATTCGCATCGTTATTGCTTCCAATATTCGGCGACAGTTACATGCTTATGCTTTGCTCTTTCTCTTTGTTGGGAATAGGAAACGCTCTGATGCAGACATCGCTTAACCCATTGTTGAGCAATATCATCAGTGGCGACAAGCTTGCAAGCTCTTTGACATTCGGTCAGTTTGTAAAGGCCATCGCATCCTTCCTTGCTCCGTATATAGCCATGTGGGGTGCTACGCAGGCCATGCCCACTTTCGGTCTTGGCTGGAGAATACTCTTTCCTGTGTATATGATAATAGCAGTGATAGCAGTTCTTTGGTTAGGTTCTACTCCAATAGATGAGGAACGTCCTGACAAGGCCTCCGGATTTTCTGATTGTCTCAAGCTTTTAGGCTCACCTTTTATTCTTCTTTGTTTCATTGGCATCATGTGTCATGTTGGAATAGATGTAGGAACCAATACTACAGCCCCAAAGATTTTGATAGAGCGTTTAGGAATTAGTTTGGATGAGGCGTCTTTTGCAACCAGTCTTTATTTCATATTCCGTACAATAGGCTGTTTTTCCGGTTCCATAATCCTACAGAAGGTCTCAGCGCGTTCTTTCTTTCTGTTAAGTGTACTTTGTATGCTTGCGGCAATGATAGGGTTATTGACATCAGATGCAGAATCAGTGATATACGTTTCCATAGCATTGATAGGTTTTGGCAATTCCAATATCTTCTCCATTATTTTCTCTCAGGCTCTTCTTTCAATGCCGGAAAAGAAGAATGAGGTTTCCGGTCTTATGATAATGGGTCTTTTCGGTGGAACAGTATTCCCCTTACTTATGGGGTTTGCTTCCGATGCTGCCGGTCAGGATGGAGCTGTAGCAGTAATGGCTATAGGAGTAATTTATTTGTTGATATACACAATGAAGATTCGTAAAACACAATATTAATCTTAAAAAAAGAATTGTAAGATGATAAAAGATATTAATAATGAACATAAAGAACAGTATGTTCAACCATCGATATTTATACATGAATTATGTTTGGAATCATCAATACTTCAATCAAGCGAAAGTGAAGAAACTGTCGGATTTCAAGGGTCTGAAATAAATGATTTCGAACAAGGCGGATCTTTCGATTTGTCACGTTGGTAATAACAAATTGGCTTTAAATAATACATTATGAACGATATAGTAGTAGGAATGGGTGAAGCATTGTGGGATGTGCTTCCCGAAGGCAAGAAATTGGGTGGTGCCCCTGCAAATTTTGCATACCATATATCACAGTTTGGTTTGAACAGCCGGGTAGTAAGTGCCGTAGGTGATGACAAGTTGGGAAAGGAGATTATTGACAGTTTCCGAGAGAAGAAACTTTATGGAATAGTAGAAACCGTTCCTTATCCGACTGGTACAGTACAGGTAGAACTTGATGCGGAAGGTATTCCTTGTTATGACATAAAAGAGGGTGTTGCATGGGATAATATTCCGTTTACTCCCGGACTTGAAGATCTGGCAAGGCATACCAGTGCGGTATGTTTCGGTTCTTTGGCTCAAAGGAGTATCGTATCACGTGAAACAATAAACCGTTTCCTTGACGCGATGCCGGAAGGTCCTGGCATATTGAAGATATTCGACATCAATCTCCGCCAAGGTTTCTATACGAAGGAAATTCTCTGTAATTCATTCCGCAAGTGTAATATTCTGAAGATAAACGATGAAGAACTTGTGACTGTGAGCCGTATGTTCGGTTATCCGGGTATTGACCTTCAGGACAAGTGCTGGATTCTCCTTGCGAAGTATAACTTGAAGATGTTGATACTTACCTGCGGTGTAAACGGCAGTTATGTATTCACTCCCGGCAGTGTATCTTTTGTAGAGACTCCTAAGGTTGTAGTAGCCGATACTGTAGGTGCCGGTGATTCTTTCACAGCAACTTTCGTTGCTTCTATTCTTAAAGGAAAGAGTGTCCGTGAAGCTCATGAACTGGCTGTAAAGGTCTCAGCTTACGTATGTACTCAGAATGGTGCAATGCCTGTTTTACCGGATGTGTATTTGGACTGATAGGCTTTTTCAGGTAACAAGGCTTCAGTTACAAGTTGACAAGGCTTTCTTTATAGAAGATAGCCTTGTCATTTTTTTGTTAATGCCTTGTATCAGGTATTTATGATAAAATAATACAATATGTATTATGTATATTGTGTATATTATGTATATTTGCGGAAAATAGATTATTATGTCAACAATAGCATTGCAAAAGAAAAGAAAGAATATAGATCTTCCTGTTGAAACGTTGCAGAAACTTTCTATTATGGCTGCATCACAGGGAAAAAGTCTTAAGGCATACATTGAGAATATTTTAATTGCTAAAGCTGATACATTGCAACTTGAGGTACATAATCCCAGTCCAAGTGGTGATGAGTTTTTCTCTTATCCGGAAAATCTGAATGAAACGGCTGATAGAGTAAATGAATACAAAAAAGGCAAAACAAAATCGAAAGTTGTTTTGAAGTCGGCAGAAGATATTAATAATTTCATAAATAATCTCTGACAATGTATATCGTTGAAATTACCGGCCGTGCAGCAGAAGATATAGCTTTATTAAAGAAAAGCGGCAATACTTCCGCTATAACTAAAATTCGCAGGCTTCTTGAAGAATTGCAAGAACATCCTATGTCGGGTACGGGCCAGGTTGAAGCTCTGAAAGGTAATCTCTCAGGCTTCTGGAGTAGAAGGATAGATAAGTATAATCGCTTGATTTATACTATTGAGGAAGAGATTGTTACAGTTGTAGTTGTTTCGGCGAAAGGACATTATGGTATGAAGTAGAGTTTGTTATCTCTTCTTTAATACATCAGTCGGATTTTCACCGAAGAAGTCCTTGTAGCATTTGGTGAAATACGATGGAGATGAGAATCCTACTTCATATGCAATTTCGGAGATACTTTTCTCTGTGGCCGTCTTTATTATTGCATTGGCCTTGTTCAGTCTTGCTATTCTCAGCAGCTCGTTGGGTGTATATCCCGTCAGAGCCTTGGCCTTTCTGTATAGCTGAACTCTGCTGAACCCTATCTTTTCACCCATATCTTCTACACTGAAATCTGTATTACCCATATTCTCCTCAATCAGTTTGCGCAATTTTTCTACAAAACCTTTATCTGTATCAGTTAGAGGGGTAGTGCTTGTGGTGACTTTATCTCCAAAGAAATCCTTCAGTCTGTTACGGTTATCTATCAGATTGTGAAGTCTTGCCATTAAAAGTTCAGAACTGAATGGCTTTGAGATATATGAATCTGCACCACATTCATATCCTTTGATTTTTTGTTCGTCCATAGAATAGGCCGTAAGCATCATCACAGGGATGTGCGATGTCCGTGGTTCGGCTTTCAGACGGCGACAACATTCCATACCGTCCATCACAGGCATCATTACGTCGCAGATTATTATATCCGGCACGTTAGCAATGGCAATTTTAAGACCTTCTTCTCCATTAGCTGCTTCAATCACGGAATATTCTTCTTCTAATAATGATTTCACGTAATCTCTGACGTCCTGATTGTCATCAATAATAAGAACAATACCTCGCGATTTTTCATTATTATGTATGTTCTTGTTTTCAGCTGTCAGACTTTCCTGATCTGCCATGACAACAGCTCCTTCCTTTAGATTGTTTAGTATAGCTTTGCGGTCTATACTGATAGATACTGTTCCATTCTGTTTTACGGGGATATTTATTGTAAAAGCAGTTCCACATCCTTCAGAACTTTCCACATTGATGTTTCCGTGGTGCATTTCAACGAATGCTTTTACTAATGCCAGTCCTATTCCAGAACCGGCATGGTGGACATCAATCTGGTAGAAACTTTCGAATATGTGTTTCACATGTTCGGCAGGCATACCTACACCGGTATCTGTAAATTTCATTGAGATTTTATCGGCGTTAGTTCTGCTTATATATATATTTATACAACCATTCTCCGGAGTGAATTTGAATGCGTTTGATAATAGATTGTATGTTATTCTTTCCATCATTTCCGCATCTGCTATTATATTATAATCACCATCTTCGGCATTAAATCTGAATGTTATGTGTTTCCTGTATGCCAATGTCCGGAATGCTTCAGCCCATTCTTTCATGCAATCTCTGATATTGAATTCAGAAAGGTGCATTTCCAGTTTACCGTTTTCGAATTTACGGAAATCCATAATCTGATTGATCAGTCTTAACAGTACGGTAACATTTTTATTTATTATGTTAAGCAGGAATTTATCGCTATCCTTCAGACTATCGCTTTCCATTAGCCGTTTTACAGGATCAGCAATAAGTGTAAGAGGTGTACGAAAATCGTGCGATACATTGGTGAAAAAAGCTAATTTCGCTTTTGTCGCTTCTTCTAATTTTTGTGAAAGGTTTATAAGCTGATCTCTTTGTTCTTCCAATTGTAGTTTTTGTTTTGAAAGCTCTGTGTTTAGTCTTATTTTAGTCCAATAGGCTCTGACCACAAAGAAAAGCAGTACAGCAAGCAGGAATAATATTACTATACATGCGTAGAGAAACATTTTCTGAGATGAATATCTCATAAGGTAGGCGTCCAGTTTATTGTTCAGCACCTCGATTTTCGTGTCAAGAGTGCCGATGTGCGCAGTCTGCATCTGCATTATTCTTGCATTTCCGGCATTCACCAGGGCGGACGACAGAATGTTCTCCCTTTTGTAGTCTCTTCCTTCCAATATATCCATGGCCACCTGTATCACCCTGTCGCCCCCCGTAGGATAAATGAAAGTGGCATCAAGCGTGCCGTCAGCCACCAGTTCCACACCTAACTTCTCTCCAGCCAGAGCATCTACTCCGACGAAAAGCATCTGCTTCTCCCTTCCGGCTTTCATTGCAGCCCGATATGCCCCATATGCCATAGGGTCGTTTTGTGCTATCACCATGTCTATGTCTTTATGTACGGACAGTATGGAGTCAAACTTCATTTCAGCCTTCTCTTCCAGCCATCCGGCATCGGCAGCAGATATTGTTTCCATCGAAGGATATTCCCTGAGAACCTCATTCATCCCCCTGTGTCTTTCCAGTGCCGGAGTAGAACCTTTCAGCCCCGTAAGCTCCACTATCTTTCCTTTTCCGTCCAGACGGTTTGCCATGTACGTGCCTATCTGTTTCCCCATCAGATAGTTATCTCCCCCTACGAAAGCCGTATATTTGTCCGATGCTATCTTTCTGTCCACCAATACCACCGGAATTCCCCTGTCATAGGCCTTTTCCACCACCGGCGTAATAGCTTTTGCCTCGTTAGGCGACACCACTAACAGGTCAACTCCCTTGGCTATAAATTCTTCTATATCCTCTATCTGCTCGCGGTTATTGTCTTTTGCCGTCCTTATTTCCACTTTCAGGTTTGGATAGAAAAGGGATTCGCGGGAGATTTCTTCGTTCATACGGCTTCTCCATTCGTCATTACTGCATTGCGATACGCCGATAATGAAATTCTGTTCATGGTTAGCACATGATGTAAAAAAGAATAATTGGATAAGTGAAAATATAGTGATAATATGTTTGATAATGTAGTATTTCATTTTGGAGAACATTTGTACTTCATGGTATTTCTTGCAAAAGTAATCAATAAATGCAATATTTACAAATGTAACACTAATTTGTCTGATTTTGAGGATTTTGATAGTTTGGCTTATTTTTGGTGAATAGCTGCTGAACAGTTGATAAACGACTACTGAACGGTCAATGAACATGTGTCTTTCTGTTTTCGAATGACATTATAATACAGTTCGAATATGATTCGAATGGCTTTCGAATAGTTACAATCCGGTGTTCGTTCCGTGTTTATTACGTGTTCACTGTCCGTTCACCGACCAATATCCACCTTTGTCAGGTCCCACACGCTTTATTATTCCTTCCGCCTTCAGTTTCGATATCTGCTTTTCAACGGCTTTGGGAGTAATGCCTATACGTTCAGCAATTGCGGCTGCGCTCAAAGTATTTTCCTTAGAGAGCAAATCAATGATTTTCTCCCTACTTTTTATGGTTTTCTCCCTACTTTTTGTGGCTTTCTCCCTACTTTTTATGGTCTCCGGACATTCGATTGATTTTTTGTATGTGTCTATATCGTTAGCAAGATTCTTAATCATTACAGAAGTCATAAACTCCCGGAATATATTTAAATCTTCATTTTCACGCGTTTCTACTAAAGCCTTTATATATTCTTCCTTGTCCTCTTTCAGGATTTTAGTAGGTATAAGTCCGAATTCAAACTGCAGGAAGTTCATAATCAGTCTTGCCATTCTTCCATTACCATCTGCCCATGGGTGTATTGTCACCAGATTATAGTGAGCGTCAAATGTTATATTATATAGTTGGATAACATTTTTATCAACGAAGTTTTTCCTTTCATTATTCAGGTTCAAGCAAAATTCCGACAATTTATCCTGGATTTTATTATAGCCCATGTAAGAGCGTCCGCCTATTCCTGCAGTTACATTAAGTAATCTCAAATCACCTTTTGCTGAAGAAAAATCTCCCAATACAGTCTTGTACTCCTTACCTGTATTTTTCATGACTAAGGCCGACAAATCTTTTAGCATTTCAATGCTAATAGGAGTATGTGCTTTTGCTAATTGAATCGCCTTTTCGTATGCTGATTTAAGGTCAAGGTTCATATTCTGTTCCTCAATGCTCTTACCTTTCAGGCTTATACCATGATCGAACATTATTTGATTTTCAAGCTCGGTTATTGTAGAGCCTTCTATAGCTGTTGAATGTGTAATTAGCGAATAGAGATAGAATTTATCGTAATCTATCTGTTGGTCAATACCTAATTCCTTGTATTCTTTGATTAGAGTTTCGAGTGGTGTCTGCATGTTCTTTATCCTTTGTTGCAAAAATATACAATTTTATGGAGATATGAACTGATATAATGAAAAAAGGGTAGAAAGAATAATATTAATATCCTTTCTACCCGATTTAAAAAAATATTATGTTTTTAGTTATCTTGTTCCTCCTGCCCACCAAACAGGTTCGGTATAAACATATTGTCCATCGCCAAATGCTTCCTTGATTGCCTTGTTTGCAGTCACATCACTACCTCCATATCCGAATCTATGAGGGAACTTATTAACGTTCAAAGGATTATTAAGTTTTACTTCATATCCTTTTCCTTCTGCTTTAAGGCGTCTGTAGTCATTGTATGCTTCTACAGATTCACCTGAAGCACCATAAAAAGCAAGATACTTTTGTGCAATTATTTCTTTTATTTCATTTTCAGTAAATTTGCCGCTTACATTATTAGTATAATAATCATTAACCTTATCAGAAAGTGCGATAGTTACTTCTTCATAACCTTTAATATTGTCTTTAAAGAATTTATTAGAAGATTTCAACGAAACCTCCATATTTTCAAATCCTGCTTTTATTGCATCTTTAAGAACATTTTCTACACCGGATTGATCCAATCTGGCCATTGCTTCCGCTTTGATAAACAATAATTCGTGATAACTCAGTAATTGGGTAGGTGCAGTTATTGCATAGCCAATCATTGATTTGCTGTATTCTGATGAACTTTCTAATGCCTCGCCATTAGGAGCTGCTTTAATTTCATTTGCTTCTATATGTTTTTCCGCATCAGCATTCATAAACGATTGAGCCAATCTTGGGTCATTTCTTTCATTCAATTTTTCTATCAGACTTTCGCTTACACTAAAGCTTCCAAATCTACTATAGTTGAATGAGAACGTTGGATTTTTCTGTGCACCATCATAAATGGCAAGTTTTAACTCGTCTTCAGCAGATTTGAAAGATTTATCTATATACGTTAATATATCATTCAAATCTTTGTTCGTATCCTTACTTCTATTTAAAAGGTGCAAAGTGTACCTTGCTTTCAGTCCATAAGCAGCCTTTAGCCATTTTTCCGCTTTCCCACCGTAAAAATAATCCTTATCGCCAATTCCTCCGGACAGTCCATTGTCCTTGGCGTTTCCTCCGTCTAATAATTCAATGGCTGTGGTAAGGTGGTTCATCACTTCTCCATAAATATATTCCTGAGTATCTATTTTAGGTTGCATATATTTAGGTGTGCCATCCTCGTTCATAATTCCAGTTTCAGAGAATGGTGTATCTCCAAACATATCAGTCGCAATAGCAGCATTATAAGCCAAAAGAATATGTCCAATAGCTTCTGTAACTGCATTCCCTTTATCAAGAGATGAGTTTTGACACTTGTCAATAACCATTTTTGCGTTTTTAATGTTTGAGTACAAGCTCAGCCATGCGTTGTTATATGTAGAAGATGCCGTTGGTTCTCCGTTTCTTGTTTCAGCGCGCCACTGTTGTTGCCCTGTACCGGTTTCATGTTCAATATATACTGAAGAATATAATGTAAAATCCCCACCTACGACGTTGAATGCAGTACTAACCCCTACATCAGACAGTATAAACTTGGCCGGGACATCATGTGCATTGTTTGGATTCTCATTCACTTTATCCATAACATCTTCCGAACAAGATGTTATAGAGAAAGCTGCAATAAATGAAAGGGCAATGCCTTTTATTGTTGATTTATATTGTTTCATTGTTATTGTTTTTAAAATTTGAGATTAAAACCAAAACCATAGCTGGCTGTTTGAGGTAATGAATAATCTTCAAAAGCACCAGTCATATTATTATTTCCTTGTGAAGCTTCAGGGTCAACATCCGGAACAGTAGCCCATATCAGAATATTTCTGGCAAAAGCATTCACATTAAGTTCGATATTTTTATTTTTTACTACCGGGTAGCTTAATGCTATTTCACGTAGTTTTATAAATGAATTTTCGTATACTGAGGATTCGTCAATGTCATTAATAGCAGTGTAATAAGCTTGTTGTGCAATAGGACCTGTTATTTCAATATCATTTTTGCTTCCGTCAGCTTTAACTCCATCAAATATTATAGTACCTTCACGGTTGGCAGTTCTGCTGCTTGTACCATAGTAATCGCCCAAACCTGTTGTACGGCTGTACATTTGTCCTCCTTGCTTCCAGTCAAATACGGCATTGAGTCTAAACTTCCATACTCGTAATGAAGTATTGAATCCAAGCATGAAATCCGGAGAAACTTTGCCTATAACTCCGTCTTCACCTTTGATAGGCAATCCGTTTTCATCTACCATTATATTGCCGTTTTCATCTCTTTTATATGTTGAACCATATATTACAGGGAATTCCTCTCCTGCGCTGGCGCGTACTTGAGGAGTAACATATCCACCTAATCTAATGCTTTCTACTCCCGGAGCAAGCTCATCTACCATATTAATCATTTTGGTAAAATTGAATCCGAAGCTCCAGTCAGCTAACTTAGTTTGTATTGGAGTAAAATCAACCGCTAATTCATGTGTGTTCGTATGTATTTTACCACCATTGGTCAGCATAGACTCAGCTCCTGTTGAACCGGATAATGGCACTTCAAAGATTTGGTCTTTAACGTTCTGACGAGAATAGGTATACGACAGACTGACTATATTATTCCACAAACTAACATCAGCTCCAAATTCGTATGATTTGGTGTTCTGTGGTTTAAGATTCGGGTCGTATATTACTTCATACGGAACGTATGCTGTATTACCATTAATAGGATATTGCAATGGGGTTATCTGGTAAAAGCCACCTCCATAACTTGGAATATCAAAGTAATTTTCCTTATAGTCTCCAGCTTGTCCTACTTCAGCATAAGATGCGCGTATTTTTGCGAATGTCACTACGTCATTTTTCAAAGCTTCAAGCTCAGTCAGTATAAAGCCCAATGAAACTGAAGGGTAGAAAAACGAGCGGTTATTTCTTGGCATATTCGATACATAATCCTGGCGTCCTGTCAGAGTAAGATATAACATGTTTTTATAAGATGCTGCTATATTACCAAAGAATCCAACTGTACGTTTTTGCCATTTCTCGGATGAAGTTTTTTGAACTGTTGCATTGTCAAGGTGATTCCATCCGGAGAAACCATAGCTATAGGCATAGCTGTAATATTTATTACGGTAGCTCTGTATAATTTCGTTACCGGCTATCACATTCAAATTCCAATCTTCATTAATATTCCAGTCATAGTTTACGGTAAGAAGTGAGTTATAAGTGGCATTGGTCCAGCCATACTTTGTCAGATCGCCATTGATAGAAGAGTAACTGCCATATCCGTAGCTATCAGTATAATGTGTGGTATACGCGTCCACACCTGCCATATATTTTACATTCAAGGTATGGTTGTCTGTTCCAAACTTGGTTTTATAATTAACGTATGCGTTACCGAAGAAACGATTCGTCTTTTCATTGAATTCATTGTTTTCAATAGCCCAATAAGCGTTATCAAAAGAACTTCTGAATGAATTTTGAGTATATGGGTCTCCATTTATATGATAAGGTATTCCGGCCAGATTATAACTTGGAGGTGCGGCATATACAGTACGCAAAATACCATTTCCGGAAGTTGTTGCCTTATCTATATTGCTTGTGATATAATTTGCCACAAATCCTGTAGTCCAATTATTACTCAGTTTGGTTTCCGCGCTAACCTTCGCATTATAACGCTGCATTCCTGTTCCCGGGATAATTCCACTTTGAGTCGAAGAACCCAAAGAGAATGAATACGTAGTTTTTTCAAGAGCCTGTGCTATGTTAAATGAATTATTCCAAGTAACCCCTGTTCTAAAGAAATCACCTATATTGTCATACGCTTGTGGAGTAGCCCATGGGTCAAGCCCTGCTGCAGCGAGTTGAGGAACATAGTACTTACCCTCATGTTTACCATATTTTTGAGTATATTCATTATCAGTATTACCTCCATATTTAGGGTCATTGGGCAATTCTGATATTTTCGGTCCCCACGCCTGTCCTGATGTAGGGTCAAATTGTCCTTTAGAACCTTGTGCATAAATCATTTGCTGTTTTGGTGTTCTACCTACAACATCAAAACTGACATTCGAAGAAAATGAAATCTGAGGTTTGCCTTTAGCCAGTCCTTTTCCACTCTTTGTTGTAATGATAATCACACCATTCGAAGCACGTATACCATACAATGCGGCAGCCGCCTGACCTTTTAAGATATTTATACTTTCTATATCATTAGGATCGATATCCACAGCACGATTAGCAAAGTCTGCTCCACTCACGCTACCATTATTTTGCTTATCTGTATCAATATCAGGTGTACTTGTTACAGGCATTCCATCAATAACATACAACGGAGTATTATCTCCTGAAAATGAACGTGCACCACGAATTGTAATTTGTGATGATGCTCCAGGCATACCGGAAGATGGTTTTATGTCAATACCTGAAACCTTACCCTGTAATGCTCCTGCAAGATTAGAATTGGAAGCTTGTGTTAATTGGTCTGATTTTAAATCTTCAATAGCATATCCTAATGCTTTCTTCTCACGTGAAATACCCATTGCTGTTACAACCACCTCATCTAAGATTTCTGCATCAGAATGTAGTACAATATTCAAAATTGGCTTCACAGCCACTTCTTGTGTCTTCATTCCAATGAACGAAACAACTAAAGTTCCGGCCGAACTTTTCCATTAATCGTTCCACACGTGTGGAACGTTATAATCATCTCCATGAATTACGTTGTAAATCGTTTATTATTCCTTCAGGTATGATGTCAGCATAATATTGGGTAGTCTTTATATTCTTATGTCCGAGAAGTTTCTGAACCGTTGTAATGTTGACTCCTTTATATACTAAAAGTGTTGCATTTGTATGTCTGGCGGTGTGAAACGAAATATGTGTGTTTATCCTCGCTAACATCTTAATTTTTTTAAGTTCCTTATCTACAGCAGAATTGGAACCTATCTTAAAGAATCTGTTGATGTCATACTTGTATTTTTCAAGTATATTTATTCCTTTTCCGTTAAAAAGAAGATATAAAGGAAGCCTTGCTTCAACTTCAGTTTTAACCGATTTATAAATCAACCATACATTATTATTTATATAAATGAAATTATCCTTAGAAAGTGAACAAAAATCAGAATATCTCAGTCCTGTATAACAACAAAACAAGAAAGCATCTAAAGTATGCAACAAACGCACATGTTTCCCTTCTAATGTGAGATTCTCCAATACATCCAGTTCTTGCGGAAGTAAAAAAGTGTATTTTGTTTCTCCTTTAAGCATCTTGTACCTTCTGAATGCATCTTCTTCATGCTTAATTAATTTCCTGTTTACCGCTTCGTTATAAAAACTCCTCAGATGTTTGATGTGCTTAATTATTGTATTCGTTTTATATTTTTTTGAAGATAGGAATCTTTCGAATTCTCTTATATATTCGTAAGTTAATGATTTAAATGAGGTGTTAACATCAAACGAATTTATAAGATTTACGGTTGTCATCAGATTTTTCTTTGTACTATCCCTTTTTCTACTTGTTTGTATATACTCTTTACAGAAGTTTGTAAAAGATAGACAATCTGCTTCGGTAGCATAATTTTCAGGTATTGTCAGTTGTTCCAAAGTCAGAGGTGTGTCATTCTTCCACATCTGTAACTCTTTCCATTCTAATTTTAGCATACATTCTTGCAGAAATCTGTTTAGCAATTCATGATTTGGATGCGATGGCATTACTTCTTGCCTTTTTCTGTTCCATTGTCCTGGTCTTAAAAAGACGTATGTAGGCAGATAAACTTTATGTGAGACTTGCATTGCTTCTATCTCAACCATTGCTGTACCGTTTGTGTTTAGAATATTTTCACGATTAAACACGAGGTTGAAACAAATTTTGTTCATAGTTCATTTTGTTTTATAGATTATGAATATTATGAGTGATATTTTGTCAACATATAAAAAAATGCTAATGTAAAGTTTTGATTTGTAACAAAATGTAACTTATGTATCATTTTGTATATTTAATGCAATAAAATAAGTTTCAAAATGAACTTTTAGAAGAAAAAAGACACTTAGAGTGTTAAAAAGCAAAGAAAGCTGGCTTTTTGGTTGAAAAAAGTATGCTTATTCGGAAATATTTTGTATTTTTGCATCCCGTTAGAGAGAACAAATTTTTATTAATGTAAAGTTAAACTTTAAGAGAGATTTTTATGAAAAGAAAATTGATGCTGTTAATGACCTGCCTGTTTATCGGTATAGGTCTGGTAAACGCTCAGGTCTCTAAGGTGACAGGTACTGTCACTTCTCATGAGGACGGTTTGCCGGTAGTGGGTGCATCTGTATTGGTTAAAGGTACTACTGTAGGTACTGTAACTGATATCGATGGTAATTTCACTATAACTAACGTTCCAAGTTCGGCCGGAACTCTTGTTGTCTCATTCATTGGAATGAAGGCGCAGGAAATTGCTATCAAACCGGTAGTGAATGTAGTTTTACATTCTGATACCGAAGTGTTGGACGAAGTTGTAGTTACAGCAATGGGTATTAAACGTTCAGAAAAAGCTTTGGGATATTCTGCTACCTCAGTTGGTGGTGAGAAAATCTCCGCAAGTCGCACTTCTGATATAATGTCGAGCTTGGCTGGTAAGGTTGCCGGTGTGCAGATTTCTGCAACTTCATCAGATCCGGGTGCTTCAAATTCTGTGATTATTCGTGGTGTCAGCTCTTTGGGAGGAAGCAATCAACCTTTGTATGTTATAGATGGCGTACCATTGGATAACTCTTCTATATCTTCATCTGATGGTTTGAATTCAGGTTTTGACTTTGGTAACGGTGCGAATGCCGTGAACCCTGACGATGTTGAAAACATGACTATCTTGAAAGGTGCCGCTGCTACAGCATTATATGGTAGCCGCGCAGCAAATGGTGTGGTTATGATTACTACAAAGTCCGGAAAGAAAGGAAAAGGTTTGGGTATTGAATATAATGGTGGTGTTCAATGGTCCTCAGTATTAAGAATCCCTGAATTACAGAATGAGTTTGGTATGGGTTGGAGTGGAGATCATACTTATTTGGAGAATGGCTCTTGGGGACCAAGATTTGATGGTTCTATGCAGTTGTATGGTAATGTTTACAATAATTCTCAGAAAATGAAACCATACGTGGCAGTGAAAGATAATATGAGAGACTTCTTCGATACTGGTTTCCGTTACAGCAACAGCTTGTCGTTTAACGGGGCTACCGATAAAAGTAACTATTTCGTATCATTCTCTCAGATAAGTGATGATGGTATGATACCTACTGATGCTGATTCTTACGATAAATATACATTCTCTGCACGAGGTAGTCATAAAATAGGAAATCTGACTTTTAGTTCTTCTTTGAATTATGCATATCAGGACAACAAGTTTGCAACAACTGGTCAAGGTTTGTCAATGGCAAATTCTTTATGGCAGACGCCAAGAGATATAAATGTGGAAAGTATGGCTGATTTGGATGACCCGTTTAATACACCGGGGTATTATTATACACCATACGGTGTAATGAATCCATATTATATATTGGAGCATAATCTGAATACATATAATTCTGAACGCTTTTATGGCAAGTTCCAGGTTGACTATGAATTCTTGAAATATTTCAAGTTTACTTATCGTATGGGTCTTGATACTACAACAGGGCAGACTGAATACGGTGCGGAAAATTTATACGCTTTATATTATGAAGGAACTCCTAATGGAGAAGATATGGGAGGAAGTAGTCCTTTTGCCGGTGAACTTGGAGAATATAGTGTAAAGACAATACGTCGTCGTGAAATAAATCAAGATTTGTTATTGTCGTTCAATATGCCGTTAAATGATTTCAATATAAGTGCATTGGTTGGTTTTAATGGTAATGAACGTAGTTATTCATATCAGCAATCGCAAGTTAATGATCTTACGATACCTACATGGTTTGACTTGTCAAATTCAGCCCAGAGACCAACAGTTACTCAATACAGAGAACTTCGTCGTTTGATGGGAGTGTTTGGACAAGCTGAAGTTTCATGGAGAAATATGTTGTATTTGACTGTAACTGCTCGTAATGACTGGTCTTCTACTCTTCCTAAAGATAACCGTGATTTCTTCTATCCTGGATTTACCGGTAGTTTCTTGTTCAGTGAATTGTTTGATGAAAGTGTAAAAGATGTGATAAGTTTCGGTAAAATACGTGCGAGCTGGGGTAAAACAGGTAATGATGCAGATGTATATATGCTTAGCCCTGTCTATACAGCTGGTTCTTATACTATTCCTTTTGGTAGTTTGACTTTCCCTCTTGATGGTGTTAATGCTTATACACTTGGAAATATCCTTGGTAGTAATACGCTAAGTCCTGAAATGACAACAGAATATGAATTTGGTCTTAATATGGCATTCTTTAATAATCGCGTGTCATTCGATGCGGCTTATTATAATCGTAATTCAGACAAACAGATTATGTCGTTGAATATGGACCCTGCTACCGGATATACATCTCAGAATATCAATCTTGGTAAAATAGGGAATAAAGGTGTAGAATTATTGGTAAGCGTTACACCGATACAAACAAAAGATTTCAAATGGGATGTGACATTGAACTTTACAAAGAATTGGAGTAAGGTTATAAGCCTTCCTGAAGAATTTAAAGGTGAGGCTTCTATTTATGGCCTTAATGGTGGAACAAGTATGTATGCTATTGAAGGAATGCCTTTAGGTGTGTTCAAAGCTGAAGCAGCAGAACGCGACCCTAATGGAAGAATAGTGGTAAATGCCCAAACAGGTATGCCTGAAGTATCAGATGAATTTGCTGTTTATGGTGATATGAATAGTAAATATCAGATGGGAGTATCTACCATGCTTTCTTATAAGGGAGTATCTTTGAGTGCTGATTTTGATATTCGTAAAGGTGGTGTAATGTATTCTAAGACTAAGAATACAATGTATTTCACAGGTAATGCGATACAGACAGCTTATAACGATCGAAATCCATTTGTTATTCCTAATTCCGTAAATAAGATTGAAAAGAGTGATGGAACAGTGGAATATGTGGAAAATACAACTCCTATTACATCTTCTAATATATGTAACTACTATTATGACCCAATGGGAGGTATAGGTGGAGATTTGGATTTGATTGACAAATCATACGTTAAACTTCGTTCCGTAGTTTTAAGCTGGGATTTACCAAAGAAATGGTTAGCAAAGACACCATTGCAGGGAGTAAGAATTTCTGCTTATGGAAATAATCTGTTTTTGTGGACTCCATCAAGCAATACGTTTATTGATCCTGAGACAACATCGTTTGGAAACGATTTGATAGGTAATTATGGAGAATTTTCTTCAAATCCTTCTTCACGTAACTTTGGTGTGAACCTAAATGTGAAATTCTAATCAACAAAAAAGAAAGTAAATTATGAAAAAAACAATATTATATTCTTTATTAGTGGCTGGTTTATTGTCAGGTTGTGATCTTGATATAAACGATAACCCTAATAACCCAAGCGATGAACAGATATCTCCGGATTTGATATTCCCTTCTGTTCAGGCAGGTATTGCTGCAGCTGTAGGTGGTGATATCCATAATTATTCCGGATATTTTGCGCAGTATTATGAACAGAAACCGGAACAGAGCCAGTATATTGAAATAAGTCAGTATAAACTGACAGAAAGTTCCCAATTGTTGGATTATTCATATCGTACTATCTATTCAAGTGCTCTTATGGATGCGCAACAGGTACTTAATATGAGTAAAAACCCGGCAGATATTTTTGCAACCACAGTGTTGAGAGCATTTGCACTTCAGGTTATGGTAGATAATACTAACGAAGCTCCATATACTGAAGCATTGCAAGGAAATGTGATAAGTAATCCGAAATGGGATAATGGTGATATCGTTTATAAAGGTATTATCAAGGAAATGGATGATGCACAAGCTAAAATAGGAGGTCTTACTTCCTTGGACTCTGACGATATGGTGTTTGGTGGTAAAGTAAGCCAATGGATTGGTTTGGCAAATGCACTCCGTCTTCGTATGTATATGCGTTTCATAGATGCTGATATTGAAAAAGATTCATACATTGAAAAAGTTAAGACACTTGTGAACGAAAATAATTTTTTCACTGGTGATGCTGCTTTCAAGGGATTTTCTGATGAAACAAAGAAACGTAACCCTTGGTATGAAACAAATGCGATGAGTGGTGCAAAAGGTAATCAGTGCGCAGCATACCCAATCGTTTCTTATTATCTTGAGAATGATGATCCACGAATAGAATATGCGATTTCAAAGAGTACTGCAAATGGTACATATTTGGGACAGATTCCGGGAGCAAGAACAAAGTCTGACGAATGGAATGGGGCTGCCAAATGGCTTAATGCAAATATGAGTGCCATAAATTATAAACATTCAGACGGCAATGGTGCCGTTCAGCCTGTATATTTCTTTACTCAAGCTAATTTACAGTTCCTTATAGCTGAAGTTAAATTGAGGTTTATGAGTGATGAACATGGAGCAAATGAAGCGTACGATAAAGCTGTTAAGGCGGATTTTGAGGCTCGTGGAATGAAGGATGAGGATTCTTCTAAAATATTAGATCTATGGGATAGTGCTTCTACTGATGATGAAAAACTGAATCTGATATATATGCAGAAATGGGTAGCATTTTTCTGTATGGATCACATGGAAGCATGGAGTGAACTTCGCCGTACAGATGTACCTAAACTCACAAATATAGCTCAGGAACAAATCTTCAAAAATGGTGAAACTTCAGGTTATAAGGCTGGAGATTTGATTGTTCCTTGTGAAAGTGGTTTGGGTGAAGAACTTATCAAACGTGTAAACTATCCTCTTAATGCTCGTCTTTATAATAAGAATACACCTAAAATGGTAAGTTTGGATACTCCTGTATGGTGGGATAAGAAATAATAATTTATTATCAGATTAAGAAACAATTATGAAAAAGATATTATATAGTTTATTAATGGGAGGTCTGATGCTTTTTGCTGCAACTTCTTGCAAAGATTCAGTTGAAGATAACTCTGTTATAACTTATTTCGTCGATTTGCAGTTGAAAGGGGAGAAAACGATGTATGTACCTCTAAATACAGAATTCGTTGAACCGGGATATACTGCTTATATTCAGGACGAGGATGTAACTAATAAAGTAAAGGTAAGTGGTGAAGTTGATATCACAAAAGTAGGATATTATGTACTTACTTATGTAGCTGTGAATAACGATGGCTATACATCAAAAGATACCAGAAAGGTTTTTGTGTATGATGGTGCTGTAAGTGATGATATCGATTATTCCGGTAAATATCAGACATCAAAAGCTGATTATACGGATGCGGATGGAGAAAAGACCGATTATAAAGGTTATTTCATCACTATTGAAAAAGTCTGCCAAGGCTTGTATTCAGTTTCCGATTTTTATGGAGGTTATTATTCGCAGTTTCTTGGTAAAGGTAGCAGATATGCATTTACGGGGTATGCATATATAAATGCGAGTAACGATTTGTCTTGCGCATATCCTGAATTGTCTGATGATGAAACGATAGAAGGTAGAGTAAACGCTTCTGAAACAGATGAATCTATAACTATAACGCTTTCTGTCAAATCTGGAGACGAAAAATTTGAAATAGAATTAATTAAGACCGAATAACTTGATAAGAAATGAAAAAGTATATAACAATATTGTTTGTAGCAATTGCTGTAGTGTTCTCTTCTTGTAAAAAAGAATTTGAACCAGGTGGAACAGAAGTGGAAAAAATGGCAGGAAACTGGTGGGTGACTTCAGTGGAAATGAAAGATGGAAAGGAAGTTGCTGATACTAAAACTGAAAATTTCCTTATTAATACATACAACACTGCATCAAACTCATCTACAGAAATGTGGGTGGACGATGCTACATTTCTCAAAGGAAAAGTGAAAGTTGGAGTTGATTATTCAAACAGAACTTTCAGTGCCGATGAATTTACTGAAACTGCGGCTAAGGATAAGAAAGTGAAAATAACCGAAGGCAAGGTCCTTCAAGGTAAAGCTACTACTCCAAGCGGAATGCCTGCCGACAGTATCGTTTATATGATGCAATTTGAAAATGACGCTAAAACTTATAAAGTATCAGGATTCCGTCGTACAGGATTCCCTGCAGATGATTTTTAATAGATTGTTATAATTATAAAGACTACATAATGAACGGCTGCTGAACATGTAATGAACGTTTATAACGTGTTCAGTAGCCGTTCATTTTTCGTTTATTATGTGATTGGCTTTTTATAATAACTGTATTTTCTTTTTTCTTGTAACATTGAAAAAATATATGTAATCTTGCAGACTGAAAAGAATAATAATGTATGGCTTATGCCTATCGAAATAAGAAGATATTATGCCACAGAAGAAAAATCAAGGACAGAAAAAGATTACTCCGGAAGAATATATAAGGAAAAAGGTACGTAATTTACCGATAGGTGACTGTTATATGACTGCCGATTGGAAAGATTGTGGCGAACCTATGGCTTTGGTGACAAGACTTCATCCGCAAGGGACATTCACTGTGGGCATTTATATAGTTGATACGTATTGTTTGGGCGTAAAGGATAGTGTATGGTACTTTAGCCTTGACAAGTTTAAGTATGAGAAGATATTGGAGAAGATAAAGCCTGAAATGGTTAAGGTGTCATATAACGAGGTGCATAACTTGGTTTATGGTGCAGTGGCTTTTGCCGAGGAAGGAGGAATATTTGCTGATAACTCTTTTAAACTTACGCAATATATTTTGGAAGAAGATACGGAAGATGTGCCTTTGATTGAGTACGATTTCGGAAAGGAAGGAAAACATTTCCTTTGTGCAAACGACCGTATTGAGTTGTCGAAATATGCTCCGACATTAAAGAAAACTGTAGGGGATGATTTCTTCTATCTTTTGCCTGGAATGGAAGAAGCAAAGCCGGGAAGCGAATATATTGATTTGTCTTTTATGGATTCCATGATGTCTGCTTTGGAAAAAATGAAGAAACGTTCTGAAATATCTGAAGAGGCTTATGGTTTTGTTCATCCTGAATATCCGTCTGAATTGAATGTAAAACACAGGTGGCTGGCAGATATGTTGTATAGTCCTGAAAAGAATATGTTCTTGACGGATGAAGATCTGAAGGCTATATTGGCTTTGCCACATGATGAACTTCGTGATGATTTGGAGAATATCATGCTATATGAGACAGGACAGACTTGTGGTAATATAAGTGAGGAACGATGGAACGGAGTTTATAATTCGGTGATTATACACTGCCTGTTGTTGTTGGGAGAGTTGCGTGATGAAGATTCACTTCATACTGTTCTGCTTACTTTGTGTCAGAAAGCTGATTATTATGACTATCATTTCGGAGATTTTTCAGGAGATGTGTATGTGCCTACTCTTTATTTGATTGGTAAGAATCGTTTGGGAGATCTGATGGAGTATATGAAAACTCCAGGATTGTATTCTTATGCAAGAATTAATGTGTCTGAAACGTTAGCTATGATTGCGCTCAAAGAACCTGAACGTCGTGATGAAGTGATAGAGTGGTTCCGTGAATTGTTGAGATTCTATGATGGCAGGTTGGAAAATAGCGAATGTTGCGACGGGGGACTTATAGGTATGATGACAGGTGATTTTATAAATCTGAAGGCTGTGGAAATTCTGCCAGAGTTGAAGAAACTGTATGATACCGGACTGGTGGATGAAATGTGTTGCGGAAATTTTAAAACTGTTTCTAAAGAAATAAAAAGCAATAAAGAGCCATTGCTTCATGAATATAGTTTTGATATTCACGAGAGGTATCAGACGTTTAAAAGATTTTTGAAAGATTGATGTTTTTAATCTTATTGATTTATTAAGTTATAGCCTTATTTGCTATAACTTATAAATCATTTTAATTGATTGTGAATTACCAGAACTTATTAAGTTCTTCGTTATATTCGAAACCGGCATCTTTAAGTCGTGAAATGATTTCTTCTTTGTTCAAATGTAAATCATCGCATAAAGAATCAAGTGAAGGGTAATAGTCTCTTAGTTTCATGTTAATGAGACTGAAAAGCATCATCGGGTCGTTTGGAAGTTCCATTTTCTTTTTCTTTTTAGTTTTTTCGCCTGCAAAGGTAGTCTTTATTCTATATGTTTATATTGTTTATTGAATCATATTGTTCTGTTTTATGATATTTTAGCGTAAGATTTGTGTTGTTCTGATATGTTGGATTTTTAATAGCGAAACAATAAAAAAAATAAGAGAGACCATCTCGTTAAAACAGTCTCTCTTGTTTTGATTTATGCTTATCAGTTATAGTTATACATATTCCTGCCAGCTCTTTATCTGGATGTCTTTTTCATCCATAGAGCAGAATGCTTCGATAAATGCTTTTGCAAGACGTGCATTTGTGATAAGAGGAATATTGTGGTCTATTGCGCCACGACGAATACGGTAACCGTTGGTAAGTTCTCGTTTTGTGTGGTTCTTTGGAATATTCACAATCAAGTCGAATTTATGTTCTGCTATCATCTTTATCACATTGTTTTCTGCGTCTGGACGTTCATCCGGCCAGAATACTGGAGTTGTCGGGATACCATGTGAATTGAGGAATGCTGCAGTACCTGCTGTAGCATAAAGGCTATATCCCTTTTTGCTTAGTGCATGGCTTGCGTCGAGCAAGTCAACCTTAGATTTGGTAGCTCCAGAAGAAACAAGGATACCTTTTTTAGGGATCTTGTATCCTGTAGCAATCATGGCGTTGAGCAGAGCTTCGTTGAAGTCATCTCCAAGACATCCTACTTCACCTG
The DNA here is from genome assembly GCA_944320605.1 of uncultured Phocaeicola sp. Classification (GTDB taxonomy): domain Bacteria; phylum Bacteroidota; class Bacteroidia; order Bacteroidales; family Bacteroidaceae; genus Phocaeicola. The sequence goes on along the minus strand of CALUIE010000010.1, from coordinate 250 downwards.
TTGACGACATGTCAACACCTAATACAGGGTCGGCATTCTGCAGACGTGCAAATGAGAACTGAGATGCCTTGACACCTATACGGTCAATGTCGAATGCGGATTTGTCAGGCTGTGTATAAGGAGCATCCAGCATGATACGTGTAGCTGTTTCGATGAAGTTTCTCTTCAGAACCTTTGATACGAATGGGAAACTTCTTGAAGCACGAAGGTTACATTCGATAACCTTAACCTCATTTTTGCGTGCAAGGAA
>CALUIE010000009.1 GCA_944320605.1 uncultured Phocaeicola sp. | reverse complement strand
ATCATTAATTTTGTATCAGACAATTGAAAGTTGAACATCTAATTTTATACGATTATGAAAACAAGATTAATGACATTGGTAGTTATGATGGCTGTTTCAATAAGCAGCTTTAGTGTAATGGCACAGAACGCTCAAGATGCACCTGCACAGAAACGCGCAAAACAGAAACCTACACCAGAGCAGATGATGGACCGACATGTTAAGATGATGGAGAAAAAACTTGTTATGGACGAAGCCACTGCCGCAAAATTCACTCCTTTATATAAGGAATATCTTCAGGCGATGAAGGATTGCCGTCCTGCTGTAAACAAGGATACAAAAAAATCAGAGATGACAGATGCCGAAATAGAAAAAGCCATTCAGGACAGATTTGATGCTAAGAAAAAAGCATTGGACGTACAGCAAAGGTATTTCAAGAAGTTCAAGGAAATTCTTAATGCAAAGCAATTGGAGAAAGTGTTCCAGCAACCATGTATGGGCGGTAAAATGAAACCGGGAATGCAGCAGCACAAAATGATGAGACATGGTGACAGACCGGGTGCTATGAATCGTCCTGAATGCGGAAAATGTCCTTTACTGTCGAAGTAATATTTTTTCGTTGATACGTTTTAAAAAAACGCTTTGACGTTTTGATTTAAACGCCTTGTCATTTCAAATCGAATGACAAGGTGTTTTTTTTTAATGCCAGATTGGGTATTTTTTATTGTATATTCGTATATATTTACAGTAGCGAATAAAAATAATAAATTTATAAGTAATACAATGAAAAAACTGCTTCTGTCATTAGCATTGAATTTGGTGATGTGTCTGATATTGTCGGCAAAGACTGTAACTGACATACCTGTAAATACCGGTCATCCACGATATCTGACAACAGAAAAAGGCAAGAAAGAGACTTTGAATCTTATAAAGAAAGAGAAATGGGCAAAGGACGTGTTTGACGGCCTGACTTCAAAAGTGGATAAATATTCCTCAAAAGGTCCTGAGTGGCTAACTTCCAGACTTCAGATGTATTGGAAAACACATTCTACGGATGTATATATAAGAGGAGAATATTATGACCATGCCGGAGGTGAAAAAGCTCCTGCGCCTACAGTGATGTACACCGGAGCCCGCAGTCACGCCACAATTTACCGCCGACCAAAACTGGAAGACATAACGCCATACCATGAGGACTCAAAAGGTATTTATCTTGCCAATACATCATTAAAGGGTGAACCAATGGAATGGGCGTCAATAAGCAAGACCGGCAGGATGATAGAAAGTATAAACAGTGAGATTGTCGGTATAGCCCGTGATGCGGCTTTTCTGTGGTGGCTTACAGGGAAAGAAGAATATGCCGCTATGGCAGCATCAGTGTTCGATACTTATATGACAGGTATATATTATCGTAATGTCCCTATAGACTTGAATAACGGACACCAGCAGACACTTGTAGGAATGTCATCTTTCGAGGTTATCCACGAGGATATTATAAAGTCATTGGTTCCGCTTTATGATTTCCTTTATGCGTATCTTTACAAAACAAAACCCGAAAAAATACAGATATACGCGTTCGCTTTCAAAAAATGGGCAGATAATATTATCGCAAACGGTGTTCCTCATAACAACTGGAACCTTATGCAGGCGCGTTTTGTTATGGATATAGCATTGATTCTTGAGGAAAACTCTCTTTATGCCGACGGTAAGGGCCGTGAGTATTATATTGACTATATAATAAACCGTTCGTCAATCCGCCAGTGGTCGCTCAAACAGCTTGCTGAATACGGTTACGACAGCAATACCGGAATATGGGCAGAATGTCCCGGCTACAGCAGCGTTGTCGTGGGTGACTACGCACAGTTTGTGAATCTGTTCGACCGCAACTTAGGCCATGACCTTACGAAAGATATTCCCGTGATTAGCAAGGCTGTGTCCGCCATGCCCCAGTACCTCTTTCCTAACATGATGCAGGTAGGCTTTGGCGATACACATCCTTCATATCTGCGTACAGACATATTCAAATATATGGTAGCCAACGCTCAGCAGCACGGCAAGAAAGACGAAGAAGAACATTTCACACGGATGCTGAAACTTTTCGACCCCAATGCCGAAAAGCTGTCCGACGGACAGGCAAAAATGCCGGTTGCCGTATCTTCATTCTTCTCTGACAAACCGCTGAAACTCAACCCGAAAACTAAGGCAGGTACAATAGACGACTATGTCACACCTTCATTCTATTCGCCTAACGTAAGCTGGCTGGTTCAGCGCAACGGAATGAACAGGGAAAACAGTCTTATGATTTCACTTAACGGAAGCGACGGCAATCATATGCATGCCAACGGTATCAGCATGGAACTTTACGGAAAAGGCTATCCGCTCGCACCTGATGCAGGAATAGGTACTATGGGATATTCCGGACTCGACTATCTGGAATATTACAGCCAGTTCCCATCGCATAACACAGTGTGCGTGGACGGTATCTCCTCATACCCCGTAATGAAGAGCAACCATGCCTTCAAGCTTAGGAACATGTATCCTGCATCGGCAGCAAAAGTACCTTATCAGCCTGTAAGCTACAGTGAGGTGTATTTCCGCGAGCCTGAATCAAACTCAGACCAGACCCGTCTGAACGGTATAATAAACACATCCGACTCTACAGGATATTATGTTGACATATTCCGTAGTAAAAAGGTAGAAGGTGGCGACAAGATGCACGACTATTTCTATCACAACATGGGACAGGTTATGACACTCAAGGCTGCCGACGGAACAGACCTTAACCTGCAACCTACGCAGGAACTTGCCTTTGCCGGAGCACATCTGTATGCCTATTCATATATCTACGATAAGAAAAGTGCACAGACAGACAAAAATATCAAGGCTGAATATACCATCAACATGCCCGACAAGAACGACATAACCATGAATATGTGGATGAAGGGCGAGAAAGACAGAGAGGTATTCTCAGCATTAAGTCCTATGACAGAAGGTATCAGCCGTATAAAGGATATGCCGTACGATATAAAGAAACAGCCTACACTGACATTCGTTGCACGTCAGAAAGGCGAGGCATGGACACGTCCGTTTGTAAGCATTTTTGAACCTGTAACCAAGTCATCTCCTTCGGCTATAAGTTCAGTGGAATATCCATCGGTTAAGTCGGAAGGCGGTTCAGGCAGCAATGTGGCCGTTAAGGTAAATCTCAAAAACGGAAACTGCGATTTGATTTTGTCATCCGACGCTAATTCTTATCTTTGCAGTTCTGAGGACGCCGAAACAAAATCCACATACAGCATATGCCGTACAAAAGAGGGCAGTCCGGTGTTGGTATTTATGGGTAACGGTACATACTACAAGTGCGGAGCAATGGAAATCAGGGCATCTGTACCGGGTGATGTGCTTGTATATACCGAAAACGGAAAGTGGAAATGTACCTCATCGTCCGATGCCGTAATAACTGTAGGTGGTGTAAGCCATGAAGTCAAGGCCGGCGAAGGTGAAGTGATACTGAAATAAAAAATATTATATTATGATAAAGTCATACATAGCTATATTGTTCATGTTTTTGTGCTCCAATTTTATTGGGGCACAAAGTGTTTCAGAGTATACCTTCCGCCCGATAGGCGTATCTCAAGGTCTGCCCGACAATTATGTAAAAACAGTTTTCGGTCTGCCTGACGGAAGACTCGGCGTACGCACAACGATATTGCTCAGTTTGTATGACGGTAATAATTTCAAGAATTTTTCTCTTCTCGGCGGTGAAGTATATTCTCTTGAATACATCTGCCAGATACCTACACAATATATCGACAGGTCCGACAGGCTGTGGATAAAGGACCGCGACCATTTGCAGGTATTCGACCTCAATACCGAGAAATTCATTTCTCCTGCAGAAGTTTTCCGGTCATTGGGAGTCGATGATAAGGTATCCGATTTTTTTGTCGATTCTGAAGGTATAATCTGGATAGTTACTTCCGACAAGTCGCTTTATTGCCTGTATCCTGGAAATGAGTCTGTTACAAACATCTATAGTGAAGACACCTTTGTGGAGAACAACGGCCGACTTTTCGTTCTTGACACATATTCCGGCTTTACATGGATGGTACACGAAAACGGGATACTGAGATGCTATGACAGCAATCTCAAGAAGTTCATCCGTCAGGAAAAGTTTCTCGAAGGAAGAATAGGCAACAAGGATAACGTAAGAATCAAACTCCTTGAAAATGGTGATTTCTGGCTGTTGTACAGTCATGGCCTGGCATATTATAACAGTTCAGTGAAAGAATGGACAGATATAAACTTAGGTATGCTTGATGACTACCAGGAGCTTGTAGCCATTGACACAGACAAGTCCGGAAATGCATGGGTAGGAAGTGTCCGTAAAGGATTGTTTATAGTAAACAGATTTACACATGATATTCAGCCATGCTCCGTTTTATCATATTCAGATACAAATACTTCTGACAATGTACACAGTGTTTACATAGATAAGACAACCAATATAATATGGATTGGGTTGTTCAACAGAGGATTGGCCTATCTGCATCCGTCAATGGGAAATTTTCGTGTGTATAATAGCAAGTCTGTGTCAGGAGGTTGGGTAAATTCCGACATTCATTGTATGGCTGAAATGGATAACTCGTCATTATTGCTTGGAACTGATAATGGTCTTTGTATATATAATCTTAAGTCTAACAATGTAAATTATCCATATCCGCAGACTTCTGGTATATTATGCAAGTCTATTGTCAGGGATAAAATGGATAATATATGGCTTGGAACTTATCAGAACGGCATTTTCCGAATAGATGGAAATTCTACTTCAAACATTAAGCATATAACTTTGCCTGAACATAAAGGATATGAAACAAACGGTATAAGATGTCTGGCAGTAGATTCTGATAATAATATATGGGCGAGTTTTTATGGGGGGGTAGGTAAACTTGCCGCGGATTTTTCCGATGTTGATATACTCTCGGAACGTTATCCTGAACTTAAAAAGTATCGTTTGGCTAATACTATGCTGGTAAGCCGTTCCGGTAAATTGGTTGTAGGTACAGATAACGGACTTTATTTCTATGACATAAAGAAAGATGAAATTATAATTCCCCAATATAAGGATATAAATTCTTCCGGGGTTACATTGGAAAATAACAAGTATAATTGTATGCTTGAAGACAGTCGCGAGATGTTGTGGCTTGGCACCCAATATGGCTTGATTATTCTTGACCGTGCAGGAAATATGCATTATCTTGGCGAAGAACACGGGTTGGAAAATGCCACTATTCAGAGCATTCAGGAGGACAATAATCATGATATATGGATTTCAACCATTAGTTCTATATATAAAATAGTAGTAAATAAGAAGGAAGATAGTTCTGTTGATTTCAGAATAGTATGTCTTGAATGGAGCAATAGGAAAGAGTATTCTGATTTATATGAGTTCTGTTCATTGAAGTTACATAGTGGAGAACTTATTTTTGGAAGAATAGATGGTTTCTGTCGTTTTGTTCCTGAAAATATTGTTCTTACTTCATGCAAGGCATTACCGTTTTTTACTTCTTTCAAATTATTCAACAAGATTATTTCAAGTGGAGAAATTTTTAATGACAGGATTCTTTTCAATGAAATTGTTAATAAAAACCGTAAAGTTACACTTGATTATGATGAGAACTTTGTAACTATAGAATTCTCCAGCCTGAATTTTCTCCATCCGTCTCAGACTCATTTCAGATATCGTTTGGACGGAACAGACAAAGAATGGACGCAGATTGTTTCCAGAAACAGCAATGGTAGTGTAACTTATAACAACTTGCATCCCGGAAAGTATGTCTTCAGATTACAGTCTGCCGGTAATGATTATGTCTGGAGTCCTGAGTCTCTTTTTTATATTACGGTACGTCCTCCAATTTGGGAAACATGGCCGGCGTTCATATTATACTTCATAGTCTTTGCCATGGCAGTTTGGGGCGTTTTAAAATATTTGCGTAAGAAGAATATTCGCCGTATAGCCCGTATGCAGGAAGAGGAAAGCATCCGCCAGAAAGAAGAACTTAATCAGATGAAGTTCCGTTTCTTTACAAATATAAGTCACGAACTTCGTACACCGCTGACATTGATTATGACTCCTTTGGAGGTATTGATGAAGAAAGATAATGATGAAAAGACTATGCGTCAGCTTAGCGTCATACACAAGAATGCCACAGACCTCTATAATCTGGTAAATCAACTTCTGGATTTTAGAAAATCAGAGATGAGAATGGAGAAACTTCATCTTTCTTCAGGTAATATCCGCGATTTTATAGATTCCATATATACATGTTTCTTACCTTTTGCAGAAGAGAAACATCTTAAATTTACTATTGAGAATCTTCCAGCAGCAAAGCATATTTATTTTGACCATGACAAGATGCATAAGATTCTCAATAATTTACTTTCAAATGCTTTTAAATTTACTCACGAGAATGGAAGTGTTTTACTAAAAATAAATGAAATTCTTATAGGCGGTAGAAATATGTTATCAATATCTGTAGAGGATACAGGTGTTGGAATGAGTGAGGAGGATTTACAACATATATTCGAACGCTTCTATCAGGCTTCAAACAATGCCGAGGGTATTGTAGGCAGCGGTATAGGACTTCATCTTGTAAAAGAATATGTACGCATGCACCAGGGAGAAATAGAAGTTGAAAGCAAGCAGAACGAAGGAACCATATTCCGTCTGCTTATCCCGATGGATTTAAAACCGTCAGGTGAGAGTGCACATGAGAATAATGAAACCACCGGTGATGCACCTGAGGAACATATTCAGTTACAGGAAGGTACCAAACAGAAAATCCTTGTGGTAGAAGACAATAACGATATGCGTGCCTTCCTTGCCGAACAGTTGGAAGAACAATATACGGTATTCACGGCAGCCGACGGTGAGGAAGGATATATACTTGCACAGGAGCATAACCCGGACCTTATAGTCAGCGATATAATGATGCCTAAGGTGGACGGAATAGAACTTTGCCGCATGATTAAGACTAATGTACAGACATCGCATATACCTGTCATACTGCTGTCTGCACGTACTGCCGATAATGTAAAAATCAGCGGTTATGAGGTTGGTGCGGATTCTTATATCTCCAAACCTTTCAACTTTGATCTTTTGCTTGTCAGAATAAAGAAACTGATAGAACAGCAGGAAGACAGACGCAAGGAGTTCAAGAAGAATATATCTGTCGATCCGAGTGCGATAACCATAACCTCGCTCGACGAACAGTTGGTGAAGAAAGCCCTTGAACTGATAGAAAAGAATATGGACAATACGTCATACAGTGTTGAAAGCCTCAGCAGCGACATGGGTATGAGCAGAATGAATCTGTACAGAAAAATCCAGTCAATAACCGGTCAGACACCTACAGAATTTATACGCTCCATACGACTTAAACGTGCTGCACAAATACTCTCGGCAGACAACAAATTGTCCATGGCCGAAGTGGCAGACATGGTAGGTTTCAGTTCTTCAAGTTACTTTACAAAGTGCTTTAAGGAGCAGTTCGGGGTTTTGCCTACGCAATATGCGTCTGAGCATTAGAACTATTGTTACATATGTTATAATAAAGAAAAGCCGTTCAAAATATGCCTTGAAGTATATTCTGAGCGGTTTTCTTTATTATGTTACCATATTTACATCATTTGTTACATAGTTAATGAATTGAAATAAAGGTAAACCATACCTTTGTAATCGAAAAACATGAATTATGGAAAATACAAGTATCATATCCCAGGAAAAAATCGGTAATTTGGTTTCCGAAACTTATGAACATGATAAAGACACAGTGCTTTATTATGTCTATAAGCGTATAGGTAATTACGAAGATGCGCAGGATATTACGCAGGATGTTTTCCTCCGCATGATGGAATATGGCAAGATGCTAAGAAGTGATACGGTGAGAAGCTTTATGTTTACCGTAGCAAGAAATCTCGTTACAGACTATATGCGCAGGCTGATTAGCAAAAAGGAGGTTGGCGTTTATTCAATGGAGGGTCTTGACATGACTTACGACGATGTGGAATGTAAAGTATTTGCCAAGGAAATATCCAAGTTGGAGATAATGAAAGTAAACAGTCTTCCCGAACAGCGTCGGGTGATATATATGAAAAACAGATTCGAATGTCTTTCCACAGAAGAGATTGCAGCTGAAATGTCACTTTCCAAACGTACAGTAGAGGGACATCTGCTGATGGGAAGAAAACAAGTGAGAGAATTTATAAAACAATGTATATAACAAAACTAAAATCGTATGAAAGATAGAATTTATGGTTCTTCACCCAGAAAAGGGTTACTGGCAGTCCTTATCGCCTCTTCTATGATGGCAGGAGGGATAGGTCAGGTTTATGCGGAATCGGCAGGAGTTTCTTCTGTCACCCAGTCTGTATCAGTACAAGGTACTGTGCTCGATCCTGACGGATTTCCGGTGATTGGTGCAAGTATTCTTGAAAAGGGAACAACAAATGGTGTGATTACTGACATTGACGGTAATTTCGTTCTGAATGTATCATCGTCAAAATCAGTTCTTGTAATATCTTATATTGGTTTTAAAACAATAGAAATATCTGCATCGAATAAACAGGCATTACAGAAGATTGTGCTTAAAGAGGATTCTGAAATGTTGGACGAAGTCGTTGTAGTAGGTTATGGTACTCAGAAGAAAGCTACACTGACAGGTTCCATTGAACAGGTTAACAGCCGCGCTTTGGAGAGCCGTGCCGTGACTAATGTCGGACTTGCACTTCAAGGCCAGACTCCTGGTCTGGTGGTTAACCGTTCTTCTTCACGTCCAGGTAATGAAGGACTTGATTTCCAGATTCGTGGTGCGACTTCTGTAAATGGAGGCTCGCCATTGGTTATCATTGATGGAGTTCCTGCCTTAAATGCTACTTCATTCCAGAATATGAACTCGGATGATATCGAAAGTATCACTGTGCTGAAAGACGGTTCTGCATCTATATATGGTGCTAAGGCCGCAAACGGTGTAATTCTTGTTACTACCAAAAAAGGTAAAGGAAAAGTCAGCGTAAATTATGATTTCAATATGCGTTTCAATACCAATGGTATAACCAACTATTCGCCTACTATGTCGGAATATGCCACTATGTGGATAGAGGGGAACAAGGAAGAAATAGTACCTAACTGGTGGGGATGGATTTCTGAAGAGAATATGCGCAAGATGCAACAGGGGATAGAAGGTATTTACCCTACAGCATATTGGGGAGAAATATTCATTGGTGATGCTAACCGTATAGATGAAATGTTTGCTACCAGATATTCATACCAGCATAACCTCAGTGTTTCCGGAGCCGGAGAGAAAAGCGACTATCGTATATCTGCCATGTATGCCGATAATCAGGGTAACCTTGCAACCGCTTACGACGGACAGAAGCAGCTTAACTTGCGTATGAACTATGGATATAAACTGACCGATTGGCTGAAGTTGGAAACATCAGCCAGCATGATTAAAACAAATACAGAATCTCCTTCTGTAGGTCTTGATGCCTCGCTTTACGGTCAGGAAATGCCTTTCTTCCCGGCAAAGAATCCATACGGACAATGGTATGCGAATTATGGTACAGTGGGCGACCGTCAGCCGGTAGCTGCAACAAGCGATGGCGGACGTGACAAGAAATCTAATTTGACATCGCGCATTGACCTGAAAGTAATAGCAGACATCTGCAAAGGACTGTCTTTTGAAGGAATGGCTTCATTCCAGAACGAGGAATACAGAAGAGAAAGATATGTTATTCCGGTTCAGACTTATGACTGGTTTGGAAATCCTGTAGACAAGGTTATTGATGCCACAAATACATCACTTATATATCCTACAGACCCTGCAAATATAAAGACAGAGAATAACCCCGGTTATCTCATGCAGGCCAACAACAGTCTGTATCAATACTATTCTGCATTGCTGAAATATAAGAAGGTCTTTGCTGAGGAACATAACTTTGACTTCATGATTGGTCTGAATGCTGAGAAATGGAATACCAATTATCTTACTACAGCCCGTGAAAATTTCCAGGATGACGGAGTGTATGACTTGGGACTCGCAAGTGGAGCGCAAGGTAATAGTGGAGGCAAAGCACACAATGGTACATTCTCATATATAGCCAAAGTAAATTACAACTATAAGGAAAAGTATCTTGTAGAATTTATGGGACGACGTGACGGTAACTCCAAGTTTGCCGAGGGACATAAGTTTTCTAACTTTGGCTCAATGTCGTTAGGATGGGTTTTTACTCAAGAAAGTTTTATGCAACCTGTTACTTCTGTTCTTGATTTTGGTAAAATAAGATTCAGCTATGGTACTTCGGGTAATGATGCCGGATTAGGAAACTATGATTATGTATCTACGGTTAACACCGGTTCGTTCATTTTAGGATATCCTGCAACAAGCCATGTGTCGTCAAGCCTCAATAATTCCGGACTTATAAGCTATACAAGAACATGGGAAAGAGTAGGACAGAAGAACGTCGGACTGGATTTGGCATTCTTGTCAAACAGACTTACTGCAAGTTTTGACTATTTCGTAAAAGACAACAATGGAATGCTGTCGAACGTTACTTATCCGTCCGTTCTTGGAGGTACAGCTCCAAAGACAAACAGCGGACATCTTAACGTAAAAGGTTGGGAAGTTTCATTGGGATGGAGAGATACTAAAGGAGATTTAAACTATTTTGTGAATTTCAATATCAGTGATACAAAATCATTGCTGATGGAACTGGAAGGTGCTGACACCTATGTTGCAGGAAAGAATGCCACAGTTAACGGTTATCCTCTTAACTCGTTCTTCCTTTACCGTACCGACGGATTCTTCAAGGATCAGGCAGAAGTTGACAGATTTTATGACTTATATAAAGCCGGTGGTGCGGCTTTGACAAATGTAAACGAGGGTACGGTCACTACTCTTCGTCCTGGAGATACAAAAAGATTGGATCTTAATGGTGATTACGTCATAACTGCAGATGGTTCTGAAAACAGTGATTTGCAATTCCTGGGCGATGGAGATGCACATTATGTATTCGGTTTGAACCTTGGTGGCTCATGGAAAGGTATAGACCTTAATATGCTTTTCCAGGGAGTAGGAAAACAATATATACTTAGAACCGGATGGATGGCATATCCTTTCTATGCAGAATATACAAACCAGAATCCTAACTTCCTTGGAAAAACATGGACAGAAGATAACACTGACGCACAATATCCAAGATTGACTACTTATGCAAACAGAGCTAAATGGAATTATGAAAATAACGACTTCATGCTGCAGAACAGCCGATATGTACGTCTGAAATCTTTAGTTTTAGGATATACTCTTCCTCAGCAATGGACAATGAAAGCAAAATTGCAGAAAGTTAGAGTATATTTCTCTGGAAATGACTTATGGGAGTTGACAAGTGTCAAGGATGGATTTGACCCGGAAATGGGAGAAACATCACAGAACTCCGGTTATCCTTTCTGCCGTACATGGTCATTTGGTATTAATATTGGTTTCTAAATATGATTTAAGAAGTTATGAAAAAAACATTATATATTTTAGCTTGCAGTCTTGGCTTGGGATTATCTTCATGTCAAAGCTACTTTCTTGATTTGGATCCTCTGGATGAAATGACAGATGCTGTTTATTTTAAAGAAGCATCCGATTTTAACGAATATGCCATATCTTTCTATGGACAACTGTTAGGTTGGAATTCAAAATATGGCTCAATTTATAATTATTTCGATGGCTCTACAGACTTATCGACATACTTTAACTACCAATCTGAAGTAGGTAGAGGAACAATACAGGTTACAACTGATGACACAAGATGGAATAACTGTTATTCTAACATTAGAACTGTAAATATTCTACTGGAGAAAGCTAAATCTTATCCGGGCGACTCACAGGATATTTCGCGTTATGTTTCTGAAGCTTATTTCTTCAGAGCTTACTCGTATTTTTATCTTCTTAAGTTTTTCGGAGGAGTACCAAAGGTTACTACTGTACTTGACATAGACTCGCCGGAACTTATGGGAAAACGTAATAGCAGATATGAGATTTTCAGTCTTATTCTTGAAGATTTGGACAAGGCTATTGAAGGATTGCCTCTCGAACAGTCTATTCCGGCAGACGAAAAAGGACGTATAAGCCAGTATGCAGCAAAAGCATTTAAGGCAAGGGTATTGCTTTATGAAGCTACATGGAGAAAATATAATGGAACAACAACTGACTATGAAGGTTCGGAAGGACCTGAATCTGATCAGGTAAATGAGTTTCTGGCAGAAGCTGAACAATTATCGTATGACGTAATTGTAAACGGAAAATATTCTTTGTGGAATTATAACTCACAAAGCAGTATGCAGAACATGAGTAGCCGATACCTGTTCTGTCTGGAAGAAGCAGACAGTAATCCTGCAGGTATGACAAAGGCATCTAACAACGAATTCATTATATATAGCGTATATGATGCAAGTTTAAGACCGGGGGGTATAAATCTTAATCAGACAGTTCCTAAAATGGATGTAAGCCGTAAGTTTATAGACATGTTTGTATGTACTGACGGACTGCCTATTGAAAAATCTGAAAAGTTTAAGGGTTACGAAAATCCTTCAAGCGAATTTACCAATAGAGATTATAGACTAAAGTCGTATATTTATCAGCCTTCGGATGACAAGAAACTGAATGACGGACGTTCCGGATATGTTTCTGCAAAGTTCTATTGTGAGGGAAAAACAAATCTGAACGAATCGCCAAACTATCCTGTACTTAGACTTGCCGAAGTTTATCTCATTTATGCAGAAGCTATTTATGAACTGAGAGGAGAAATAACAGATCAGGAATTGGAAAGGTCTATCAATCAGTTGAGAAAACGAGCAGGTGTTGCGAGTCTTACTAATGCCTTGGTTGCTGATAACGGTCTGGACATGAAGGAGGAAATAAGAAGAGAAAGAACAGTAGAACTATACATGGAGGGATATCGCTTCGACGACCTTAAACGCTGGGGAATAATGGAACAGGAACTTAATGAGTCACGATTGGGTATGGTAGTCGGTAGCGACGATTATGATACAACATTTATGACTGAAGGTGAAAACACTTCCAGTTTCGCAGAAAATACATATGTATGGGGTACGGAAGAAACAGATACTCCGGAAGGCAAATTGAAATGTGTGGCTATAGACGTTAAAACAAACTTTAATGTTACAAAAACACATTATCTATGGCCTATACCTCAGAAACAGATAAACCTGAACGGCAATTTAAAGCAGAATCCGGGTTATTAATCAAAGAATTAACAATATAACATTTTGGTTATGAAAAAAATATCATTTATAAAGACTATATTCTTATCGCTGCTTTCTATAGCATTTGTTTCTTGCGAAAAGGACGGTAAGTTCAAGGAATATGTTTATCCGGAACCTAAAATTGAAAGTATATATCCGGCAAGCGGATATGTAGCTTCGCAGGTGGCTCTGATAGGTGAAGATTTTGGCGACAGAATGGAACCTGTAGAGGTGATGTTCGGAAATGTCAAGGCGACTAACATAATTTCATGCAATAATAACAGGATTATTGTAGAAGTACCGGAAGGTGCAGAAAGCGGAAAGATTACACTAAATCTGTGGACACACTCTGTACAGTCGTCCGAAGATTTTACGGTAATACCTACACCTACTATTCAGGAAATAGTTTCTTCAACCGGAGATTTGTTCGCTAAAGATGGTGATGTAATATCTGTTCTTGGTTCTGCTTTCGGAAACAGTATTGAAAAAGTACAGGTAACCATTGGAGGAAAGACGGCAGAAGTTACATCTGTAACTGAAAATGAAATTAAATTCATAATCCCGGCAGAATTCATATCCGGACAAGTGGTAATAACAGTAGATGGGTATGAAGTGGAAGGTACTTCTCTTATCAATCTTAATGTTGAAGGTGATGTGACAGAATTATTCCTGCAGAACAGCAAACAACCTTTCCAACGTGCGGATGCAAGCGATAGCGAATGGGGTACAGCTTTGTATTGGACTGCAAATAGCAATTTTGAACCAAAAGCTTTACATTTCACCGAGGACGAACCTGACGGAATGTTAGTTTTGCGACCTACAAGCAAATCAGACGGAGCCTATTATCAGATTATATCTTTGCCTGAAGGAAAATACACTTTTAAAATAACCGTAGAAAAGGCAATCAAAGGTTCAGGACGTTATGGAGCAAGGTTTGCTGTCGCTAAATCGTCAGGAACATTCCCTATATTGACAGGTAGTGCAACATGGGACTTTGTAGAAAACGACTATGTTATTGGAAATATTGATTTGACTCGTGTAGTATCCGAAACAACTGAATATTCTTGCGATATCAGTTTGGAAGAAACAACCACATTGACTGTAGGTTTCGCCACTATGCTTTGGACAAGTAACGAGATTCATATATCAGGAATTTCTTTGAAAAGAAGTGTAAATGAATAATAACTAAAAAATCGAATTATGAAGATATTATATTTTTTGAATTGTGCTTTATTAGCGTCAGCACTACTCGCTTCCTGTGAAAACGATGTTGACGAAAACATAGTACATCTTGTCAATTCCGGCGAAACGGATGTTGTGGTTACCGGAGTAGAAACAGAGTATGGATATCCGGGAGAGCAATTTACGATAATTGGTGAGAACTTCGGCGGTGCAAAAGATTTCATAAAAGTAGCAATAGGCGAAAAAGAGGCCGAGATAATGTCTTGCAGCGACCAACAGATAAAAGCTATTGTGCCGGAGGATGCCACTACAGGAAAGATTGTTGTGGAGTTTATGGATGAAATTGTATCAAACAGTATCCAGTTCAGGGTAATGGGTAACCCTGAAGTATTGGCCATGGATCCTATGTTTGGAAAAACTGACCCTAAATGTTGGGGTATGCCGGGTGGAACCATCACGCTTTACGGGAATCTGTTAGGTGGTAGTGAAAAAGACATTGAAGTTTTGTTTGGAAAAACGGAAGCTGAAATTATCTCATGGAATGAAAATGAAATAAAGATTGAGATACCGGAAGATGTCAACGATGAAGATAAACTTACCCTTAATGTTGGTCCAATAGAAGAGGTTAACATGCCTTATCCATTTATGTTGATACATCCTCTCACAGTAGAAAAAACATTGCCTGATGAGGGATATGCCGGATGTAAAATAAAAATAGTTGGCACAGGTTTGGGTAACGGTGAAATTCTGGACCAGACACGTGTCTGGTTGGGCGAAAAGGATGTTACTATTAATAAAGAAGAATCTGACGATAACAGCCTTATCGTAACTCTTCCTGACGGAATGGAAACTGGAGAATATGCAATTAAGGTAAAGACTCCTTTTGAGGAAAAAGAATCTACTGTAGTCTATAACGTAATTGACAAACCTACCTCTTTCAGTTCTGACGAAAGCGGATATGTAGGTAATGAAATAAATATATCAGCTACAAGATTACCTTCGGGAAAGGAATATGTAAGTATACTTATAAGAGATAAAAAGGCTGATATTGTCAAAAAGGCTGATATTGTCAAATACGATGCTGCAGCCGGTACTGTAAAAGCAAAACTGCCTACAGATTTGGCTGCAGGAACTTATTCTTTAAATTTTGTATATTCAGGTAAGGAATTCATAGTAAAGGATGATTTTAAACTTAAAGCAGCTCCCGTAGTAAAATCTTATGATGCAATAGTGTTCTCTGGTGGTGAAATGATAATAAAAGGGTCAAACCTTAATGAACTAACAGAAAAACTTACTCTGACTTTTGATGGAACAGACATTAGTCCAACATCAGTTTCAGAACAATCAATAACTTTCACAGTTCCTGGAGGTATTACAGAAAAGAAAGATGTAAATGTGAAGTTAAGCTATGAAGGTGATATTATCGCACCGGTAGATTTCAGAGTAACAGTAATCCCTGCGGCAGGTACAGATGGCGACATAACAGAGTATGTTCTTGAAAATGCAGGCCCTAATTTTGAGAGTGATGGAAATAATGCGGCAGGATGGATAAAAGGCTCTGTGTTTAATGGTAATTCCTTATATATAGAAGATGAAGTAAATTATCTTTCTTTCACTGGAAAAGCTAATGCATGGAATGCATCATTATATCAAAATATTATTTTACCAAGAGGAAAATACAAGGTTGAGATAACTGTGGCCGAAGATGATAATGCAACAGGAAGAGATGGCGTAGTATTTGCTATAATGAAAGGTAGTGGTTCTGCTTTCCCTGGTTTAATTGATAGTGGAATAAGTCCTAAAGAATGGCATTTCGAGTCAAAAGAGAACGTTATTTGTGAATATAATCTGACAGAAAATCATACTACTGTAGTTACGACACATACAACAGAAGAATTTACAATCGATGAATCATTTCCTCTAACACTTGGATTTGCTCTGATGTTAGGTAATAATAATTATCTCCGCATTTCCCAAATCAAAATTAAGGTGGTTAATGAATAAAAATACTCGAATATGAAAAAATTAATATATCTATCAGCTTTGTATATCTCCACATTAAGCCTTTCTTCTTGTGGAGATGGAATAAATCTGCCTCCTGTGGATGTAGAAACAGATTTATATGAAATTCCTTTAAATGATAATACAGCCTCACTGCTGACTGTTCCTCTAATGGAAGAAGGTGAAAAGTTCGTTCATTGTGGTGCACTACACACACCTGAAGACTTCGAACGGATAAAGCAGAATCTTGACAAATCGCCTTGGAAAGAAGGATATGAATTATTAAAGAATAATGGACATGCGCAGACTTCATATAAAGCAGATCCACAGTCAATGATTACACGTGGTGGGGATAATGAAAACTATGAAAAGGCTTTCAACGATGTTGCTGCAGCCTATCAGTTGGCTTTAATGTGGAAGATTACAGAAGATGAGGCTTATGCAAAAAAGTCTATAGAAATCCTCAACGGATGGGCTGCAAAATGTACAGAAATAAACGGTACAACGGATGCTAACTTAGCAGCCGGAATATATGGTTACCAATTTGCCGTTGCCGGTGAACTGATGCGTGATTATCCCGGATGGGAAGAAACTGATTTTAAGGCTTATCAGGATTGGATGGTAGAGATTTTCTATCCTATGAACAAAGACTTCCTCGTAAGACACAATGATACTCCTGCAGGTCACTATTGGGCAAACTGGGGATTGTGTAACATTGCTTCTACAATGGCTATTGGAATCTTAGCAGACAGAATAGACATTTACAATGAGGGTATAGAACATCTGCAGATAGGAGATACAAACGGTAGATTAACTAAAGCTATATACCATGTGTTTGATGGCGAATATGCCAATCTTGCACAATGGCAGGAAAGCAACCGAGATCAGGGACATACATACCTGTGTCAGGGACTGCTTGGAGTTATTTGCCAATTGGCTTGGAATCAGGGAGATGACTTCTTCGGATATAATGATAATATGTTCCTGAAAGCATGCGAATATACTGCAAGATATAATTTTATGAATATGGAAGTCCCCAATTTGCCATATACCCGAGAATACAAAGGCGCTCATGCCACTGACTATGAGGAGTATCCTACTATAAGCGAAAGAAACTTATTGTATAGACCTATATGGGCACTCGTTTATAATCATTATGCAAAAATTAAAGGTGTTGATGCTGAGAAATATCAATATACAGAAGTGGCAACAGAAGCATGCTTTCCGGAAGGTGGAGGAGGAAACTATGAAACAAAAAGTGGTGGTTTCGATGCTCTCGGTTTTGGCACTTTGATGTTCAGCAGATAATTAATTGGTTTAGGAAACAGTTATGTATAAGAACAGAATATTTGTAATGGTAAGCTTACTGCTTGCCATTACATTTACAATTGATGCGCAACTTTATACTTATCCGGAAGGTCTTAGAACAGGAATTCCTCATAATGATGACTTTACCGTAAGAGTAAGAACCAAAGGTGGAGAATGGAAGGAAACATTCGAGTATAAAGTACAAGTGGATATGGACAGGGTGCAGGATGCGTCTATGGTACAGTTCGACATGAACGAGCCTGTGGAGGTAATGGTGAAGAAGAACAATGGGATTATCCAGACTGTGGATATCAGACCAAAATCGAAAGGTATTGAGTATAAACAGGTGGAAAACTGTATTCTGTTTACTCTTGATAAACCGCAGTATCTTTCTGTGGAATTCAATGGTGACCGTCTGCATAATCTACATCTGTTTGCAAATCCTGTAGAGAAAGAAGTTTATACAGAAAGCAAGGAAGGGGTGATGTATTTCGGTCCGGGAACGCACAGACCAAAAGACCTTCCTAACAATCAGATAAGTATTCCAAGCAATACTACAGTGTATCTTGCTCCGGGAGCTGTTGTTGAGGCTAAACTTCTGGTAGACCATGCTGAGAATGTAAGAATTATAGGTCGTGGTATTATCTATAAAGGTATTAGAGGTATCGAGGTTACAGACTCTAAGAATGTTTATATCGATGGTATTACTGTTATCAATCCTGACCATTATTCAATATTCGGAGGTGGTTCAAAGGATATTACAGTAAGAAATTTCAAGGCTTTCAGCTGTCGTGGATGGTCGGACGGTATAGATATGATGAGTTGCCAGAATATTGATATCGAGAATATCTTTATGCGTAACAGTGACGACTGTATGGCTTTCTACAATCACCGCTGGAACTGGTGGGGTGGTACAAACAATGTGAATGTGCGTCGTGCTGTGCTTTGGGCTGATATCGCTCATCCTATAAACATTGGTGGTCATGGTGACCCGGAAGCCGAGATAGGTGAGAATATAGAGAACCTTACATTCAAGGATATCGACATATTGGAACACGATGAAGATGACTATCCTTATCAGGGATGTATGGCTGTGGTTTGCGGCGATAAAAACTTAGCAAGGAATATCCTGTTTGAGGATATACGCATAGAAAGTATTCAGGAGGGTATGATGTTCAATATCCGTGTAAACTATAATCCTAAATACGACAAGGCTCCCGGACGCGGAATAGACGGACTTACTTTCAGAAACATCAGATTCAACGGCATAGGTGAAAACCGTCCTGTGATTTACGGATTCGATAAAGACAGAATAGCAAGGAATATCACTTTTGAGGATATATGGATTAACGGAAAGAAACTCAAAGGTCTTGATTATTTCCTGATGAATGAGTTTGTGGAGAATGTGATTGTTAAATAGTTTATAGAGATAAGTTAGAATAACTATATGTTACATTTCTTTTATAATCTGTTACATAAGTAGCATAATGTAGCCTCATGGAATGAGTAAATTTGCAGGTGAAAAACACAATACGAGAATATTCAATTCTTAATGTAAACATTTCTCGATAATGTGACACGGAAGAATATTAACATTAAAATTAAGAAATATGAAAACAGAAATTACAGAAAAGGAGCTGTATGTTGCTCCGGAAGTTGAGATTATTGAAACAGTTAGTGAGGGTATCCTTTGTGCTTCAGACCAGGAAGTAGAACAGAGCAGTGTTACCGGTGTAAGTTTTACATCAGGCGCTACTTTTGGTAGTGATAGAGAGTGGTAATTCTGAAATTAAAAGGAGTAATAACATTAAAATGTATGATAAGATGAAAAATATCAAATTTTGGAGTCTGATATCTGTCGCTGCATTAGCATTGTCCGTTTCTTCATGCACGAACGACAACGAACCTGATACATCCGACAAGAATACAGGTAACGTATTTACAATCAAAGCTAATACTCAGGATATTAAAAATGGTTCACCGCAGACTCGTGCTACTGTAGATCCAAATACACAAGAATCTAACTTTATCTGGCAGAATGACGATAAGTTTGACTTGTATCAAAGTACGGATATGACTAAGGATAATGTTTTTGCAATCAAAAATAGTACTATCAACGGTAATAGTGCTGATTTTACATGTAGTGATTTTACTTCTGCTGACGCTGCATCATATTATGCTTTCTATCCGCAGGGATTTACTAAAGGTGAAGGATCTGCATTTACTTATACTATTCCTGTAACTGCATATACCCAGACTGGAAACAATAATACAGACCATTTGAAGAATGGTATGATAATGGTAGCTAATGGAGATGCTTCAGGTCTTGAGAGCGGTATTAGTTTTACTCATAAAACTGCATTGTTCAGATTCAGTGTAATGAACTATACAGGTACTGATTTAACTGTTAAGTCTATTAATCTGTCTTCTGCAGGTACTGCATGTTTTGCAAAGCAGTATTCTTATACTGTGGATGGCGCTGAAAGTATCGGTGATAAAGTTTCAGAATTGAATTTAGGATTTGGTGAAGGTGTTGCAATTGCTAATGATGCAGAATTGAAGGCATATACTTTGGCTATTCCTGGTGATGCTCTTCCTGCTACAGGTGAATCTCTGACCGTAGAGGTAGTATCAGACAAGGGTTTTGTATTCTCAAAGACTTTTGAAATAAATGCTGAAACTAAATTTGAGGCAGGTGAATATTATACATTTAATGTTGATATAAATTTCCCTCTTGCAGAAGCTGTTGTGGCTAATTTAGGTCCTGATTTTGAAAGTGATGGTAACAATGCTGCCGGATGGATAAAGAGTACCGAACGTGATAATGGTCAGGGAAAATATAAGGGAAATTCATTGATTACGGTCGATGGAGTCAATTATCTGGCTTTTAATGGTGGTCAAAAAGAAAACCAAGACTCCTATTTGTATCAGAATGTCA
Source organism: uncultured Phocaeicola sp. (assembly GCA_944320605.1). Classification (GTDB taxonomy): domain Bacteria; phylum Bacteroidota; class Bacteroidia; order Bacteroidales; family Bacteroidaceae; genus Phocaeicola. The sequence goes on along the minus strand of CALUIE010000009.1, from coordinate 33,111 downwards.
CTTTGCCTGTTGGAACATATCAGGTAGAAGTTGATGTTGCATCGCAAGAAGAAAATGGTGGTGGTAGAAATGGAGTTGTATTTGGTATAATGAATGGTTCAGATAATGAATTTCCTCTGATGACTGAAACAGGTTCTCCTAAAATGTGGCGTTTTGGAACTAAAGAGAATATCATATGCGAATATAATCTAAAACAGGGAGAGTATGTATTAGGTACACACACAATTCCATTTTCAATTGATAGTAAGTCAACTCTTACTTTTGGATTTGCTATTATGTTAGCTAGTTCACCTTCAAGATATCTTCGTGTATCAGCAATCAGAATAATCGTTCTTATGGATTAATTTGGTGTATAATATTTTTGGCTTATAGATGTGATTAAAGGGTACATTTCGCAAAATGAAAATAAAGCAAAATGTGCCCTTAAAATTTATTGTTTTATCATTCGGATATATTTTAGGTTACAATAGTGATATGACCTGTTATAACTTTTACATCCTTCTGGGTATATACCATGTATATTTGCGGTATAATACTTGGATAAAATTCTATTTGGTTTATGGGAAATAAAAGGATTATATCGTTACTAGCAAGTCTTGTAGGTGTATTACAGTTCGTTTTTGCAGATTCTCAGATAAAAACATATAATGCACCCGATGGTGTTCTGCTTAATGATAAGTTTAATGTATATGTAAAGAGTGAATCCGATAAAGACTGGATGCAAATCCCATCGTATATGATATATGTGGACGAAGTGGTTGATGCAAAACATCATGTAAGAAACTCGTCCATGGCAACATTTGATTTTGAAGGTAGTGTAGAAGTAAAGATTGTATGCAGGACGGAGAATATTAATAAGGTAAAGGTTCGTCCTTTGTCTTATTCAATATCTCACTCTATTGTGAACGACAGTACACTAATGTTCATGTTAGATAAACCCGCAAATCTTTCTGTAGAGGTGAACGATGATATTTTCGGAAATCTTCATCTGTTTGCCAATCCTATAGATAAGTATAATATATCTGAAAGTTCCAGGAACGTGGTTTATTTCGGTCCGGGAGTTCATGAGTTCAAGGATGGCGTATATAGAATAGAATCAGGAAAGACAGTCTATATCTCAGGTGGAGCGGTGATGAAAGGTCAGATGCTCATAGAAAATGCGCACGATGTCAAACTGATAGGTAGGGGAATAATCGACCCTAAAGTGAAAATGGGTATCAGAATAGCAAATTCCAGAAATGTTTATGTGGAAGGATTGTTTGCTACCCAATGTGCTACTGGAGGTTCAGAGAATGTTACAATCAGGAATGTAAAGGTTATAAGCTATTATGGCTGGGGTGACGGAATGAATGTGTTTTCGAGCAGGAACGTTACTTTCGACGGCGTTTTCTGCCGCAATTCCGACGACTGCACCACTGTCTATGGCACCCGCCTCGGCTTCGAGGGTCCCAGCAGCGATGTTACCATGAAGAACTCCACCCTCTGGGCCGACGTGGCACATCCCATCTTCATCGGCATCCACGGCAATCCCGACAAGCCCGAGGTGCTGGAAAATCTGAATTATGTCAACATCGACATACTCGACCACAAGGAGAAGCAGATAAACTACCAGGGATGCATGGCGATAAACGCGGGCGACGACAATCTGGTTCGCAACGTGCGTTTCGAGGACATACGTATCGAGGACTTCCGCCACGGCCAGCTGCTTAATCTGCGTATCTTTTATAATAAGAAGTATTGTAAATCGCCTGGCAGAGGAATAGAGAATGTGCTGTTCAGGAACGTCTCTTACAGCGGCCGCAATGCCGAGCTTTCAATTATCGAAGGATATAGCGAAGAACGCGGTATCAGGAACATAAGGTTTGAAAACCTGCGCGTCAATGGCGAGCTGATATACGACTCCATGCCCGGCAAGCCTGCCTGGTATCACACCGGCGACATGTGCGGCATCTACGTCGGTCCCCACGTGGAGGATGTCAGCTTCGTCAGGACTGAATGACGGGCTTCCTCCGTGACGAGGAAAAGGGATATACCGCCGGCGATATATCCCTTTTCCTTTTCCATGGAGACTGTTACAGGTTATCAATCCATTTCTTTCCTTTCTTGGTGTACGACCATGCTACTAAAGCTATGCTCACAATCGATGTCACTAAAAAAATAAAGCTCAATGTGTTCATGATTTTTTTATTTTAAGATTCTATTTGCGAAAAAAGCAAATCCATAAGTTGAAATTATACCGCCCACGGCAGTAATCCAGTTTGCGCTATCGCTCAAATTTGATAACAACGGAGTTATACCGCCAATAACCATACCTGCGAAAGACAGTTTTGAGAGGTCAAAGAAGTATCCTGCCATTTTTTCCCTGCGCACGTCGTTTTTCTTCCTGGTTTCTTCCTTGGTCTTTCTGTTTTCTTCAAAATTTCCCATAAATCAATGTGCCGATTTGAATATTTGTTTATGCGCTGGTTTCCATGCCGTAAAATTACGTAAATTCCTGAGATTATGCAATATTGTCCGGGCAGATTTTGAAATCATCCGGTGCATGGTTGCTAATATTATATTTTTTTATATATTTGCTCTGAAATTTACATTGTTAACGTTTTTCGAGTGTAATGAGGAGCATCTATAAATACATATTATATCTTTACGTCATATTATATTCGCATCATTTATATGCTTATCAGGAAACTTTCAGAAGTCTTTCCGTATCAGATGGCATGACGGACCTTGTTGTAAATACCATATATAAGGATGCCCGCGGATTTGTATGGTTCGGCACTGACTCGTCAGTTGAAAGATTTGATGGCATAAGGCTTAAGAAATATTCCTTTGGGGCCGACGTCAATAAGAATAACAGAGTTTATGATTTAAAAAATACCCCTCCCCATGGCATTTTATGCGCTTCTGAAACAGGCATTTACAGACTTGATGAAAGTGTAGGGGCGTTTGTCCCTCTTTATCATGACAAGATAAATTTTAAAGTAAATTCCATTTTGCCTTTATCCGCCGACACCCTGTTTGCCGCCACGGATAAAGGACTTTTTATATGTACCCGTGAGGATGTGAGGCAGATATTGTTTGACGGCAATGTTTTCTCCGGAACCAACAAGGTGACAGGTCTGTCATTCTCGTCCGGCCAATCGTTGTGGCTTTCCACCATGGACGGCATTGTTTGCTTAAACTATAGGACCAATGAACACAAGATATATAAAAGTACCGGAGCCGGACTTTCCAACGCTTTCTACAATATTTGCGCGATAGGTGACATGATATTTCTCGGTACGATGAACAGGGGGATAGTACGTTTCGACGTTCTTGCCAATCGTTTTGACAGCTACATAGATGTAGGTTGCAGCGTAATATCCTCTTTGTCATGTGATGGAAAGGATATGCTTTATGTGGGCACCGACGGCAACGGCGTTCATTTCATTTCCGTATCCGGGAACAGGATTGTCAAATCTTACCGGCATGTCCCGGGAACCAATGGAGGGATAAGGTCTAATTCCGTTTATTCCCTTCTGGTGGACGGCGACGGCCTTTTATGGGTCGGGCTATATCAGATGGGAGTTGACTATACGCTTTATCAGAGCGGATTGTTCGACTTGTATAGGTGGAAAGACAAATTTACTTCCAAGGACATCCCTGTAAGGACTATCACCTTTAACGGGAAGCAAAGGCTGATAGGGTCGAGAGACGGACTGATATTCATAGACGAGGAAAAGGACATAGTGCGTAGATATATGTTTCCCGAGTTGAGGGCCAGCATGATAATCTCAAGCTGCTTTTACGAGGGTAAATTTTATGTCGGTACTTATGGAGGCGGAATGTATGTCCTCGACCCCGTTACGTTGGCTTTGGACGACTTCGCCCATGACATGAGGGAGCCGTTCCATACGGGACATATTTTCTGCATCCGTACAGACCGCGAGGGTAACATGTGGGTCGGTACATCCAATGGCCTTTATTGTTTCAAGGGTGGCAGGCAGATATATCATTTTACGTCTTCACAGTCAAAACTGCCGTCCGGGAACGTATATGAGGTGTTTTTTGATTCCTCCGGAAACGGATGGATATGTGCGGAAAAAGGCATGTGTATTTGGGAGCATTCCACCTGCAGCCTGATAGACGACGCTTTCCCGCCGGGTTTCGTGAACCATGAAAAAGTACGTGCCATATACGAGACTTCCAATCATCTCCTGTTGTTCCTTCCGGAGAAAGGATTCATGTTCCGCTCGGACATTCCGATGAAAGATTTCTCATATATCGACAATGTCCCCATGCTTGACAGGAAACAGCTGTTGTCTGTAATAGAAGACGGCACGGGAGGGATATTGGTCGCTACCAACAACGGCATGTACCGCCTGGACACGGAAGGGGATGTGATGCCTTTCAATTTCACTGATGGCATTCCAAGTCCTATTTTCATTAACTGCACGTCTGTACGTGACGCTGAAGGCAATCTTTGGTTCGGTAATTCCAAAGGACTGGTGGTCTTGCGTTCGGGCGAGGTTAACAGGTTGCGCAAGCGTCCTTATAAAGTGGAAATAACGAACATCCTCGCCAATGGCAGTTCTTCCGGAGTAAGGTTCGGGAAATCTGCCGACGGCGAGTATCAATTGCATATTGACGAGGCAAAGCGCAATTTGACCGTACAGTTCTCAGGGTTGATTTATAGCGACCCTTCAAATATGATTTATGAATATTCTACAGGAGGTAAAGATGAATGGAAAGCCTTGCATGGCGTGTCTGAGATATCATTGTATGAAGTTATTGACAATTCGATAATCAAAATTCGTATGCTTGGACATCCAGAGTCGCAGGTTACTCTGCGTGTGGATGTAGAGAAGGACATGTCCGTGCTGTTATATTCGGCATTGGTGTTGGTCTTGCTTGGAATAGCCTTATACCTCCTCCGCGAATGGCTCGTAAAATATATTGTCGGCAACCTGAAGAAGTTTATAGTCTGGTTGCAGCGGGGTGAGAAAAAGGAGGATGATGACGTTGCGGCCGGTTCCGGAAATGATTTTGACATGCCGGAAGTCATGGTTGACGCCATGGATGAAGGCAATGCCGTGGATGCGGATTCCCAAATGGACAATGCCGATGACAAGTATAAGAACTATAAGTTGTCCGACGAGGAGTGCAGGCGGTTGATTAAAATTCTGGACAGGGAGATGTCGAAGAACAAACTATATATGAACCCGTCGTTGAAAATAGCTGACTTGGCAGTGGTGGCCAATACCTCGTCGCATGCCTTGTCGTATGTGTTTAACCAGTTCCTGCAAAAGAGTTATTACGACTATATCAATGAATACAGGGTAGAGGAGTTCAAGACCGCCATTCAAAAAGAAAAGTATTCCAGATATACGCTTGAGGCACTTTCCGAACATTGCGGCTTCAGTTCCAGGGCATCGTTCTTCAGGTCGTTCAAGAAAGTTACCGGTATAACCCCGAACGAGTATATAAAGAATATCAAGATGTCGGGCAAAGACCGTAAATAAAAGTCCGTACGTCCGGGAGTAAAGTTGTAAACGCCCCGCCATTTTCTATAAATGCAACTTATGTCTTTATAAATACAACTTATATTTATATAAATACAAGTTGCATTTATATAAATATAGTTTGTATATAGAGATTATGTACCGATGTTTTGTGTTTTTCGCCGGCATGGAAGAAAGTTTCAAACGACACCAAATATGTAGAAAACACGGAGGTTCCCGAATCCCGATATATGGCCTGATGGCGTAAAAACGCATGTTCCCACAGTCTCAATTTATTTTGTGAGACTATTCTTTTAATCGGGTTAATATATTGATTTACAGAGGAAAATGTGTATCACTAATCTAATATCATTATCAGAGATTAATCACGGCTCAAAAAATTTCCGAGGTATCTGTTTCTTCCATAATTTTGCGTCAGAAACATAAAACGTAAAACCATAAAATAGAATAGTATGGAAGACAAAATGAAAAATTCTTTCAACCTCATTGCAACGGCATTCGAAGATTATCGTAATCAGCTGTTAAGCTATGTCAGCTATAAAATAGGGAATCCGGATGATGCTGAAGATTTGGTACAAGACACTTTTGTCCGTCTTCTTGAGTGCAGCAGAATGTTGCGCGAGGATACTATCAAGAGTTTTATTTTCACTATTGCTCATAATCTCATAACAGACTATTTGCGCCGTTTTTATAAAAAACAGGAAATATGTTCTTTTATGATGGAGTCGGCAGATGTAATTTCATCTTCTGCTGATAGCAAGTCTGTTGTCTGTGATTTGGAAAAACTCGAAAGGGCAAAGATGTCCATGCTTCCTCCGCAGAGGAAACAGATATATTATATGAGCAGGTTTATGGATATGTCATCAGAGGATATATCTAAACGTTTGAGTATATCCAAACGTACGGTGGATAATCATCTTCTGATTGGAAGAAAAGAAATACGCGAATATATTAGGAAATGTATGTAAAATTGTCTAACTAAAATTTATTCAAATGAAGAATGCCTATTTAAGAATGTCTAAAAGGTTCCTTTATTCTACATTCATTCTTGTGGCTTTGTCAAGTGGTGGAAGTATTTATGCTTCTACCGGAACAGATGGCTTACAGGAGGTAATGCAGTCATTGAATGTCAAGGGACAAGTGTTTGATGCAGAAGGAAATTCTGTAATTGGTGCGAGTGTACTTGAAAAAGGTACTACTAATGGTATGATAACTGATTTCGATGGAAATTTCTCTTTCAATGTATCTTCCCCTGATGCTGTGGTTGTTATTTCATATATAGGTTATCAGACAATAGAATTGAAAGCATCACAGATTGCGGCAAATCCGAGGATAATACTAAAAGAAGATGCTGAGGTACTTGATGAAGTTGTTGTTGTAGGTTACGGAGCGCAGAAGAAGGAGACACTTACAGGTGCGGTTACAGTTGTTACAGACAAGATGATTCAGGACAAAGGTTCACTCTCATCACCGCTTCAGGCTATGCAGGGACAGGTACCGGGTGTTACAATAACACGTAATTCATCGGCTCCGGGAGATGAAAGCTGGAATCTTCAATTGCGTGGTGCTTCATCTGCCAACTCTGCTGCTCCGCTTATCATTGTTGACGGTATTGCCCAGGAAAATTCAAACTCTTTGTCAAATCTTAACCCAAACGATATTGAGTCTATCAACTTCTTGAAGGATGCCTCTGCCGCTATTTATGGTTCGCGTGCTGCAGGAGGTGTTGTCCTTGTAACAACCAAACAGGCTAAAGAAGGTAAAACACAAGTTGAATATAGTGGTTCATATACTTATAAGATGGTTGGTTTGCAGCCACAACTCATGTCTTTGCAGGAATGGGCAGATGCTTTAATTCAGGCGAGAACTAACGATGGCTATCCTGATACTGATAGGTTCCTGAGATTTGCAAGATATTCCAAAGCTATGGAAGGTAAATATGTCAACCTTGATAATTCGGCTAATCCATTGCCTAGTTTTGATAATGTGATGGATTTTGTGTTTCTGGATACCAATTGGACTGATGTATTGTTTGGAAGTGCAAGTTCTACACAGCATGATTTGGCTATATCAGGAGGAAATGAGAAAAACCTGTTCAGGTTAAGTCTTGGATACCTGTATGATGACAGTAACCTGAAGTGGGGTGATAATAACAACAAGCGTTATAATATACGCCTTACAAATAAAGTGCAGTTCACAGACTGGTTTAAACTTGAGTCAATAGTTTCATATAACAGGAAAGATCAGGTCGCTCCGTCTAAATTGGATGATACCTTGAATGGAAATTATCCTCAACCTGGCTTGCCGGCTTCTACTATTGATGGGAAACCATACGCATGGGGCAGCTGGGTTTCACCTGTATGGTATGCAGAATTAGGAGGTGACAATTCTCTTAAAGTATCAGATGTAGGAATTAATGAGAAACTTAACTTTAATTTGACTAAAGAACTTGATTTGGTTGTAAATCTGGGCTATACATCAAGTGTTGCGTCACGCGAGATTGTAAATAAGGCTTTTGAGGTTTATAACTATGCCGGTGACAAACTTAATACTATTCCTGAAGTTACAAAGCAGGATGAATCTTCATATGAAAAAACAAGTACAAGAAGAGATTACTATTCTGCTTCAGGTTACTTTAACTATGCGAAATCTTTCAACGACCATTCATTGAATCTTATGCTTGGTACACAGTATGAACTGACACAGTATGACAAGTTTGGGGCTAAGGTTATGAATATACAAAATTCCCTTGAGGCGATAAACGGTTCAGGATTGGTAACTCTTACAGATGACAAGGGTACAAAATGGGAAGAAGCTATATTATCTTATTTTACACGTGTCAATTATAACTATAAATCTAAATATCTGGCAGAGTTCAATTTCCGTTACGATGGTTCTTCAAAATTCAAGGAAGGAAGATGGTCACCTTTCTATGGCATTTCTACAGGATGGCGTGTTTCTGAAGAAGACTTTATGTCATCAACCCGTGGATGGCTGGACGAATTGAAACTGCGTTTGTCATACGGTGTTGTTGGTAATCAGAGTGGAATAGACCGTTACGAAGGAGAGCAGTATTATAATTTCACTTCCGGTTCGGGTGCTTATCTTGGTTCGGGACTTGCTTCACTGATTAATACAAACGGTAAGATTGCATCTTTCGGACGTGAATGGGAAAGAATCCATAACTATAACTTAGGTATTGATTTCAAGTTGTTTGGAAACAGATTATCCGCGACTATTGAGGGATATATGAAGAAAAACAACAATATGCTTATCACAGTTACTTACCCGGGTATATTGGGCGACGGTGCAGGTTATTCCAATTCCGGTAAGTTTGAGGCAAAAGGAGTTGAGTTCCAGTTAGGATGGTCAGATAGGGTAAATGATGATTTTGGATACAATATTGGCGGAACATTCTCCTATAATACAAATAAACTTGTTGATATAGGTGGAGTTACAGTCCTTAAGAGCGGATTTGTGTCTAAACAGCAGGGATATCCTTTGAATAGTGTCTTCGGATTGAGATATACAGGAAAGATACAGAACGAAGAACAGCTTAAGAAATATCTTAATAGATTCCTGGATGGTAATACTGTAGGACTTACTCAGGATATAAGATTAGGTGATAATATGTTTGAAGACGTTAATAAGGATGGTAAACTTGATCAGAATGATTATGTATATCTTGGAACAGACGATCCGAAAATCTCCTTCTCATTCAATATGGGTTTCAACTGGAAAGGATTTGATCTTTCTGCTATATTCCAAGGGGTAGGCATGAGAACGATTTTCCGTGAGGAAGTTACATGGAGAATTCCTATGAGAACATATTTTAATAATTTCTCAAATCAGTCGGTTGGTAACACGTGGAGTCCTGAAACGCCTAATGCTTATTATCCTACATACACAAATGACAAGAATTTGAATAATTATAATTATCAGTCATCATCATGGATGGCAGAAGATGGTTCTTATTTGAGACTGAAAAATATTGTTTTGGGTTATACATTTAATAAGGATTTGTTGAAAAAACTTAAGGTCGTAAGTAATGCACGTGTATATATATCTGGTGCGGACCTTTGGGAAATATCTCATATTAATGATGGATGGGATCCTGAAGCAAGCCGCAAGGTTGAGGGTGTAGGACGATATCCTTTCACAAGAAGTATAACAGCAGGTATAAACTTTACTTTTAAATGATTAATGTTATGATAAAGAATATTATTATAGGTTTTTCGTTTGGACTTTTGGTTTCTTCATGTCTTGACCTGAGTCCGAAAGATCAAATGTCAGACTCTAATATGTGGGAAACTGCATCGGATTTCAAATATTTTGCAAATAATTTCTACGGATGGACAAGGGATTTTAAAAAGGTAACATCAGATGGCCCTCATTCAGATGAACGTTCGGATTTGTTTACAGGAGCTTCTGTTAATGTTTATAGCCATGGGTCAAATTCCATACCTACATCAGATTCCTGGTACACTGATAATTATAAATACATTAGAAGAGCTAATCTAATATTGCAGAATGCCAAGAATTATTCAAGAGATGATATTAATACTTACGTTGGTGAGGCTTATTTCTTCAGGGCATATTTCCATTTTGATTTGGTTCAGCTTTACGGAGACGTGATAAAAGTTGATAAAGTTATGGATATTGATTCACCTGAAATGAATCAGGAAAGAAATGACAGAGGTGAAGTAATTGATTTTATCCTTGATGACCTTAATAAAGCTGTGGAATTGTTACCTGATGAGCCGGAAGAAGACGGAAGAATATGTAAAATGGTTGCATACGCATTTATTTCAAGAGTTGCGTTGTATGAAGGAACATGGCAGAAATTCAGAGATAATACGGAAAGAGGTAAAGCACTTCTTGATATAGCTGTTAATGCTGCTGACAAGGTTATTGCGTCAAAGAAATATGAACTCTTCAAACCTGAATCGTTGGGTATATATGCATATAAGTATATGTTTACTCTTGAGAATGTAAAATCAAATCCGGCAGGGTTAACAAAAAAAGACAATAAAGAGTATATCTTCTACCGTCGTCATGATGAAATATTGGCTCCTATAGGAACTAATATAACAGAAGGTTACTGTGCAAATGCTGTTTATCTTAATCGTAAATTAGTTAATATGTATCTCACTCAGAATGGATTACCTATAGAAAAAGATACTTATGAGGCAGGTACAAATGAAAAAGGATTTAAAGGCTATGATACTGAAACATCCGAGTTTGAGAACCGCGATAACAGAATGTTGAACTGTATGCTTCAGAAAGGTCAGAAATATTGGAAAAATGAGGATAATCAATGTCGTGTTACCTGGGATGAGAATGAGGAAGGTAGTCTGACATGTGATGTAAATAAAGGAACCGGCTACCAGAACCAGAAGTGGTGTACGGAACGTCAGGTAAAAACTACATTCGAAGGCTATGACTATCCTATTATCCGTTATGCAGAAGTACTATTGAATTATGCGGAAGCTGTTTATGAACTGAATGATGATATTGAGGATGCTGACCTTGATAAGTCATTGAACTTGGTTCGTCTTCGTGTAAATCCTGATATGCCTAAACTGTCAAAAGCCCTTGTAGATAAATATGATCTTGATATGCGCGAAGAAATTCGCCGTGAAAGAACAATAGAACTTGTACATGAAGGATTCAGACTTGATGACCTGAAGCGTTGGAAAACGGCAGAAGAAGAAATGCCTATGGATATAGTAGGGATTAAATGGAAAGATACTGATTTTGAAACATCATGGTCTGGAGCCTCTTCTACACCACTTGATGATGAAGGATGCCTTATTCTTGAGAGTGGAAGGACATGGAGTGAAAAGAATTATCTTTACCCATTGCCTTCTGACCAGACGCAGCTTAATCCTAAATTAGGTCAGAATCCAGGATGGGAATAATAAAAAATAATTGTACATTTAAAAATATTCAATTATGAAACTTTTTAATAAAATATTTTGCTTGGCATCTTTTACATTAGCATTATCAGCATGTAATAATGACCAACTCTCGGAAAGTCCGTTGGATGAGTATTTTGCCATATCCAAGATAACAATAAATGAAACAAAAAACTCTATAGATAATGAGACTATTATTCTGAAGAAAAACTCAAAGGTTGAGCTTAGTTGTATTGTAACTCCGGACAATGCCAGCGATAAATCTGTCTTGTGGACATCCTCGGACGAGACTGTGGCTACAGTTTCTATTGATGGTGTAGTTGAGGCAAAAGATAAAGAGGGTAGTGCGGTAATATCAGTTACTCCTGCCATTGGATTTGGAGCGACAGATGCTATGACCGCGGTAAAAGTTCAGGTGGTGGATAATTACGTTGATATTGAAGATTTTAATATAACTGCTGAAGGTGGTAAAACTGAAATGTTTGTCAGTGAAACATTACAATTGACAGCAACTGTTACAAATCCGGATGCAACATTCAAGCGTTTCGCATGGAAGAGCAGTAATGATGAAATAGCCACTGTCGATCCTAAGACCGGTTTAGTGACAGCTATTTCTGAAGGTAATGTCGTTATTACTGCAACTACTGATGATTTCAGAAGTGAGCCTATTTCTAAAGATTATAGTATTGAAATTGAAAAAGCAATTTTGCTTAAGGATTTAACTTTTACTAATGATTCAGAACTGAGTGCTTTAGGGTATGGACAAACATATGAAATACAATATACTACAGATCCATCTGATGCGACAAGAACTTTAATATCTTGGGAAAGTTCAGATCCAGATGTTATATCAGTTGATAATCAAGGTATAGTAAAGGTTAATACTATAACAGAAGGCTCTGTTACGATTACGGCAAAATCAATTAAAGAGGATGGTACAGAACTTAAAAAGTCTGTTATCGCAACTGTTGCTAAAGGACGTTTTGATTTTTCATTTGGTGAGGGACTGGCACCATGGACGATAGGTACTACAGGAGCGAACATATCTTCATCATCTAATGGAAAAACAACGGTAAGTATGGCATCTCAGAATAATTCTACTTATAGAGCTGATTTGTTTTTGGCAAATAAGCAGGATTTGTATATTAATGCCAAAGATTATCCCATTCTTGCTGTTAGGATAACAGCTGCTGGCTCTTGGGTTTTTAATGATAAGAATACAGGTACATTTAAACTTGAGATTTTAGATGCAGATAGCGCAGCAGATAGAGTCTTTGGAGGTTCATATAAAGGTGATAAGGGTAATACTCAAAATTCTTTTGAATTGTTAAAACCTAATCCAATAGTAGCAGGACAAGATGCTTGGATTTATTTTGATTTAAGAAAGAATTTTGATAGGGCTCCAATACCTACTGAAGATGCAGTGAAAGTAAGGACATTTAAGTTTATTATAGCAGATAATAAAGATTGTACGACTTATGATATCTATTGGGTAAAAACATTTGCATCAGTAGAAGAACTTCAGAATTATGTAAATGCAGAAAGCAATAATTAAACAAACTAAAAACAGTTTAATATGAAAAAGACTAATATATTAAAGACATATATGATAGCATTCGGTTCTTTGTTTATGCTGTCATGTAGCGAGATAGAGCATGGAGTAAATGATATTGACTCCTGGCCGGATGTTGTAGAAGTTGAGGCTCCTGATAAATTTGTTCATCCGGGAATTTTGCATACCAATGCAGATATAGAACGTATGAGGGAAATAATTGCCAATAAGGAACAACCTGCTTATAAATGTTATGAGGAGTTGGCTAAACATGAGTTTTCTCAATCTTCCTACCAATTGGGAACAGTGGCTAAAGTAATTTCCCGTAAAGACGGTGGAAATCCAAGAAAGTATGAGAAGGATTTCAATGCTGCTTGCCAGAATGCTATAATGTATGCTGTTACAAAAGACATCGCTCATGCAGAGAAATCAGCAGAGATATTAAAGGAATACGCTAATACATTGGAATCAATAGACCCAAATGGAGAACCTCCTTTGCTTGCCGGAATCATGGGTGTAAAACTTGCTTATGCAGCAGAGATAATACATTATCTTTGTCCGGAAAAATTAAATGATGAAGATTTTGCAAAGGTTTGCGCAATGTTTAAAAAAGTATTCAAACCGGCACTGGATGATTTTCTTGAGGCAGATCCATATTCAAATGGTAACTGGGGCGCATCTGTAGGCATGTCATATATTGCAATTGCTGTCTTGACCGATGATAAGGAAATGTATCAGAAAGCTTTGGACTTTTATACTATGGGTAATGACAATGGTAATATTTTGAACTATATCGACGGTGAAACAGGTCAGTGTCAGGAAAGTGGCCGTGACCAGCAGCATGTTCAGTTAGGACTGGAATGTTTGGCAAAGACATGTGAAATTGCTTATAAGCAGGGTACAGACCTCTATGGAGTATATGACAACAAACTCCTGAAAGGTTATGAATATACAGCCAAATATAATCTGGGTGAAGATGTTCCTTTCAAAACATGGACGGATGTAACAGGTAAATATTGTAATTGGACGGAAATTTCCAAAGAAACAAAAGATAAGAATAATGGAGTAGATACAGAAAGAGGTATCTTCAGGCCTGTGTTCGAAATGGTGTATAATCATTACTATAAGAGAAAAGGATTGAGTATGCCTTATACCGCTGCTGTTATTGAACAGGAATTCCCTAATGGTGAAGGGGATTACTATGAACATTTCGGTTTCGGTACTTTCCTTTTCAATGATTGATAATAAATTTACTTTATACTAAGTTTGAGGATAAAAATCTAAAAGGTTGTTTCTAATGTTTTCAAGCAAAGGGAACAGCCTTTTATTATAATAAATATAACTAATAAAATAATATGTCTGTTATAAACAATTTTAGACTACTGTTTGTAGTATTATTGATTTCTTTTCCGCTTATCAGTTCTTTTTCTCAGTCATTTACCGAATGGCAGGACGAAAAGGTGAATCAGATAAACCGTATGCCGATGAATACCGATTTCTTTGCATACGGGAATGTGGAAGATGCGATGGCGGGGGACTATAAGAACTCCGAAAACTATATGTCGATAAACGGTATATGGAAATTCAACTGGGTGAGGGAAGTATCTATGCGCCCGACTGATTTCTATAAGACTGATTTCAACGATAAGGGATGGGGAGAAATGCCTGTTCCGGGTATGTGGGAGCTGAACGGCTATGGACAGCCGGTGTATTCCAACTATGGTTATGCATGGAAAGGTAATTGGAAAAAGAATCCGCCATACGTGCCTGTAGAGGATAACCATGTGGGATCGTACAGAAGGATTGTAGTAATCCCTGACAGCTGGAAAGGAAAACAGGTGATAGCACACTTCGGCTCGGTTACATCGAATATGTATCTGTGGATAAACGGAAAGTTCGTGGGCTATAGCGAAGACAGCAAGTTGGAAGCTGAGTTTGATATCACTCCGTATCTGAAGAAAGGCGAAAACCTGATAGCTTTCCAGACTTTCCGCTGGTGCGACGGTACTTACTTCGAGGATCAGGATTTCTGGCGTATGTGCGGTGTGGCAAGGGACTGCTATCTATATACAAGGAATAAATCTGTAAGGTTGGATGACATAAGAATTACTCCGGACCTCGACGCGGAATACAGAAACGGTTGGCTGAACGTGGAACTTGACATTAAGGGCAGTGCCGATGTGAAAATGGAGCTTATTGATGCGGAAGGCAGAACGGTGGCTTCGTATGACGCCAAGGTGGGAGGAAAGAAGAACATCAGAATGGATGTGGAGGCTCCTTATAAGTGGACTGCAGAAACTCCTTATCTATATACATTGCTTACCACACTGAACAGAAACGGAAAATGTATAGAGGCTGTATCGGTGAATGTAGGTTTCAGAAAGGTGGAACTGAAAGGCAGCCAGGTGCTGGTGAACGGACAGCCTGTTCTCTTCAAGGGAGTGAACAGACACGATATGGACCCGGACTATGGCTATGTGGTGTCGAGAGAAAGAATGCTTCAGGATGTACGTATAATGAAAGAGAACAATATCAATGCAGTGCGTACGTGTCATTATCCTAATGATGTGTATTTCTATGAACTTTGCGACAAATATGGTCTTTACATGGTGGCGGAAGCTAACCTTGAATCGCATGGTATGGGATATGGAAGCAGCTCGCTTGCCAAGCATGAGGAGTATGAACTTGCTCATTTAGAAAGAAACCAGAGAAATGTACAGCGCAACTTCAACCATCCGAGTGTAGTGATATGGTCGCTCGGTAATGAGTCTGGCGACGGTGTGAATTTCGAGACTTGCTATAAATGGGTGAAGACTGAGGATCCAAGCCGCCCGGTACAGTACGAACAGGCTAAGACGGGTGCAAATACTGATATCTTCTGTCCGATGTACCTCAACCAGGCAGGATTCGAGAAGTATGCAAAAAGCGAGAAACCGGAGGACTATAAACCGTTGATCCAATGTGAATATTCTCATGCGATGGGTAACTCGTGCGGCGGTTTCAAGGAATACTGGGATTTGGTAAGGAAATATCCTAAGTTCCAGGGAGGATTTATCTGGGACTTCGTGGACCAGAGTCTGCACGGAACAGGCAAAAACGGAGAACAGATTTATCTTTACGGCGGCGACTTCAATCCGTATGACGCCAGCGACAAGAATTTCTGTAACAATGGTCTTGTAAATCCTGACAGAAATCCTAATCCGCACATGGATGAGGTAAAATATTATTACCAGAGTATATGGGTGGAAGGTAAGGATTTGGCTAAAGGAGAGATTTCTGTTTTCAACGAATATTTTTTCAAGGATTTGTCTGACTATTCTATGGAATGGAACATTACTGCCGATGGAGAGATAACAGAGGAAGGTGTTGTGAAAGATGTAAAAGTGAAACCACAGCAGAGATCTGTTATTACTTTGGATTACGACATCGACGGTATAGCTGCCGACAAGGAAATTCTCCTGAATATATATTTCAGACAGAAACGTACAAAGAATCTTGTCAAGGCAGGTCACGTTCAGGCCAAGTCGCAATTGTGCGTGAGAAATGCCGTGAAACCGGGAATCACTATAGAAAATGTGACGCTGAACAATCAGGAAACAGAGTTACCTAAGTTTGATACTTCGAATGCAAGACGTCTGAGGGTGAGAGGCAGCAGGTTTGCTATCGACTTCAGCAAGCATAACGGTTTTCTTTGCCGTTACGATGTGGACGGAGTTTCAATGATTAATGAGGGCAGTATGCTTACTCCGAATTTCTGGCGCGCGGGTACAGACAATGACTACGGAGGTAATGTACACAAGATGTATGCTGTCTGGAGAAATCCTGAAATGGTGAAGAAATCGCTCGATGCAGAGATGGAGAACGGTATGGTGAAGGTTACTGCTGTTTATGAAATGCCGGACGTGAAGGGACAGTTGCAGATGACTTACCTTATCAACAATGCGGGTGAGATTCTTGTAAACCAGAAACTGACGGCAGACAAGGAGGCGAAAGTGGCTAATATGTTCCGTTTCGGTGTACAGATGCAGATGCCTGAAAAAATGGACTGCAGTACTTACTATGGCCGCGGACCGGTGGAGAACTATGCCGACAGAAAATCGTCTGCATTTATCGGACTCTACAGACAGACGGCCGATGAGCAGCCATACGCATATACACGTCCGCAGGAAACCGGTACGAAGAGTGATATGCGCTGGTGGAAACAGACTGATATTGCCGGTCGCGGACTGATGGTTGTGGCGGATAAGCCTTTCTATGCTTCGGCTCTGCATTATTCCATAGAGTCCCTTGACGATGGAGAAGAAAAAGACCAAAGACATTTCAATGAGGTTGAGAAGGTGGACTATACAAATATGTGCATTGACATGATGCACGCCGGAATAAGTGGTGCCGCAAGTTGGGGGGCAGATGCAGTGACTCTTCCTCAATATAGAATTACATATACTGATTATGAGTTTTGCTTTAAGTTGATTCCTACAAATAGATGATAATATAACAGGCTTTGGTTTATTGCTGAAGCCTGTTTTTTATTTGAATAATAATTCTGTATATTAAAATGTGATATTAGGTAAGAATTCCTTTTTATTCGTATTAATGATAAAAAGATATTTTTTTATGATTTAATTATTGTCCGATGAAAAAAATATTATTGCTAACACTGCTTTTATTTTCATTGTTGGGTATGACGTATGCCGGAAACAAGTTCAGACTTCTATATACTGACAATCTTATTTCTGCGGCGAAAGAAAAAGTTTAGAACGATTCGTTGATGCAACGTGCATGGAATGATATCAAGTCCGTGGCTGATGCTCAGCTGAAACGTAACTCGGTTGACAAACTCGATTATCTCTCGCTGGCATATATAATGACAGGCAACAAGGTATATTCGGATAAGATAATATCTGTTCTTAAAGGAGTAGTCAGGAATAAGGTGTGGGCGAGTTCCGAGATGCTCAGCCGCAAGCCGGCATGGCACTCCGACTTAGGTGTGGCTCATAAGGCTTATATGACCGCTATAGGCTACAATACTGTTTATAATGATATGACTGCTTCGGAGCGTAAGCAGATAGCAGATGCTTTATTCAGATTGGGCGTGGAACCTCTGCTTGGCGACTGGATTATGGAACCGACACGCATACACTCGCTGAATTCTATGGGACATAACTGGTGGACATCGTGTGTCTGCATGGGAGGTATTCTTGCTCTGAGTATTCAGAATGAAGTCCCTCAGGCTAAGACCGGTGCAGATGCTGTATATGACGTGCTGCACGAATGGTTCCTGTTTGCCGGTGATGTGCTTCAGCACAAACCGAAAACATTCGATGAGGCTGGAGGTATGTACGAAAGTCTGAACTATGCCAATTTTGGTATTCAGGAGGCTCTGCAGTTCTATATCGCTTGGGGAAATATCAATGGTAAAAAACAATTGCCGGAACTTTCGCATTTTGACAAGATATGCGATTATTTCATGCATGTGTGTTATCCACGTACCGGTATGCTTTACAACTTGAACTTTGGAGACAGCCATAAGAATGTATCTGCTGAAAGCAGTCTGATGCTTCTTTATTCGCTTGGCGTTAAGGATGACAATATGCTTTGGTACATCAGTCAGGTGGAACAGGGACAGCATCGTGACGGATATTTCCTTAACAGACCTATGGGATTCCTTTATACACCTGATTTAAGTAAGGCACCAGAATTGCCTACGCAGAAAAAATCGCAGTTGTTCTCCGATTTCGGATGGGCTACTATGCGTACTTCATGGGAGAAGGATGCTACAATGCTTGCCATAAAGAGTGGTCATACATGGAATCATTCACATGCCGACGCCAATTCGTTTATACTTTTCCATAAGGGAGTTGACATAATAAAGGATGCGGGCAACTGCTGGTATCCTAAGCCTGAATACCGTAACTATTTCTTCCAAAGTCAGGCTCATAATGTGGTGTTGTTCAATGGCCAGGGGCAGTCGCGTGAACAGCAATATAATGGAACTTCGTTAAGAGGAAATATGTATAACCGCATGGATGCCGGAAATATCAGATATGTGATGTCGGATGGTACCGGCCCTGTATCAGATAATTTCAGTCGCAATTTCCGTCATTTCCTTTGGATGGATAATGTGATATACATGGTTGATGACCTAAAGACGCATACATACGGTGATTTTGAATGGTTGTGGCATCCTGGTGGTGAGGCAAAGAAAAGTGGGGCAGACCTTACTGTGACAAATGGCGATGCTTCTGTTATAATCCGTCCTCTATATCCTCGACTGTTGGCTCTTTCTGATTTTGTACATGATTATCCGGAGGATTTTTACTGGGAGATTGTCAATGCTCCGCATGAGGAATTGAATGGTAAGACCGAGAATTATTATTCTTTCCATTTGCCTGGAAAATTCAACCGTGTGAAAGGACTTACAGCCATTATACTGAAGGATAGTGTCAAACAGAAAGAACTGCCTGTAATGGAAAGGCGCGAGGGCAAGGATTGGATAGGTTTGCGAGTGAAATATAACGGTAAAGTTACAGACCTGTATATCAATCAGCTTGCCGACGGCAGACTTATGCACAGTAACTCGTGGATTGAGGCTGACGGATGGACTACAGATGCATATATGTTTGCTGTGACATACAGGGAAGTAGAGAAACCTTCTTCTGCAAAGGAAATGTTTGTCTGCTACGGCAGCGCATTAAGACGTGGAAATGACTCGTATTTCTCTTCTATGTCCAAGCTTTTTGTCATAAAAAAGGAAGACAGGAACGAATGGAAGTTATGGATGCAGGGACAGCCTTATATGAATGCTGCTTTCGGTGTAGCGTCTGTTCGTCCGTCAAAACTATGGATTAATGATTCGGAATCCAAGTTCACTTATACGAACAAATCTGTTAAGGTTAGAATCAATGACTGATAAAATACAGCTCGGTAACTGTTACTGAGAACTTGAAAAACAAATAACAAATACCATGAAGAAAATATTATTCCAGATGTAGTGTGCAGCAGCTCAATCTTCGTATTCCTTACAGAAATGCTGAAGGCAGACGCCAGTATATACTTTTCCCCGGAATTGAGGATATATCGGCTGATACTGAGGAGATAAAACTCAAAGCGGTATCCGATTGCGGACTGCCGGTTTCATATTATGTTAAAAGTGGTCCTGCCGTAGTGGAAGGAGATATATTGAGGATAACAGATATTCCTGTCAGAGCGAAGTTGCCTATTATGATTACTGTTGTGGCATGGCAATACGGTATTGAAGGTAAAGTACGTACGGCTGAACCTGTTGAAAGGAAATTCTTTTTGGGAATTTAAAATATGAAGATAGTTTTGTCCTGAAGGATTGAATAATACAGCTGAAAATATTTGTTATGAACGTCTGATGAACATATAGTGAATGTTTAGTGAACATTCACTATATGTTCATTGTGTTTACTGTTTCAGGCATCCGACAGGCACAACGTAAATTCCATCTTCCGGGCGTCGATAGGCATATTCACCTGTTGCGGTTAGAATCATTTTAAACGCCGGGGTTTTCATGCGTGTCGTGTCTATTTGGTTACCCAACAAATTAAGAGTGTTGGCACCGTCATTAATCAGAGATTGACCTCCCAATTTTATTTCTATCAATCCGTATTGTCCGTTTCGTAAATGAATCACTGCGTCACATTCCAATCCATTTTTGTCGCGATAATGATATACTTTTCCATTCAAGGCTTCCGCATATACACGCAAATCCCTTACGCACAGGGCCTCGAAAAAGAATCCCATTGTGTTTAAGTCATTCATTAAATCAGCAGGGCCCATTCCCAAAGCGGCGATGGCTATTGACGGATCAACAAAGTAACGAGTGTCTGATGTGCGTATTGCGGTTTTTGAACGTAGATTTGGATTCCATGCCGGCATATCTTCTACTACGAAAATCTTTCTTAGCACTTCAAGATAGGAGCTGATTGTATCTTCATCTAATGTTGCCGAATCATTGTTCCTCAAATCCTCATATAGAGTTGCTACAGATGCCTGGGTCCCTTGATGACGGGCATAAGATCGCATTAAACGCTGTACTCTTTCAGATGTGCGTTTCACTCCATCGACCTTTGTTACGTCTTCTTTGGTCACAGCGTCATAATAATCGAAGGCTTGTTCTAATGCTTCTTCTTTTGGTAATCCTACAGCCATAGGCCAGCCTCCACGACAAATCAGGAACGCAATATCCTGTAATTTCAAATCATTTTTTGCCAATATCTTTTCAGGAGAGGTAAACAGGTTGTTAAGACTTACACTTCCATTGGATTCTCCGGATTCAAATAAACTCATCGGTCGCATTGTTAGCCATGCAAACCGGCCAGTGCCGGAATGTTCCCTTTCTTCTTTATTAGGAACGGCTGAACCGGTAAGAATAAATTGCCCCATTTTTCTGCGATGGTCAATTGTATAACGTACAGCATCCCATAATTTAGGGACTGTCTGCCATTCGTCGATAAGCATTGGGGGATTACCGGCAAGGGCGGTATCAGTATCTATTTCCAGCATATTCTTAAAATGTTCCTTTACGTCGGGACGTGACAACATAATTTTACTTGCGGCAAATTCTTCGGCAGTAGTCGTTTTGCCACACCATTTGGGACCTTCTATCAATACCGCACCTTTAGCCTGTAGCTTTTTTATCAACAGGTCGTCCATTATTCTATGTCTGTACCATTTCATATTCTAATACATTTATAATATATGCAAATATAGCGATATTTTGCAAATTCGGTAATTTGGCGTTAATTTTTTCGGTAATTTGGCGTTAATTTTTTCGGTAATTTGGCGTAATCTAAGAAAACACCATTTCCATTGAGTGTATTCCACAACTCGTTCGTATTAAAATAAAAAAACGTACATAAAATGATAAAGAAAGGATTACTATTACCATTTATGGCATTTGCCGTGAGTACGGCATTGTATGCAGAGAAAAGCACACAGTTGGAACTGACGTCTCCTGGAGGGGTGCATAAAGTGAAATTTTATGGCAAAACATCTGCCTCAGGGGCCAATGGCCTTTATTATACAGTCGATTTCAAGGACAAGAACGTTCTGAAAGAGTCTAAGGCGGGGCTGCATGTAGATAACCGTGTGTGGGAGATGGCTCTCGGAAAAAGAACCCTTCGGCAACCTGAATGCTGGATGGACAATATGGAGATTGATTCAGTTTCATATTCTTCTCATAGCGGCGAGTGGAAACCTGTATATGGCGAGCGTAGCCTGGTGAAGGACAATTATAATGCGGGGGTGGTATATATGTCGAAGAAGGACAAGTCAAAATACCGTCTTAATGTTGAGGTTAGAGCGTACGACGAGGGCGTGGCTTTCCGTTATTTTTTCCCTGAGCACCCGGATGCCATATTTCATAAAGTGACCGGCGACCTTACTGAATATTCTTTTGCCGATGGTACTATGGCATGGAGCGAGCAGTGGGCGCAGGGCTGGTTTGAACATCTTGATGTCAATGCTCTTACAAATCCTGTGGAGAGGGCTTTGACTCTTGAATTGCCTAACGGCCTTTGGACCGCACTGACTGATGCCGATGTTGATGACTGGTGTCTTACCAAGTATCAGGCTTCTGCCGAGAAGCGCAGTACGCTGACGTCTGTGATGTACAGTCCTGTGGATATAGTCACTTACTATGCTACTCCGTGGAAGATTGTGATGACAGCGGAGAAACCGGGACAGCTGATTGAGCATAATTATATCATAGAGAACCTTAATCCTGCATGTGAGATAGAAGATACTTCATGGATTAAGCCGGGCAAGATTATGCGTTCCGCTATTTCCACCGAGGCCGGACTTGCCACTATTGACTTTTGTGCCGAACATAATATTCCTTACATGCTTTTCGATTGGCAGTGGTATATGCCATGTACTTCGCACGATGGTGATGCCACGAAAGTGGTTCCTAATGTTGACATGAAAAAGGTGATTGAACACGGAAAAGAGAAAGGGGTAGGTGTATGGCTTTACGTGAACCAGCACGCGTTACAGAAACAGATGCGCGAATTATTCCCTTTGTTGAGAGAATGGGGAGTGGTAGGAGTTAAGTCAGGATTCGTGCAGTATGCCAGCCACCGTTGGGCTGTTTGGTTGCACGATATGGTACGTCTGGCAGCCGATAACAAACTGATGATGAACATTCACGACGAATTCCGTCCGTCAGGTTTCAGCCGTACATATCCTAATCTGCTTACTCAGGAAGGTATTCACGGAAACGAGGAATTCCCTGACGCGACACATAATACTATACTGCCGTTTACGCGTATGATTAACGGTGCCGCAGATTATACTATCTGTTATTACGACAGGAGACTGAAGAATACTCATGCGCACCAGTTGGCTTTGTCGCTGATTATGTACAGTCCGCTTCAGACCATTTTCTGGTATGACAAACCGTCCCTGTATGGTGGTGAACCGGAGATAGAATGGTTTGAAAACCTTAAAACAGTGTTTGACGAGTCAAGAGTCTTGGACGGTACTCCCGGAAAGAACATTACTATGGCACGCCGAAGCGGTGAGGAATGGTTTGTGGGTATGATTACAAATAACGATGGTTCGGACGAAGTACTTGACCTTTCATTCCTTGACAAGGATAAGACATATCTGGCCTGCATTTATACCGATGGCGGGGAGGCTGTAAAGACCAAAACGCATGTGAAATGCTCGTATTTCCTTGTAAATTCCTCACAGGACATAAAGTTCGGACTTAATCCAAAAGGTGGTGCGGCAATAAGGTTCTATCCTGTTGACAAGGCAGCACAGAAGGGGTATAAGAAATATAACGGAAGAAAATTATAAAAAAGTGATCTTTGATTAGGTATAAATACTTTCTTGTTCGTATTAAGAATAAAAGAATGTTGGTAAGTTCCTTATTACTTTAAATTAAAGGGTAAATCATATTGTTTTTATTTTCTTACAGGTAAAAGGATTGTTTTCATTTTAAGGAACTTGCCATTAAAAGATAATTACGATGAGAAAGTATTTTTTGTTTATAGCTATAGTTTCTTCGGTAGTGCTGTTGCAGGCCCAGTACAGGTCGGAGGTATGGGTGGCAGACCAGGGTGACAGTACTTACGTAAATCCTGTGATACATGCCGACTATTCTGATCCGGACGCCTGTGCCGTTGACGGACATTACTATATGACGGCTTCCAGTTTCAATTGTACTCCAGGGCTTCCGATACTGCATTCGGAGGATTTGGTCAACTGGGAGATTGTGAACTATGCCATAAAAAATGTAGAACCTGAAGATTTCTATGCTAAGCCTCAACATGGCAAAGGTGTTTGGGCTCCTTCAATCCGTCATCACGAGGGTGAGTTTTATATTTATTGGGGCGATCCTGATTTCGGTATCTTCATGGTCAAGACAAAAGATATTTACGGTGAGTGGGAAAAGCCTGTGCTTGTAAAGGCTGGAAAGGGTATGATAGACCCTTGTCCACTTTGGGATGGTGACGGCAATGTATATCTTGCACACGCATGGGCAGGCAGCAGGGCAGGATTCAACAGTATAATCACTGTATGTGAGATGAATAACGAAGGTACAGCCGTTATATCCGATCCTGTAATGGTATTCGATGGTAATGACGGTGTGAACCATACTATAGAAGGGGCAAAATTTTATAAACGCAATGGGTATTATTACATATTTGCTCCGGCAGGCGGTGTTGCCACAGGCTGGCAGCTTGTATTGAGGTCGGAAAACGTTTACGGTCCGTACGAACCCCGTATAGTGATGGCTCAGGGAAAGACTGATATAAACGGTCCGCATCAGGGAGCATGGGTGGATACACCGGCAGGAGAATCATGGTTTCTGCATTTTCAGGACAAGGGCGCATACGGCAGGGTAGTGCATCTTAATCCTATGACGTGGAAGGAGGACTGGCCTGTTATTGGAATTGACACTGACGGCGATGGATGCGGTGAGCCTGTTACTTCATACAGGAAACCTGTCACGGATGCCAAATGTATTATTCATACTCCGGCAGAGAGTGATGAATTCAACACCCGGCATTTGGGACTCCAGTGGCAATGGCATTCCAATTATCATGATTTCTTCGGGTTTACCACAGATATGGGATATATCCGTCTGTATGGATATGAATTGTCTGAAAACTTCAGAAACTTCTGGGAGGTTCCGAATCTTCTTCTGCAGAAATTTCCGGCAGAGGAGTTTACAGCTACAACTAAACTTAAGGTCTCGGCTAAAGATAACGGCCAGATGTCCGGACTAATAGTTATGGGATGGGACTACGCATATTTGGGAGTTGAGAAGTCGGGAGAAAACTTTGTATTGAAGTATGCCCAATGCAATGACGCGGAACAGATGAATCCTGAAAAGGTGATTGTGGAGTGTGTTCTTGGCAACAGCAGGACTTTCGAGGCAGGTCTTTATCCAAATTATGAGATAGACATATACTTGAGGGTGAAAGTTGAGTCAGGCGGAAAATGTACATTCTATTACAGTACCGACGGCAGACGTTTCCACAAAGCGGGTGATGTCTTTACCGCACGTCAGGGAAAATGGATTGGAGCCAAAGTAGGACTGTTCAGTGTGACTCCTTACGGCAAGGAACGCGGATGGGTTGATGCCGACTGGTTCAGAATAGAAAAAAATAGGAAATAAAAATATAATACGAAATGAAAGTAAACAAAATCATTGCAGGCCTGGGACTGGCGGTGCTTTCTGCCTGCAGTTTCACACAACCGCCACGTATTGATGTTGACGGCGCATTGGAATATTGTGACAGTCAAATCAGAACTACACTTCATGACCTGCACTCGGCAGACAGTATGGATTATACCATGATGCCCCGTAATATTCTTGAGGGAGAGACTAAATGGAATCTTCGCAAGGCTACAAAGGAGGAATGGACAGCCGGTTTCTGGCCGGGAGTTTTGTGGTATGACTACGAAGCCACATTGAGCGACAGCATACGTCTGGAAGCAGAGAAATTCACTGAATCACTTGGATTCCTTGCCGATATTCCGGCGTACGACCACGACCTCGGATTCTTAGTGTTCTGCAGTTATGGAAATGGTTACCGTCTTACTTCCAATCCTGAGTACAAGCGTGTAATCTTGGCTGTGGCGGATACTCTTGCCACACTGTACAGACCTAAGGTAGGGACAATACTTTCATGGCCACGTAATGTGGAGATGTTTGGCGGACATAATACAATTATGGATAACATGATAAACCTTGAGATGCTGTTCTGGGCTGCCAAGAACGGAGGAAACAAAAAATTGTATGACATAGCTGTTTCCCATGCCGACAAGACTATGGAAAACCAGTTCCGTAATGATTATACCTCATATCATGTGGCTGTTTACGACACATTGACAGGCGAATGTATAAACCGCTGTACACATCAGGGATATTCTGATGACAGTATGTGGGCCCGTGGTCAGGCATGGGCAATATATGGATTCACTGTAGTTTACCGTGAGACAAAGGACCCTAAGTATCTTGACTTTGCAGAGAAGGTCACTCAGGTTTATTTAGACCGCCTGCCTGATGATTATATTCCTTATTGGGATTTCAGCGCGCCAGGCATTCCCGATGCTCCACGCGATGCTTCTGCCGCTTGTGTAGTGGCCTCTGCGCTTCTTGAAATGTCAACTTTCTGTACCGGCGAACAGTCGGTAAAATACAAGGATGCCGCGGTTAAGATGATTGAAAGCCTTGATTCTCCTAAATACAGAGGCGGTGATACCAATCATTCACTCCTGCTTCACTCTACAGGACATTGGCCGGCAGGTTCGGAGATAGACGCTTCAATAATTTATGCCGATTATTATTATATGGAGGCGTTGCTGAGATTGAAGAAACTTAATGAAGGAAAAAGTATTTATTGATAACTTAAAAACTATAAAACATGAAAAATCAAAGAGATTTACTAACCATGGCTTTTTCGGAAATGAAAGAAAGCTATGTGGCACCTAAGACTATGTCTTATAGCGTGCAGAATGAAGGTATGTTGTGTTCAAGTGGTCCTACTGTAGGAGGTAGTATCACGACTGATCCGGGCTGGGGAGGAAGTACAGGATTCGGTTCTGTAAGTGAGACTAATTTGGGTTGGCAAGATTAACTTTTAAAATTTATACGACTATGACATATACAAATCGTTTTATCGCGCTTTCTTGTGTAGCGGCTTCTGTTTTCGCTACATCATGTGTGAATGAGTTTGAAGAAGGACAGGCTCCGGTATCAGGCGAGGGATATTATATCTCTTTGACAGGTGATATAAATGAAGGTGGTGTTGAGTCAAGGGCTCATTGGGATATAAACAGTAACGACCAAAGCCTTGCTTTCACTTGGGATGCTTCTGATAATGAAATGAAATCATTCGTTTGGAGCAACAATGCATTTATTGACTTTGACGGTAGTAAGAAATATTCTGCTACTACTGTCACTCCAAATACAGATGATAAGAAACAGGCACAGCTACAGATTACCACAGGTTTGTCACAAGCGTATGCTCAAGGTGATGTTATCTGGGCTGTATCTCCTTTGAAAGATACTAATATCGGTTTAGATAATAAAGTGACATTCACATTGCCTGACGGATTTACACAGACTGCACTGAACAGCACAGAACATCTTAAAGATTACGTATTGATGTCCGGTACAGGCACTGTAAGTGCTGCAAATACTGCAAGCATCAGTTTTAATGTCCTTCCCGCAATATACAGATTCAAGATAACTAACACCGAAAGTGAGGATCTTACAGTAAATGAGGTAAGTATATCGGGACCTTTCTGCGATAAGGCTGAACTTAGCATGGATAATGGTACAGTAACTCCAACATATAGTGTATCAAACGGTACATACGCTATAAAGGTTACTATACCTGATGAAGGTTTGACGGTTGCTGCCAATACAACCGCATATCTTTATGCTTTGGTATTCCCTACAAATACATCTTCTATATCTGATAATATCACACTTTCTTTCAACGGTAAATATGGTGATACTTCTGCAGATTATACTAAAACTGCTCCATGCAAAAATTTATATTACAACAATATCAATTCTAATACTTACTATGACCTTGAGGTACCTGTGTCTAACCCGGCTTATAATGACATCTTCTCATTTACAGCAGATGATAATTTGAAGTCATTAGGTTATGGACAGAGCTATCAGATAAAATATACTAATAATGGTGCTACAATAACATGGTCAAGTAGTAATGAGGAAATAGTAGCAGTTGACGCTACAACAGGTATGTTGAAAGTAAAGACTTTGGTAGGTGGTGATGCAAAAATCACTGCGTCAGTAATTAAAGGTGATGTTTCATTTACAAAAACAGTAGATGTAACTGTAGCTCAAGGACGTTTTGATTTCTCATTTGGTGAGGGGCTGGCGCCTTGGAGATTTGATACTTCACAAACAGAGACTAAGAATGCAACATCTACATCAGATGGAATTAAGACAACAGTTACTATGGGAGAAAAATCTTCAGGAGGAGTGTATAGAGCTGATTTATTATTGGTATTCAAAGAAGATTTGTATATAGATGCTTTGAACTATCCAATACTTGCAGTAAAGATTACCCCACCGGATGGTTGGACACAAGGACGTAACTCTAATGGTGCATTTAAACTTGAAATTAATGAAGGAGATTCTTCTACTACCTTTGGTGGATATTACCAGGGAGATATTAATTCAGATAATAATGCTTTTACTTTACTTAAACCAGATGCTATAGAAGAAGGTAGTCCTGCTTGGGTCTATTTTGATTTAAGAAAGAAGTTTAAATCAGGAAATATTCCACAAGATGGTCCTAAGAAAGTAAGGCGATTCAAGTTTGTTGTAGCTGATAATAAGAATTTAAAAACATACGATTTATATTGGGTAAAAACCTTTGCATCTGTTGAAGAACTTCAGTCCTTTGTAGACAGCGAAACAGCATCAAACTAATATAGGTATTAGATGAACTCATAATTGTAAATCTATTGTTGATTAACGCACAAAAAGCGCGGCATGGAAACTTCCTTGTCGCGCTATTTTTATTATCGGAAATCAACATCCAATGCTGAAAATTGCGAAATAGTTTTGTTGTTTTTTTGGAAAAACATTATGAAGTATATAGGTAAATATGTTATACCGTTTCTTTTAGCTACCTCTCTGTTATTTGATAAAACAAAAGCCCGCCTTACGTTATAATCTTTATTTGAGATAAATCTGTCTAATGAAGTATGTTTTGTATAGTCTTTGCCTGATTTCACTTCAATAGGCATTGATGTCAGGTCTTTTATGTCGTCAACAAGAAAATCTACCTCTCCAAGTTTTTTGTTATCATAGTAGAATAATGGGAATCCATGTGCTTTAAGTTCCTGTGCTACAACAGTCTCATATACTGAGCCTAAGTTTATACTTAAGGAATCTTTCGCTATAGCATCAATGTTTGTTCCGTAATAAAGAAATGAAAGTATCCCAACATCGTTAAGGTATAATTTGAGAAGGTTTTTACCTACCGACTCTATCATGGGGAATGTAGGTTGACTTACTGCCTGCACATTTAGGGCAATACCGGACGAAATTAGGTACTCAAATTCCTCAGTATAGTCATCATATCTTTTCCAACTTTTGTTTTCAATGTCCTTGAAAATGATTCTTTTCTTCTTATTCTCAAGATTTGATGGAATCATATCATAGATTCTCCTGATTTGTAATTTTCTGGAATTATCTTTTTCATATTTGGCTGCATCTACTTTATATAATGTATGAATGTTTTGATGTATTTTTCTCACATCTGCAATGTTTAATGTTTTTACAAATGTTTCTACAGCTTCCGGCAGACCACCGACAATCAGATATTTTTTGAATAGATCGAGCAACTTATTATGCATTGATTCGTTTAAAGAATTTTCCTGGTCAAAATGTTTTCTGAAAGAATCAATAGCTTCTTGACCTACTCCGCAAGCTATAAGAAATTCCTCAAAATCCATAGGATACATTTGTTCTATCTGCAAACTGCCTACAGGTACAGAAGATGTCATTTTTAAGGCTATACCAAGTAGTGAACCACTTGCTATATATGTATATTTTTCATCTTCTTTCAGGAATTTCACTAAAGTAAGAAACTGTTCGTATGCCTGTATCTCGTCTATGAATATTAGTGTATTATTTTTATCATTAAGTTTATTACCGGCAATGGTACTAAGCGTAACATAAAAGTCATCAACAGTATTTACATTAGCAAATAGTCTGTCTCCTTGTTTGTCTTTTTCAAAATTAATCTCGATGTAATTTTCAAACATTGACTTGCCAACATGCCTGATGATGTAAGATTTACCTATTTGCCTTGCCCCTTCAATAAGCATTATTTCTTTGGCATTTGAGGTAAAATAATCTCGTATTTTTGATTCAATCTTCCTAAAAAGCATAATTCGTTGATTAAGTGATACAAAGTTATGATTTTTCTAACAAAAAGGTGCGTTTTCCCCTAAAAATAATGTATAAAAAGGTGCGTTTTCCCCTAAAAAACACTCTATTTTAGGTGCGTTTTTCCATTATCGGAATTTCTCGACAATCTTCATAATAGCATTGCCATATTTCTCGACAGTTTTCTTGCCTATACACTTGATGCGGAGAAGCTCACGCTCGTTTTTGGGAAGATTGTTTGACAGCCCTATGATGGCTTTCTGTTGAAGCACTGTATATGCCGGCAGCCCGAGTTCGGCGGCTTCCTTCCTGCGCCATTCCACCAATGCGCGGTATAGCTCCATATTGCCAATATCGCTGCTTTCAAGAGGGATTTTCTTTTCCGGTTTTTCCCGTTTCTTGCTTGCTGTTGCTCTTGTTTCGTCCATGCTCAGTATGGCACGTTTACGCAGAAAGTCCTGTACGTGGAAGCCTTTGTCGTGTACGTGTTCCATAAGAGCGGATTTTATTCTTACAGCATCTGTCAGTTCGTAGAAAGCCGTTTCTATCCTTTTTCTGATTTCCTTGTTGTCGGACGTAATGTCTGTGCTGTCCAGCAAATCCTGAAGCGGTTTCAGCATTTCAGCGAAGTATTGTGATGCACTGTATATACGGTCTTGAAGTGATGTGTCAGTCTCGCAATCGGCAGCCTGCGCTGTCATGCGGGTATATTGGCTCTCGAATTTCATGCTTACTTCCGTTATCGCCTGTTTGAAACGTTCCGCCTCGTTCTTGTACATCTCCAGCTGTTTGGGATATGTCCTGTACAGATGCTCGTCTATCAGACGGATATAATGGTTTAGTGATGTTTCCATCTGCCTGAATCCGAAGAGTTGCTTCAGCAGGTCCGTGAAATATGCTTTCTGCATGGCGGAGCATTGTTCCAGGGTAGGTACGGACTTGCGTTGCTCGTCTGTGAAAGAGTCTATCACTTTGTCGCTTATCACAGCATTGGCGGAGATGGGAGAGCTAAGTATCAGCCCTTCGAGAGTTCGGCACCGGCTTAGTGCCACGTAAGCCTGACCGTGGGCAAAGGAAGATGATACATCTATTATTGCCTTGTCGAATGTAAGTCCCTGGCTTTTGTGAACTGTTATTGCCCATGCGAGTTTCAAAGGATATTGCCTGAATGTGCCTTCCACTTCCTCCACTATCTCTTTTGTTTCCTCGTCCAGACGGTATCGGGCGTTTGCCCATTCGGCTTCTTCAAGGTTTATTTTCGTGCCTGTTTCGTTTACAATGACTTCTATTCCTTCGTTTGAGATATTACTGATGCGCCCTATTGTTCCGTTTGCGTACCGGTGCATTCCGGATATATCGTTTTTTACGAACATAACCTGCGCTCCTTTCTTAAGTTCCAGTTCCGGATCGGTGGGATAGGAATATTCAGGAAAGTTCCCTTCTATCGTAGCCTTGAACTTATAGCTTCGGGTGGGAAGTTCGTCCAATTTTCTTTGGTTGATTCTCTGTGCCTGTATGTTGTGTGTCGTAAGGCGGATATAACCTTCGTCGTTACCCATATTAAAATCCGGCATATATCGGCTGTTAAGTGCTTTCAGGTCGTTGCTTGTGCATCTGTTTTCCCTTATGGCATTCAGAAGTGAAAGGAAACGCGCGTCGCTCTGCCGGTAAACTTTCTTAAGTTCTATGGTACAGAAAGAAGTTTCTTTGAGCGCATGGCTCGAGAAGAAGTAGGGCGAGTCATAGTATTCCGAAAGCATTTGCCATTCGTCGTTCTTGGCTACCGGTGGAAGCTGCTGTATGTCGCCTATCAGCAGTAGCTGTACTCCTCCGAAAGGTTTGCTGTTGCGCCTGAACCTGCGAAGTACGTCGTCTATGGCATCTAAAAGGTCGGCACGTACCATACTTATCTCGTCTATAACAAGCAGGTCAATGCTTCGCATGATGTTCAGTTTCTCCTTGCCGAAGCGGAAACGGTATTTAGCGTCGCCTCCGAAAGCCGTTCCGGGTATATACGGTGCGAAAGGAAGCTGGAAAAATGAGTGTATGGTCATTCCTTCGGCGTTTATAGCTGCAATGCCTGTAGGAGCAAGGATAATCATTCTTTTGGGTGATTCCTTGACCAGTGACCTCAGGAATGTGGTCTTTCCTGTCCCTGCCTTTCCGGTGAGGAATATGTTGGTGTCTGTCTGTGCGATGAGTGTATTGGCGAGTTCAAGTTCCGGATTTGTATTCATGTGCCTGATTGTCTGTTATGGCGGTATTGCCATGTATAAGACAAATATAGCTTTTTTTGTTATGATTTTAATCGTTTTAATATAAAAAATGGCGCAAACCTTATTGGTGCGCCATTCACTTTATATGGTTCTAATTTTCTTCAAATACTGTAATATCGAATGTACCGCCATCATCGAAGCCATAAATCTTTGTACTGATGGCATTTATTTCACTATTATCACTATTATTTAATATTACAGACTCTAATTCTATAATAATAACTTCGCTTTCAGGTCTCAAGTAGCTTTCTTTTGTTGAATCGTTTTGTTTTAACATAGTCATTCTTCATTAAGTTTTTATCGAATGCAAATATATGTTTTTTTTATAACATTGCCAATTTTATATAAACTTTTAAATATATTTTTAGTTCGTTAAAAATTCGCCAAGCCTAAGCGGCTTTGGCAGTAAATAAAATGAGTTCTTTGAAAAGTTTGTCAATTA